>NZ_JAUCCU010000002.1:300000-600000 GCF_034675845.1 Castellaniella sp.
TGAGCTGGGCCTTGGGGCTGAAGGCCACCATGGAGGTGGCCGGTAGGGGCCGCAGGAATTGAGGCACCAGAACGCTGGCGAGTTCCTGGACGATTTCAGGGAATTCGTCGTCCAGTTTCTGGCGGGTCAGGCCATTCAGAAAGGCCACGCCCTCGAGCAGGCGTTCGATATCGGGGTCGGTGGACACGGAACCCAGCATCGGTGCGACAGCCGGATTCGCCTGGGCGAACTCCAGTGAATGGGTGCGCAGGTGGGCAAGTTCGGTAGCATAAAACCGATTGAAGCTGGTGGCCATGGGTGTGATCAAAGACAGTTAACCCAAGGATGTTGCACGAAGCATGGGATAGGTGTCAAGAGAACCCCGAAGGCTGCTCAAGCAGGTAAGATCACGGTTTGACTGGCTATGATGGTGTCATCAAGGGGGATGCGATGAGTCAGATTCGTCTGCTGGAGCGCCTGACCGATCTCGAAGATCCTGGCCTGTCGGCTGGCATGTCGACAGACCGACAGGTGCTTGCATCTATCGTGCGGTACCTGGTGCGCCTACTCAATACCCGAGCAGGGTCCGTGCCGATTGACGCCCAATATGGATTGTCCGACATGAGCAATATCGCAGGCTCGTTCTCGGTTGGTACGCCCGAGGCTTTATCTGAAACGATCTTGCGCCAGGTCAGCCAATACGAGCCTCGTTTGCGCCAGTGCCGCATTGCCGTCTCGTCCGAGCGGCGCGATGTGATTGCCTTGCGCTTTGAATTGTCGGGCTTGCTGGCGGCTGAGCGTGCCGATGCGCCGGACCTGCCGTTTACCGTCAGCCTGCGGGTGAACTCATCCGGCCAGATTTTTGTCGAGCCGATCAGGAATATCTAAGCTGGGTAATCGGTATAGCCTTTTGCGTCGCCGCCATAGAAAGTATCAGGATCGGCCGTGTTCAGCGGACGCCCGTCACGCAGGCGCTGGACTAGCCCTGGGTTGGCCAGTGCCCAGCGCCCCACCGGAGCGACATCGGCCAATCCTGCGTCTATATCCTGTGCAAGATCCTCAATGGCGCGGTTGACCCGGTTGACCAGCAATGTCCCAGGCCAGATCTGACGTAGGTCTTTGAGTAAAGCATCGTTGCCATGGTGGGCGATATGCAGATAGGCAAGATCGTATTTTTTAAGCTGACTCAGCAAAGAGCGGTATAGATCTTCGTAGTCGCTCCCTTCGTCGATATCGCCCAAAGCAGAGCCGGGCGAAAGCCTGATGCCCGTGCGATTGGCGCCGATCTCGTCAGTCACCGCTTTGACGACATCCAAGGCAAAGCGCATGCGCTTGTTCAACGAGCCACCGTAAGCGTCCGTGCGGTGATTGGCGTTTGCAGACAGGAACTGCTGGATCAGGTAGCCATTGGCGGCGTGGATCTCGACGCCATCGGCACCTGCCTCGATGGCGAGTGCCGCGGCGTGCCGGTAGTCTTGTATGGTGGTGCTGATCTCTTCGGTAGACAAGGCGCGCGGCCGAGGGATGGCTCGCATGCCGTCCGCTGTGTACATCTGTGCGTCTGGTGCAATCGCCGATGGGGCGACGGCTTGGCGGCCGTGCGGGGTATTGGCTGGGTGGGACATGCGCCCCGCATGCATGAGCTGGATGAATAAATATCCGCCTGCCGCGTGGACGGCACGGCTGATCTTGCGCCAACCAGCAACGTGCGCGTCCGTGTAGATCCCCGGCGAATTGAGATAGCCTTGGCCATCCGCCGATGGCTGGGTGCCTTCAGTGATCAGTAAACCTAATGATGCCCTTTGAGCATAATATTCGGCCGCCAGTTCGCCGGGCGTGCCGTCAGCTTGCGCACGGCTGCGGGTCAGAGGCGACATGGCGAGGCGATGGCCTAGCTGCATGCGACCAATTTGAATGGGATTCCAAAGCTTGTCCATATATGTATCTTTCTGTCGTTGATTGAAAATCACGCACAAATAGCGTGTCAGATACAGTAATGTGTTTCAGTTTAATAAACAATATTATAAAATTAGGACAATGTGTCTTGTTATTGGAACAATAATGGATTTGTCATCTTTAGCAGACTTTAATCTGGTGGCCTTGCACGGCGGGTTTGGCAAGGCCAGTCGCGCCAGTGGGCGGCCTAAGGCAACGCTGTCACGCCGTGTCATGGATTTGGAACAAAGCCTTGGGGTGCGCTTGCTGGAACGCGATGTGCGCGCATTGCGTCTGACTGAAGAGGGTCAGGCGCTCTACGAGCGTACGCACACACTGCTGGGCGAAATCAAAGAGGCAGGGGACTCGGTTTCGGCTGGTCTGGCGACGCCCAGGGGGTGCTTGCGGGTCAGCGCACCCGTCTTGTTCGCGCACACCTTGCTCGGCGACCTGGCTGCAGGGTTTGCCAGGGCATACCCAGAAGTATTGCTGGACATTACGGCAGAAGATCGACAGGTCGATTTGGTCAGCGATGGCTATGACGTCGTGATTCGTGTCAATCCGCGTCCTGATGCCATGCTGGTGGGGCGCTGTTTTGCACGCGACGACATGCTGTTGGTGGCTGCGCCATCCGTCGTGCGGCCCCCATCTGGTTCTGATGGCGTACCGGCAGTAGTGCCCGCAGTGGCCTTGGCCAATATGTTTGATCATGGGCCGTGGCATTATCAGGATGGTGATGTCATGAGCACGGTGATCCCTGATATCCGGCTGCGCTTGTCTTCTCTGATCATGATTCGTGATGCCGTCATCGCGGGGGCAGGTGCAGCGCTGATGCCGCAGTCCTTGATTCGGCAGGCTGACAAACACGCTGCGCTTGCCGTTTGGGGGCGTTTGCCTGATCGTCCGGTGGAGCTATGGGTTCTGCATGCCTCGCGGCGCTTGGTCAGCACCAAGGTCACTGCCTTTGTCGACTATCTATGTCGTGCCTTTCCACAAAGAGTTTTGGCCCTATAAAGATGGCTGGCGGCATTCCGTGTGTCTCTTGGCTGATAGATCCCCCAGGCGCGCTATATCGAGTGCCTGGGGGTATTGCCTGAAATGAGCCCGCTACTTAATCAGCCTGTCCAACTTCTTGCTGAGCATCCACCACGGCCAGTGCCGTCATGTTGACGATGCGCCGCACGGTGGAGCTGGTCGTCAGGATATGTACCGGACGCGCTGCCCCCAGTAGCACCGGCCCCATGGCCACGCCGTGGCTGCCGGTCATCTTCAACATGTTGTAGGTGATATTGCCGGCGTCCAGGTTAGGCATGATGAGCAGGTTGGCCGGTCCCGCCAGGGTGGTATCGGGATAGGCTGTCGTGCGAATTGATTCCGACAAGGCCGAATCAGCGTGCATTTCGCCATCGACTTCCAGGTCGGGGGCGCGTTTGGCAATGATGCGGCGAGCTTCGGCCATTTTCAGGGACGATTCGGTTGGCCGACTGCCGAAGTTGGAATGCGACAGCAAGGCGATCTTGGGCACGATGCCAAAGCGGCGAACTTCCTCGGCGGCCAGAATGGTCATGTCGGCGATCTGTTCGGCATCGGGGTTTTCATTGACGTGCGTGTCGCAGATGAATAGCGTCTGGGTAGGCAGCATCAGCACGTTCATCGCGGCATAGGTGCGTGCCGTGGGTTTCAGTCCGATGATTTCCTGCACATATTTCAGCTGATTATCAAAGCGGCTGGCGACCCCGCAAATCATGGCATCGGCGTCGCCGCGCTGTAGCAGCATCACGCTGATCAAGGAGTTGTGCTTGCGCACCATGGCCTTGGCGATATTGGGGGTGATGCCGTCACGTCCCCGCATCTTGTAGTAGGCAGACCAGGTATCGTTGAAACGGGAGTCGTCTTCGGGATCGACGATTTCGATATTTTGTCCCGGCACTAAACGCAGGCCGAATTTCTGGATGCGCATATTGATGACGCTGGGGCGCCCCACCAAAATTGGGTGGGCAATCTGCTCGTCCACGGCGGTCTGGGCAGCCCGCAGAACGCGCTCGTCTTCGCCGTCGGCATAGATAACGCGCTTCGGTGCGGATTTTGCCTGGCGAAACAGGGGGCGCATCAACTGGCCAGAGTGGTAGACGATGCTCATCAGGGATTGGCGGTAGGCGTCCATATCCTGGATGGGGCGGCGTGCAACGCCCGAATCTGCTGCAGCCTGAGCCACCGCCGGGGCGATCTTGACGATCAGGCGGGGATCAAAGGGCTTCGGGATAATGTATTCGGAACCAAACGACAGGTCCTGGTCGGCATAGGCACCTGCGACTTCGGCGCTGCTTTCTGCCTCGGCCAGTTCTGCGATGGCCTTGACGCAGGCGAGCTTCATTTCCTCGTTGATGACGGTGGCGCCGCAATCCATGGCACCCCGGAAAATAAACGGGAAGCACAGGACATTATTGACCTGGTTGGGATAGTCGGAGCGACCTGTGGCGACAATGCAGTCCGGGCGGGCCGCCTTGGCGTCTTCGGGAAGGATTTCGGGGTCGGGGTTGGCCAGTGCCAGAATCAGGGGCTGGGCAGCCATGCTGCGCACCATGTCCTGGGTCAGTACGCCGGGGGCCGAGCAGCCCAGGAATACGTCGGCACCCTGACAGACATCGGCCAGGGTGCGCGCGTCGGTCTGTTGGGCATAGCGGGCCTTGTTGGCCTCCATGTTTTCGTCGCGGCCCTGCCAGATGACCCCGCGGGAGTCCACCACATAGATGTTTTTTTGCGAGATCCCAAGCTTGACCAGCAGGTCCAGGCAGGCGATGGCAGCGGCGCCGGCGCCCGAGCAGACGAGCTTGACCTGGTCCATGGCCTTGCCCACGACTTTCAGGCCGTTCAGTACGGCAGCGGAGGAGATGATGGCCGTGCCGTGCTGATCGTCGTGGAAGACCGGGATCTTCATGCGCTCGCGCAGCTTTTTTTCAATGTAGAAGCACTCTGGCGCTTTGATATCTTCGAGGTTGATGCCCCCCAGGGTAGGCTCTAGCGCAGCGATGATATCGACCAGCTTATCCGGATCGTGCTCGTCCAACTCGATGTCAAAGACGTCAATACCCGCGAATTTCTTGAACAGGCATCCTTTGCCTTCCATGACGGGCTTTGCCGCCAGGGGGCCAATATTGCCCAGGCCCAGTACGGCGGTGCCGTTGGTGATGACACCCACCAGATTGGCGCGCGAGGTGTATTTCGCAGCGGCGGCCTCGCCGCCGGCGTGGATGGCCATGCTGGCCGTGGCGACCCCGGGAGAGTACGCGAGGCTCAGGTCGTCCTGATTGGCCAGCGGTTTAGTGGGAACCACCGAAATCTTGCCTGGGGTAGGGTACTCATGATAGTCGAGCGCCATTTTGGCGCGTTCGTCATTTTGCTTCATGATGTTGAGGGCTCCGATGTTATTGATCTGGCGGCGTCGAGCCTGGGCTGGAAAAGAGGGCCACCGGGGACCAGGCTACGCAAGTGTTTGTTAATACCAACGCCAATCTTGTGAAAAGCGGCATAGACCGGGCGTTTTGGGCTGTTCAGTTTAAACCCGCGTGGCAAGACGGGTATACTTTAGCCTTAATACGGCTTATGCAAGGCGTCGTACATCAGCCTTCTGCCCCTGCTATCCGCTCATCGGTCTGGCCGAGTCGCGGAAGGTTTTTCAATCTGCATCGTTCGGGTGAAACACCCGTCAGGTGAAGCGCACAATGCCCACGGAACAAGAACTCCAGTCCAATTCCTATCTTTTCGGTGCCAATGCACCCTACGTAGAAGAACTCTACGAAGACTACCTCGATAATCCGGGTTCCATTCCAGATCAATGGCGCAGCTATTTCGATCAGCTGCAGCATCAGCCCGCCGCTGATGGCCGCGAGGCTACGCGTGATCGGGCGCATGCACCCATTGTGGCCTCGTTTGCCCAACGAGCCCGCGAGAATGCTTTTCAGGTTCGTCCCGCCCAGGCGACTGATCAGTCGCTGGCCATCGCCAGCAAGCAAGTCTACGTTCAGTCCATTATTGCCGCCTATCGCTCGATGGGTTCGCGCATTGCTCAGCTGGATCCGCTCAAACGCAGTGATCGTCCGGCCATCCCCGAGCTTGATCCCGTTTTCTATGGTTTGACCGAGGCTGATCTCGACCAGATCTATTCGGCCACCAATACGTATTTCACCAAAGCCGACACGATGACCATGCGGGACATCATCAAGGCCTTGCAGGACACCTATTGCCGCAATGTCGGCGTCGAGTTCATGCATATTGCTGATCCGGCCATCAAGCGCTGGATTCAGGAACGCCTCGAATCCACGCTGGGCGTGCCCGAATTCACCACCGAACAAAAACGCAATATCCTGCAGCAGGTCACCGAGGCCGAAGGCCTGGAACGCTTTTTGCACACCAAATACGTGGGCCAGAAACGCTTCTCCCTGGAAGGCGGCGAGAGCTTCATCGCCTCCATGGACGAGGTCGTCAACCATGCTGGTGAAAACGGCGTGCAGGAAATCGTGGTCGGCATGGCCCACCGAGGCCGCCTGAACCTGTTGGTCAACATCATGGGCAAGATGCCGGGTGATCTGTTTGCCGAATTCGAAGGCAAGCAGAGCCAGGCACTCAGCGACGGCGACGTCAAATACCACAATGGCTTTTCCAGCGATCTGTCGACGCGCGGCGGCCCAGTGCACTTGTCGTTGGCGTTCAACCCGTCCCACCTGGAAATCGTCAATCCCGTGGTCGAGGGCAGTGTGCGCGCTCGCCAGGATCGCCGTGGCGACGATAAGGGCGATCAGGTCCTGCCGGTGCTGGTGCACGGGGATGCGGCCTTTGCCGGCCAAGGCGTGGTCATGGAGACCCTGAACCTGGCCCAGACGCGTGGTTATGGCACGGGCGGCACCCTGCACATCGTCATCAATAACCAGATCGGCTTCACGACATCGGATCCGCGCGACACGCGTTCCACCACGTATTGCACCGATGTCGCCAAGATGATCGAGGCGCCGGTTTTCCACGTCAATGGCGACGACCCCGAGGCCGTGGTATTTGCCACGAAACTCGCCCTGGATTACCGCCAGCAGTTTGGCCATGATGTGGTGGTCGATATTGTGTGCTTCCGTAAGCTGGGCCACAACGAACAAGACACCCCGTCCCTGACCCAGCCGCTGATGTATAAAAGCATTGGCAAGCACCCCGGCACTCGCAAGGTCTACGCCGACCGCCTGGTGGCTCAGGGTACGCTGACCGAGGGCGAAGCCGATCAGATGGTCAAAGACTACCGTCAGTTGATGGAAGACGGCCATCGCACGGTCGAACCTGTCCTGACCGACTATAAAAACAAATACGCCACCGACTGGTCTGCATTCCTGGGGGCCAAATGGACCGATCAGGCTGATACCGCAGTGCCTTTGGCCGAACTCACCCGGATTGGCGAAAAGCTGACACAGGTGCCTGACGACTTCACTGTGCATCCGCTGGTCAATAAGCTGTTGCAAGACCGCTTGGCCATGGCCCGCGGCGAGCACCCCCTGGATTGGGGCATGGGCGAACATCTGGCCTTTGCCACGCTGGTGGCCAATGGCTATGCCATTCGCATCACCGGCCAGGATTCGGGTCGGGGCACGTTCACGCACCGTCATGCGGTCTTGCATGACCAGAAACGCGAACGCTGGGATGCCGGTACCTATATTCCTCTGCAAAATGTCGCAGAAGGCCAAGCGCCTTTCACGGTCATCGATTCCGTGTTGTCCGAGGCTGCCGTGCTGGGTTTCGAATATGGTTACGCCACGGCCGAGCCCAATATCCTGACCATCTGGGAAGCCCAGTTTGGCGATTTTGCCAATGGCGCCCAGGTCGTGATCGATCAGTTCATCGCTTCAGGCGAGGCCAAGTGGGGCCGCGCCTGCGGCCTGGTGCTGATGCTGCCGCACGGCTATGAAGGGCAGGGCCCCGAACACTCCTCTGGTCGCATCGAACGCTTTTTGCAGTTGTGTGCCGATAACAATATGCAGGTGGTCCAGCCGACCAACGGGGCGCAGATTTTCCACGTACTGCGTCGCCAGATGATTCGTCAGTTCCGCAAACCGCTGGTGATCTTCACGCCGAAGTCCCTGCTGCGCAATAAAAGCGCCGCTTCGCCCATCGAAGACCTGGCCCAGGGTGGCTTCCAGCCGGTGATCGGCGAGGCCAATGCCGATATCGTGGCCGATGATGTGCATCGCGTCCTGATCTGCTCGGGCAAGGTCTACTACGACCTGGTTCATGCGCGCGACGAACAGTCCCGCAAGGACGTCGCCATTTTGCGCATCGAACAGCTCTACCCGTTCGCGCATAAGTCCTTCCAGGCCGAACTGCAGAAATACCCCAACGCCAAGGAACTGGTCTGGGTGCAGGACGAGCCGCAAAACCAAGGCCCTTGGTTCTATGTGCAGCACCATCTGTACGAAAACATGAATGATGGCCAAAAACTGGGTTATGCGGGGCGTCCGGCCTCGGCCTCCCCGGCGGTGGGCTATATGGCGAAGCACCAAGAGCAGCAGCGCGCCTTGATCGAACAGGCCTTTGCTCCTAAGCTCAAAAGCTTCTCGCTGATCAAATAAACCGACTAATTCAAAGACAGACATACCGGAAAATATTATGGCCATTACCGAAGTTCTCGTTCCTCAGCTTTCAGAATCGATTTCCGAAGCCACGCTGCTCAACTGGAAAAAACAGCCAGGCGAAGCCGTTCAAGCCGACGAAATCCTGATCGAGGTCGAAACCGACAAAGTTGTCCTGGAGGTCCCCGCCCCGGCCTCAGGCGTTTTGTCCGAGATCGTCAAGGGCGACGGCAGTACCGTCACTTCTGGCGAAGTGCTGGCGCGCATTGATACCGACGCCAAGGCGGCGCCAGCAGTTGCCCCTGCCGCCGAGGCCCCCGCTGCTGCTGCGCCTGCTGCTGCGCCTGTGGCTGCCAAATCCTCGGTTGCATCCCCCGCCGCAGGCAAGATCCTGTCCGAGAAGGGCATTGATCCCGCCACGCTCGAAGGCACGGGCCGTGCTGGCCGCGTCACCAAGGGTGATGCCCTGAACGCTTCGACGGCTTCTGCCTCGGCGGCGCCCGCTGCGCCTGTGCCCGTCAACCTGGACGGTCGCCCCGAACAGCGCGTCCCCATGAGCCGCCTGCGTGCCCGTGTGGCCGAACGTCTGCTTCAGTCCCAGTCGGAAAACGCCATCCTGACGACCTTCAACGAGGTCAATATGCAGGCCATCATGGATCTGCGTAAAAAATACAAGGAAGCCTTCGAAAAAGAGCACGGCGTCAAGCTGGGTTTCACGTCTTTCTTCGTCAAGGCTGCTGTGGCTGCTTTGAAGCGCTATCCGGTGGTCAATGCCTCGGTGGACGGCAAGGACATCATCTACCACGGTTATTTCGATATCGGTGTGGCCGTGGGCAGCCCGCGTGGTCTGGTGGTGCCGATTCTGCGCAATGCCGACCAGCTCTCGCTGGCCGACATCGAAAAGCAAATTGCCGAGTTCGGTCGGCGCGCCCAGGATGGTAAGCTTACCCTGGACGAATTGACAGGCGGCACCTTCTCCATTTCCAATGGCGGTGTGTTCGGCTCGATGCTGTCCACCCCCATCATCAATCCGCCGCAGTCGGCCATTCTGGGGATTCATGCCACCAAGGACCGCCCGGTCGCCGAAAACGGTCAGGTCGTGATCCGTCCCATGAACTACCTGGCCCTGTCTTATGATCACCGCATTATTGATGGTCGCGAGGCTGTGCTGGCGCTGGTCGCCATGAAAGAGGCCCTCGAGGATCCGCAACGTCTGTTGCTAAGCGTCTGATCACCGGCTTGATGTAATTTTGCACGCACCCTTCGGGGTGCGTCTTTTTGAGAGAACAAGATGGCAAAACAGTTTGATGTAATTGTGATTGGTGCAGGGCCTGGCGGCTATATTGCGGCCATTCGGGCCGCCCAACTGGGCCTTAGTGTTGCTTGTGTGGATGCCTGGTCGACAGCCGCAGGCAAGCCAGCCCCCGGCGGCACCTGCACCAATGTAGGCTGCATTCCTTCCAAGGCCCTGCTGCAGTCCTCCGAGCACTACGACCAGATCAATCATCATTTTGCTGACCATGGTATTACTGCTAAGGATGTCACCCTGGATTTGGCCAAGCTGATTGGCCGCAAGGACACCGTTGTCAAGCAAAACAACGAAGGCATTCTGTACCTGCTCAAGAAAAACAAGGTCACTTTCTTTCATGGCACGGCCTCATTGGTGGGCAAGAGCGATTTTGGCTGGTCAGTGAAGGTCGCCGGCAAGGCCGAGGAAGATCTCGAAGGCCGCCACGTTATTGTCGCCACCGGGTCCAGCGCCCGTGAACTTCCCGGACTGCCGTTTGACGAAGACAAGATTCTGTCGAATGATGGTGCCCTGCGTATTCCTGCCGTGCCTAAAAAGCTGGGCATCATCGGTGCTGGCGTGATTGGCCTGGAAATGGGCAGTGTCTGGCGCCGTCTGGGGTCCGAGGTCACCATCCTGGAAGCCATGCCGGACTTCCTGGGCGCGGTCGATCGCGATGTGGCCAAGGAAGTCCAGAAAGCCCTGGTCAAACAGGGCCTGGGTATTCAGACCGGGGTGCGGATCGGCGAGGTCAAATCAACGGCCAAATCGGTCAATATCCAGTATACGGACGCAGCGGGCGCCGAGCAGAAACTCTCGGTTGATCGCTTGATAGTCTCGATTGGCCGGGTGCCCAATACCCAGGGCCTGGGGGCCGACACGATCGGCTTGAAGCTGGACGAGCGCGGTTTTGTGGTGGTCGACGAAGACTGCCGCAGCAATCTCAGCAATATCTGGGCGGTGGGCGATGTGGTGCGTGGCCCGATGCTGGCCCACAAGGCCGAGGAAGAAGGCGTCGCGGTGGCCGAACGCATCGCGGGCCAACATGGCCACGTCAATTTCGACACTATTCCTTGGGTGATCTACACTTCGCCCGAAGTCGCCTGGGTCGGCAAGACCGAGCAGGCCCTGAAGGCCGAAAATCGCGACTACAAGACTGGGTCTTTCCCTTTCATGGCCAATGGTCGTGCTCGTGCGTTGGGCGATACCACCGGTTTCGTCAAGATCCTGGCCGATGCCAAGACCGATGAAGTCCTGGGGGTGCATATCGTGGGGCCGATGGCTTCCGAACTCATTGCCGAGGCTGTCACCATCATGGAATTCCGTGGTGCAGCCGAAGACATTGCGCGTATTTGCCATGCGCACCCAACCTTGTCCGAGGCTGTCAAGGAAGCCGCGCTGGCGGTGGATAAGCGTACGCTCAACCTGTAAAGCAAGCGGATGGATGTCAGTGCGTATTACGCGCAGGCCCTGCACGAACGGGGCTTCGTCGTTGACGAGGCCCAGCTCGTGGCGGTCAAGCGCCTGCAGCAATATTATGACGACTGGATCGAGTTCAAGCAGCAGCGTTCCAGTCGCCTGAAAAAGCTTTTTCTGCATCCGGCTGTGCCGCGCGGGGTATACCTGTGGGGTGGCGTGGGGCGTGGCAAGAGCTTTCTGATGGATGCGTTCTACTTGACGGTTCCCGTCAAGCGCAAGGTTCGCCTGCACTTTCACGAGTTCATGCGGGGCGTGCACCGTGAAATCCGCGCAGTCAGCGGCGAAGTCGATCCCTTGGACCATGTGGCGCGCAATCTCGCCAAACGCTATCGCTTGATCTGCTTCGACGAGTTTCATGTGTCGGACGTGGCCGATGCCATGATTCTGTACCGGCTGCTGCTGCGTCTGTTCGAATATGGCACGTCGTTTGTCATGACGTCCAACTACGAGCCCTCCACCCTGTATCCGGATGGTCTGCACCGAGACCGCATCTTGCCGGCCATTGCCCTGATTCAGGAAAAAATGGATGTGCTGAATGTGGATGCGGGCGTGGACTATCGACGCCGCACACTGGCTCAGTTGCGTACCTATATCACGCCCATTGTGGCGGCCACCCATGACGAGTTGCGCCTGGCCTTTGATCGCCTGGCCGATACCGCCGAGCAAAAGCCCGTGCTGCAGATCGAGAATCGTGAAATCCAGGCGATTGCGCTGGCTGGCACGGTGGTGTGGTTTGATTTTGTGGCCTTGTGCGTTACGCCGCGCTCACAAAACGACTATCTGGATCTGGCGGATCGCTTTCAGACCATTATCGTGTCCGATGTCCCGCGCATGGTGCCGCGTCAAGCCTCCGAGGCCCGGCGCTTTACCTGGTTGGTGGACGTGCTGTATGACCACAAGGTGAAGCTGATTCTCTCGGCTCAGTGCCCGCCCGATGAGCTATATACTCAGGGGCCGATGTCCAACGAGTTCTCGCGGACTGTCTCGCGCCTGATGGAGATGCAGTCACGCGAATATCTGGCCGAAACCCGCCGGGCTGCGGTAGTCCTCTAGCGACTGCCGGGCTGGGCAATATTAGACTTTCTCATGACCACAGACCAACGCCGTGTCCTGACCGGCATCACGACTTCCGGGACCCCTCATTTGGGCAATTATGCCGGGGCGATTCGTCCCGCCATCCACTCCAGTACAGAGCCCAATGTCGATGCCTTTTTCTTTTTGGCGGACTTCCACGCCCTGATCAAGTGTGCCGATCCGGCCCGGGTGGCCCAGTCGCGTATGGAAATAGCAGCCACCTGGATTGCCGCAGGACTGGATACCGAGCGGGTGACTTTCTATCGCCAGTCGGATGTGCCGGAAATCCCCGAGCTGTGCTGGATGCTGACCTGCGTCACCGCCAAGGGCTTGATGAATCGGGCGCACGCCTACAAGGCTTCGGTGGATGCCAATCTGGCCAAAGCGGTCGACCCGGATGATGGCGTCACGATGGGTTTGTTTTCCTATCCGGTGCTGATGGCGGCCGATATCCTGATGTTCAATGCCCACCGGGTGCCGGTGGGGCGCGATCAGATCCAGCACCTGGAAATGACTCGCGATATCGCCCAGCGCTTCAATCATCTGTATGGTGGGGGGCAGGATCTGTTTGTCTTGCCCGAGGTCCAGATCGACGAGGATGTAGCGACCCTGCCGGGGCTGGATGGGCGCAAGATGTCCAAGAGCTACAACAATACGATCCCGTTGTTTGAAGGGGGGGCCAAGGCCCTGAAGTCCGCAGTGGCCCAGATTGTCACGGATTCTCGCCTGCCGGGCGAGCCCAAGGACGCGGAGAGCTCGCACTTGTATACGCTGTACCGGGCGTTTGCCTCGCACCAGCAGGCGGCTGAATTCCGGCAGTCTTTGGCTGATGGTTTGGGCTGGGGGGATGCAAAGCATGCCCTGTGTGCGTGTATCGAAGCCCAGATCGGCCCCATGCGCGATACCTATGCCGACCTGATGGCGCATCCGGCGCGTATCGAAGATATTCTGCAGGCCGGGGCGGCCAAGGCGCGCCAGACGGCCGTGCCCTTCATGAATCAGCTGCGCGAGGCCGTGGGCCTGCGCCAGATGGCGAGTGCCGCTAAATCGACCACCGCCAAATCTGCTAAATCCGGGCAGGCCCGGCTGGTGTCATTTCGCCAGGATGATGGTCAATTCCGCCAACGCCTGTTTGCTGCCGATGGCACCGAACTTCTGCTGACCGAAGCCTTTTCCGATCCGAAACTGCTGAATCAGCTAAGCCGTCAGTTGGCTCAGGCTGATTTGTCCGATGTGCAGGCGGATGCCCAGGGACAAATCAGCCTGCAGGCGCAGGGCCAGTGCTGGGCCCGCTGCCCAGCGGACCTGCTAGCGCAGGTGCGTCAGGCCTTGTCGCAGATTTAATCGCTGCGCTGGGCGTCCTCGCGCAAGCGGCTGAGGGAGGTGGTCGGCGTGATGGCTTCGGGGTCCAGGATGCAGTGCACAATCGAGGGCAGGCCGCTGGCCATGGCGCGCTGCAGGGCCGGAGCGAATTCGGCGGTGTTTTCCACGCGTTCGCCGTGGCCGCCAAAGGCCCGGGCATAGGCGGCAAAATCCGGATTATGCAAGTTCGTGGCCGATACCCGGCCCGGATAGTGGCGTTCCTGGTGCATGCGGATGGTGCCGTACATGTGGTTATCAATAATGATCACCACAATGGGCAAGCCATATTGCACGGCGGTGGAGAACTCCTGGCCATGCATCATAAAGCTGCCGTCTCCGGTAAAGCACACCACAGTGCGCGTGGGAAATATGCGCTTGGCGGCCACGGCGGCGGGCAGGCCGTAGCCCATCGACCCAGAGGTTGGCGCCAACTGGGTGCCATAGGCCCGAAACTGGTAGAAGCGGTGTATCCAGGTGGCAAAATTGCCCGCGCCGTTGGTCATGATGGTATCGACCGGCAGCGTTGCATTCAGGTGGCTGACGACTGCGCCCAGTTGTAACGGGCCGGGGATGCTGATCTGGCTAGGGTCGCTCCAGGCTTGTCGTTGGGCGTGCAGGCTGTCGCAGCGTTGTTTGCGTTCGGCGGTATTGGTGGCAGCCATCTGCTGGATGGTCTGCACCCAGGATCGAGGCGAGCAGGCCAGGGCGGCATCAGCCTGGTATACCCGGTTCAATTCATTGATGTCGGGGTGTACATGCACCAGGGCTTGGCCTGGATCGGGAATGCCCAGCAGGGTGTACCCCTGGCTGGGAACCTCGGACAGGCGTCCGCCCACGGCCAGGATCAGGTCGGACTCGCGGATGGCCGCCAGCAGCTGGGGGCTGCTGCCCAGCCCCAGGTCGCCGATAAAGTTTGGATGGTCGGTGGGGCATAGCATCTGGCGCCGAAACTGCACGGCAACCGGGATGTCGTGGCGGCGCGCAAAGTCACCAAAGAGTTGGACTGATTCCGCGTCCCAACCGCTACCGCCCAAGATCGCCAGGGGGCGCTTGGCCTGGGCCAATAAATCAGCGAATTTCTGCTGCTGGGCCGGGTCTGGATAGCTGTCGGTGCGCTGGCAGGGCCGGGCATCCGCAACAGCCAGTGTTTCAGTCAGCATGTCCTCGGGCAGCGCCAGCACCACAGGCCCGGGACGACCTGACTGGGCCACATGAAAGGCCCGCGCCAGGTATTCTGGAATGCGTTCGGCCTGATCGATTTCAGCGGCCCATTTCACCTGCGAGCCGAATACCGCCGAATAGTCCATTTCCTGGAAGGCCTCGCGATCGCGATGGCTGCGCTGGATCTGCCCGACCAGCAGAATCATCGGCGTGGAGTCCTGCGAGGCGATATGGATGCCGGGGATGGCATTGGTGGCCCCGGGCGCGCGGGTGACCAGGCAGATGCCTGGGCGGCCCGTCAGCTTTCCATAGGCTTCGGCCATCATGGCGGCGCCGCCTTCCTGGCGGCATACCGTGACCTGGATGTCAGCATCGACCAGGCCGTCCAGCACGGCCAGGTAACTTTCGCCCGGTACGCAGAACACGTGATCCGTGCCATGCAGGCGTAGTTGGTCAACCAGAATATGGCCCGCCAAGCGGGGGGTTGTTGCCACTGTCATAAAGTATCCTGAATAAAAGAAGCGTGTGAATCCAGCGCATCGCAGTCCAGCGCCGGGCTTTGAGGCTGGCTGTCGAGGTCGGGCGTGGTGCTGACCCATAAGACCTCGGCATCGGTTTGGCTCAGGCTGATCACCCGGTGACGCATGCGGCTGTCAATATAAAAACCTTCGCCCTGATCCAGGACGACTGGTTGGTAGAACTCGGTGTGCAGCTGGATCTGGCCCGATAGCACGTAGACGAATTCCTCGCCTTCGTGATGGCTCCAGCCTTCATCGGCCTGGACATGATGCTTTTTGATCCTGGTGACGAAAGGCATCATTTTTTTATTGGCCAACTGAGAATACAACAGGCGGTGGCGGTAAAGCGGGGTGTCGTGTATTTCGCCGCTGTGCTTACGTTCGATGCTGCAGCGGCCGGCCCCCATATGGGACTGGGCGGTGGTGAAAAGTTCGGCAATATCCACCCCCAGCGCATGGGCCAGGCGCAACAGTACGTCGTAGGTAGGAGAAAGCTGGCTGTTTTCGATTTTGGACAGAGTGGGGGTGGATATTCCGCTGGCCAGCGTCACCTGCCCTTGGGTCAGGCCTTGTTGCAGGCGCAGAGACTTCAAGCGTTCGGCCAGGGCGGATTTGCGGGCCTGGGCCTGCGCTTCGTTGAGTTCGGATTCTGCCATCATGTCTTGGGGTCTCGTGCAGCATCAGGTCGGTGTGATCAACAGCATCGGCCTGCGGTTTAAACAATGTTGTGCTCGATCATGGGCTGATGGTGCAAGATACGCTCCCAACCCAGGCGGGACAAGTCCAGGGTCTGGAATTTTCCGGTGATGATCAATTCGGATAATGCGCGGCCAATGGCCGGCGCCTGTTGCATGCCATGGCCGCTTAGGCCGTTGGCAAAATAAAGATTGTCCATGGCCGGGTGCAGGCCCAGGATCAGGTTTTGATCAAAGAGATTCATGTCGTAGTGGCCAGCCCAGCTGCGGCCACAGCGCAGCGCCTCGAAGGCCGGCACCCGGGCCGCCAGCGTCGGCCATAGCACCTCGTCAAACAGCGCATGTTGCACGTCGAAGTCCGTGGCATCCGGGTCCTGGTCGGCTGGCGGGGAAATCCCCATGATGAAACCCTGGCCTTCAGGCCGAAAATAAGCCCCACTGGGGTCGATGACCATAGGGCAGCCAGGTAACGGCTGGGGGCATTGGACATAAAACACACTGCGTTTCCGAGCGTGCACAGGCAGGTCTATGTCCACGGTGGCCGCCAGGGCTGTCGCCCCTGTGCCCGCCGCATTGATGAGCGCCCCGCAGTGGATGCGTTCGCCATCAGCTAGGCGCACCGCAGTGACATGGCCAGCAGTGTGATCGAGCCCGGTCACTTTGTTGTGCAGGTAGCTGGCGCCCTGAGCAATGGCCTTGCGCCGCATGCCTTGCATCATGCCATAGGCATCCAGCCAGCCTTCGCCGCTGAGGCCCAGTGCGCCGCCTGCCAGGTCGCTGGTATTTAACCAGGGGTAGCGGGTTTGCAGCTGTGCAGGGTTTAGCAGGGCAATGTCGGCACCCAGGCTGCTTTGCAACTGGTGGTTGTTGTGCAGGGTTTGCAGGCCGGACGCCGAGGCCAGAAACAGATAGCCGCCTTCGTGAAAAGCAGGGTCCGGACAGTCGCCATCCACCGCCATGTTCTGGCTGAAGCGGCGTAGAAACTGCGTGCCAAAGAGCGACATGCGGATATTTTCGGGGGTGGAGAACTGGTGTCTGATCGAAGCTGCCGACAGCGCCGTGGCGCAGAATTGATAGCTGGCGTCTGCCTCGATGACGGCGACTGAACCGGAAAACCCCGCATCGGCGGTCAGGAAATAAGCAGCCGCGCTGCCGATGGCTGCGCCCCCTGCAATGACTACGTCGAAATGCTGCTGCGTCATCCTGGGTGCTCCTGGGAGAATAGGGATGCTGCGAGAGTGGATCGTGTCGATATTGTGGGTTTAAATTTTTCTGAATTCTCTAGGTATTTTCCCCTGGAGAAAATAATTTTCTGATATTTGGCTGCGTGCTATGCTGTTTTTCAGCCTGACTCAAGTGTAGGAGCATCGGATGAATCCCCAGGAATTGCTGCGCTCTCTCGGCCTGTCCCCCGACAGTCTTATCGGTGGTGACCTTGCTGTCCATTCCCCCATTGATGGCAGCCAACTGGCTGCCATCCCTAGCCATCTGCCTCAGGATGTCGGCCCGATGGTGGCACGGGCACAGCAGGCATTTTTACAATGGCGCGCCGTGTCTGCTCCTCGTCGGGGCGAACTTGTGCGTTTGCTGGGAGAAGAACTCCGCGCTCAGAAGCAGGCCCTGGGTCGGCTGGTATCGCTTGAAGTCGGCAAAATCCCTGCCGAAGGCGAGGGTGAAGTCCAGGAGATGATTGATATCTGTGATTTTGCCGTCGGGCTATCGCGCCAGTTATATGGGCGCACCATCGCCTCCGAACGTCCTGGCCATCACATGCTCGAAACCTGGCATCCCTTGGGGGTGGTTGGGGTGATCTCGGCGTTTAATTTTCCGGTTGCGGTCTGGGCCTGGAATACGGCGATTGCCTTGGTGTGCGGTGATCCGGTCATCTGGAAGCCTTCCGAGAAATCCCCGCTGACCGCCTTGGCCTGCCAGGCGATTTTTCAGCGGGCTTGCCTGCGTTTCGGGGCCGATGCCCCCGCCGACTTGCTACAGGTGCTGATTGGCCACCAAGATGTGGGTGCGGCCATGGTGGATGATGCCCGGGTGGCTTTGGTGTCGGCCACGGGGTCTACCCGCATGGGGCGCCAGGTGGGGCCGCAGGTGGCGCGGCGTTTTGGTCGCTGCCTGCTGGAACTTGGTGGCAATAATGCCATTATCGTGGCGCCATCTGCAGACCTTGATATGGCTGCGCGGGCTATTTTATTCGGGGCGATTGGCACGGCGGGACAGCGCTGTACCACCACCCGTCGTTTGATCGTGCATGAATCCGTGGCAGACGAGCTTTTGACCCGCCTGAAAAAAGCCTATGCCAGCGCCGTGGTTGGCAATCCCCTAGAAGCCGGTACTTTGGTGGGGCCACTAATCGACCAAGCGGCCTTTGATCAAATGCGGCAGGCGCTGGATAAAGCGCGTCAGGCAGGCGGCATCGTCACGGGCGGCGAGCGCACCCTGATGGATCGCTACCCCAATGCCTGGTATGCGCGTCCGGCCATTGTCGAAATGCCTGCCCAGCATGCGCTGGTGTGCAGCGAGACCTTCGCGCCTATTCTGTACGTGATGCGCTACACCGAGTTTGCAGACGCCGTGGTGATGCACAATGCCGTCCCGCAAGGGCTGTCATCGGCCATCTTTACCACCGATCTGCGTGAATCCCAATATTTCATTAGCGCAACAGGTTCTGATTGCGGCATTGCCAATGTCAATATTGGCACTTCCGGAGCCGAAATCGGCGGGGCTTTCGGCGGCGAGAAAGAAACCGGCGGCGGTCGCGAATCGGGTTCGGATGCCTGGCGAGCGTATATGCGGCGCGCCACCAATACCATCAATTATTCACACGAACTGCCCCTGGCACAGGGCATACAGTTCGGTGATGCGTAAGCCGGATTTTCTGCCACAGCTTTAATCAGCCGCTGTCATCTTGGCGGCTGCCCATCCTCGGAGCCATTCCAGCACCAGCAGCAAGGTCGTGGAAAACAGGATCAGAATGGTGGCTACGGCAGCGATGATGGGGCTGATGTTTTCACGAATGCCTGTAAACATCTGGCGCGGCAGTGTGACTTGTTCGGGGCCGGCGAGAAACAGCGTGATGACGATTTCGTCGAATGCCGTGGCAAAGGCAAACAAGGCGCCGGCGATCACGCCGGGTGCGATGATGGGCAGCGTGACACGAAAAAAGGTGCGTACCGGCCCTGCACCCAGGCTATAGCTGGCGCGCAGCAGATTGGGGTCGAAGCCTTGCAGGGTGGCTGAGACGGTGGTGACGACAAATGGTGCGCCGATGGCTGCCAGGGCCAGGATCAGCCCGGTATAACTGTTGACCAGTCCGTAAGGGGCGAAAAACAGGTAGATCCCCAGGCCGGTGACGACCAGCGGCACGATCATGGGCGAGATCAGGATGGACATCAACAGCCCTTTGCCGCGGAACTGCACCTGATGCAGTCCGGCTGCCGCCAGGGTGCCCAGCACGGTTGCCAGGACGGTAGCGGCGGGGGCGACGATAAAGCTGTTGGTGGTGGCCCTGGCCCATTCGTCGGATTGGAACAGTGCGGTGTACCAGCGCAGGGAATACTGGTCGATGGGGTAGAGCAGCATAGACCCCTGGTTGAACGACAGCGGGATGATGACCAAAATAGGTAGCACCAGGAACAGCAGGGTCAGCCCGCACAGAATACGCAAGGCGTAATACCAGGTGCGCTCGGTCAAGGACAGATAGGGCGGGAAGTTCGGTTTCAGCATGTTCGTCCTTCTAGTCTTGGAGGGCCGTGACCCTGTGCCATGGGCAATATGGGGCACGGCAGCCAGCGTTTATCAGTTCAGTGCCAGTTCGCGGCCCGAGATACGGCGGTATAGGCCATACAGCAGCAAAGTGCCTGCCAGCAGGATCAGCCCCAGTGCGCTGGCCATGCCCCAGTTGATGGTCTGGTTGGTGAAATACGCCACGTAGTAGCTGATCATCTGGTCGCCGGCCCCGCCCAGCAGGGCCGGGGTGATGTAGTAGCCGATGGCGATGATGAAGACCAGCAGGGACCCCGCTGCGATGCCCGGATACGTTTGGGGCACATAAATGCGCCAGAAGGCTGCAAAAGGGTGGCTGCCCAGAGAAATCGCCGCCCGCTGGTAGGTTTCGGGCACTGACTGCATGACGCTATACAGTGGCAGCACCATGAAGGGCAGCAGAATATGGACCATCGAGATATAGACGCCCAGCCGGTTGAATAGCAGGGGCAAAGGGTCTTGAATCAGGCCGAGATCGACCAGTGCCCCGTTGATCAGGCCTTCGCGTTGCAGTAGCACCACCCAGGCTGCGATGCGGACCAGGACCGAGGTCCAGAAGGGGATCAGAATACAGATCAGGACCAGGTTTGCCTGGCGTTTTTTGAGCCGCGTGATCCAGTAGGCCAGCGGATAACCCAATATCAGTGCGACCAGGGTGACGATGGCGCTGATGATGAAGGTGCGCGAAAAGATTTCCTGAAAGGCAGAAGTATCCGGTGGTACGGCGATGATATGGCCTTGTTGGTCCAGTTTCAGGTCCAGCGAAGTCAGCAGGTAATAAGGCGTCCAGGAGCGGTTGTTCTGGATGATGACGGTCCAGTAAGCAGGATCGGCCCAGCGTTGATCCAGGGCGATGAGTTGCGCGCGGGTTTCTTCGGGGCTGCTGGCCGCAGGCGGCAGGCGACGCAGGGTCTTGAACAGTAATGAACGGTAGCCGGCGATTTCATAGTTCAGCCGACGAGCCAATTCGCCGGCGGCTGGCGTGCTTTTTGCGTGGCTTAAGTCTTCGGTCAAGGCCTGATAGGCAGTGTCCGGTGGTGGATTCTGGCCATCCCAGTCTTGCAGCACCTGCAAGGTGCGCGGCAAGGTCTGGATGACTTCGGGGTTGTCGATGGCGCGGGTCAATAGCGAGCCAATCGGGATGATGAAAACAATCAGCAGAAACAAGGCCAGAGGCCCGACCAACAGCAGGGCGCGCAGGGTTTTCTTTCTTTGTGTGGCGCGCATCGAGCGTCGGATAGCAACCGGATCATCAAAGATCGTGTCCATGGCGGTGTCGTCCTGATGCAGAAGAAGTGACATGGGGCTGGGGTGGCGTCGCCGCCACCCCAGGAGTTGCTTAACTTAGCGTGCGGCCCAGGCCGTGAAACGCTGCTCTAGTTCTTCGCCGTGGTCGGTCCAGAACTCCAGATCATTGAACAGGGCGTTGCGGGCATTGGCCGGCGAGTTAGGCAGGTTGGCCAGCGTGTCGCGGTCCAGCATGCCGATGGCTTCTTTGCTGACTGGGCCGTAGGCGATCGCGGTCGAGTAGGCGGCCTGTGCTTTGGGTGAGCTGGCGTAGCGGACGAACTCGATGGCTTGTTCTTTATTGGGCGAGCCAGTCGGGATCACCCAGTAGTCAAAGTCATAGACGCTGCCGGTCCAGACGACTTTCAGGTTTCTGCCTTCGCGCTGCGCAGCATCGATGCGCCCGTTATAGGCGGCGGACATGGTGACGTCACCGGCCGACAGCATCTGCGGGGGCTGGGCACCGGCTTCCCACCACTGGATGTGGGGCTTAAGTTCGGTGAGTTTATTGAATGCGCGGTCTACGCCTTCGGGAGTGGAAAGCACCTTATAGACGTCCTCGACCGGGACGCCGTCGGCCATCAGCGCGAATTCGACGTTGTAGTGGGCGCCCTTGCGCAGGCCGCGTTTGCCGGGGAATTTCTCGACATCCCAGAAGTCTGCCCAACTGGTGGGGGCGGTCTTGAGGGTATCGGCGTTGTAAGCCAGTACCGTGGACCAGACAAAGGTACCGACCCCGCAGTATTTCAGGGCGCCGCGCACGATATCGCCCTTGTTCAGGATTGAACCCCAGTCGATGTTTTCATACAGGCCCTCGTCGCAGCCTCGGCCCAAATCGCCGGTTTCCACTTCGACGACGTCCCAGACGACGTTATTGGACTGCACCATGGCTTTGACCTTGGCTTGTTCGCCGTTATAGGCCACGGGGATGATTTTTTTGCCGGTTTCTTTTTCAAAGGGTTGGATATACGCCACGTTCTGGGCGTCGCCATTGGCCCCGCCAAAGTTGACGACGGTCAGGTCGCGGGCTTGGCTTGGCGTCTGCAGCAACATCAGAGGAATGGCGGCGGCGAGTGCCGTCAGTAGGACCTGTTTTTTCATGCTTGTCTCCTGAGACTGTGGGGCTGGTGTTATGGATGAAAAATACGGACGTGCTTGGGGTCTATCCACAGAGGGATGGGTGTTCCTGGCGCGTGTTGCCTGGCGTCCGCAGCCAGGGGCATCTTGACGAAAAAGGTGTCGCTGTCGCCGATCCGACAGCGCAGCCGGACATGGTCGCCGAAATAGACTTCATCGACGGCATGGGCATGAAAGTGGTTGGTAGCACCGTTACCAGCCGGCTGGATGCGTTCAGGGCGCATGGCGACAGCACAGGCGTTGCCCGCTTGCAGCCCCTGCACATTCAAGCCGCGCAGCGTGGGGCCGCCGGAGATCTGGACGTCGCACCAGTCGCCATCCACCTGGTTCACGGTGCCGGGAAACTGATTGCTGTCGCCCACGAAACCAGCCACAAAGCGATTGCAGGGGGATTCGTAGAGGTCGTCGGCGCTGCAGACCTGCTGGATGATGCCTTGGTTGAAAACGGCGATCCGGTTGCTCATGGTCAGGGCTTCGCTTTGGTCGTGTGTGACATAGACGAAGGTGATTCCCAACTGGCGGTGCAGGGCTTTGAGTTCCAGCTGCATGTGCTCGCGCAGTTGTTTGTCCAGCGCGCCCAGGGGTTCGTCCATGAGGACGATTTTCGGCTCGAATACCAAGGCGCGCGCCAGCGCGATGCGCTGCTGCTGTCCGCCTGAAAGCTGGGCGGGGTAGCGTTTGGCAAAGGCTTCCATCTGCACCATGGCCAGGGCGTCGTGGACGCGCTGCGCGCGCTGGGCGGCGGGCATTTTGCGGACTTGAAGCGGGTACGCCAGGTTGCGCTCTACCGTGAGATGCGGAAACAAAGCGTAGTTCTGGAACACCATGCCGAGGTTGCGGTGGTGCGGAGGAACGTCGTTCAGGCGACGGCCCTCAAGGAGGATATCGCCCTGGGTCGGGGATTCAAATCCGGCCAGCATCATCAGACAGGTGGTCTTGCCAGAGCCAGAGGGGCCTAGCAGCGAGAGGAATTCTCCTGGGTAGATATCCAGGTTCAGATCCCGAACCACCAAGTGATTGCCGTCATAGGATTTCTGGACGCCCTGGAATCGAACCAGGGGTTCGGGCGGGATAGCAGAGGACATCGTCAGCAGTCTCCTGAGGCGGAAAACAAGAAGGTGTCAGACCGGATCGGTCAGGACTTGCGTCAGGATAGCCAGACATTTGCCCGATAGGCCATCGGGGATTGTCAGGGGGGCCAGCATTTGACCGTGACGACCGAATTGAGTGTGGCTGGCATGGGAGTCGCCAGCAGTGCCCATGTCGCAGGGGTGGGTGGCGGCTTTACGTCGCTGCCAGGTTTGGTTCAGTTTGGCCATGTTTGTCTCCGTCAGATCGGGGTGTATCCGTTTGCTTTTTTTTTCACTATACTAATATTTTGGTTTGTCAAATAGATCCATTTAAATAAATATGATGGAGCCAATTTGGATTCTTTCATTTTCTCAGAGTGGTTGTTACAGCGCTTTGATCGGTCTGATCCCGGTCCTGCATATCGGCGCTTATATCAACTGATTTGTAGAGCCATTCTGGACAACCATGTGGCGGCAGGGATGCGCCTGCCATCTTCCCGCGAATTGGCGGCCGAACTCGGTATTGCGCGCAACACCGTGCTGCAGGTGTACGAACAGTTATCGGAAGAAGGCTATGTGCGGGCGGGGGTGGGGCGCGGCACCTATGTGCAGGACATCAGCCAGGACCTGGTCGAGCCGCTGTCGCCCCCACCGGATGAGGCCGGGCGCCTTGAGGTTCGTCGGGAAGACGTGCGGATCTTGTCGGCGCGCGGGCAGGTCCTGGTGTCCAATCTGGGGTTTTCCAACCTTCAGTCCGGGGCGTTCATGCCGGGCATTCCCGATGTGCGCGAATTTCCGCTGAAGGTCTGGTCCAGGATACAGAACCGCCTATGGCGCACCGAACCCTGGGATCTGATGCGTTATGCACCGGCAGGCGGTTATGGGCCGGTGCGTCAGGCGATCTCCGACTACCTGAGCAGCGTGCGCGCAGTGCGCAGCACTGCCCATCAGGTGATCATGACGACCGGCATTCACCAGGGCATCGACGTGGCTGTGCGCCTGCTGTGCGAGCCAGGCGATACGGTCTGGATCGAAGAACCCGCCTATTGGGGGATTCGCAATCTGCTGACTGTCAGTGGCCTGCATCTGGTGCCGATCCGGGTGGACGATGAAGGCATCTTGCCGGATGGGGCGCAATACGCCCAGCCACCGCGCCTGATTGTGGTGGCGCCGTCGCACCAATACCCCCTGGGCATGGTGATGAGCCTGACTCGCCGCCGCATGCTGCTGGATTACGCCCGCCAGGTGTCCTGCTGGATTATCGAGGACGATTACGACAGCGAATTCCGCTATGGCACGCGCCCGCTGTCTTCCTTGCAGGGCATGGATGAATCCGGTCGGGTCCTGTATGCGGGCAGTTTCAGCAAAATGCTGTACCCCGGTTTGCGCGTAGGCTTTCTGGTCGTGCCAGAGAACCTGGCGGATACCTTTGCCAATGCGGTGGCCGAACTTTACCGCGAAGGCAACATGATGAATCAGGCCGTGCTGGCCGAGTTCATCCGCGAAGGGCACTTGGCCCAGCACATCCGGCGTGTCCGCCGCCGTTATGCCGAGCGTCGCCTGTGTCTGATCGAGAAAATTGCAGAGCATTTTGGCCAGGACCTGGAAATCATTGGCGACGATGCCGGTTTGCATCTGGTTCTGGCCTTGCCCGACGGGGTGGATGACAACCTCGTGGTACGTGATGCTTTGCAGCAGGGGGTGGTGGCCCGCGCCCTGAGCAATTATTACCTGGAACGTGCGCATGCTCGCCCAGGCTTATTGCTGGGTTATGCCGGGGCTACCCTGGCGGAAATCCGGCCCGCCTTTGACACGCTGGCGCGTGTGATTGGCGCTTATCTTTGACTTTTTTATAAAAGGATCTCGCCATGAGTACACCCGACAGTCTGGCGCACAGCGATGTGGCCTATCAGTTTCACTCTTATACCAACGCTCAGCGTCTGCGCGAAGAAGGCCCTTGCATCATGGCGCGCGGCGATGGCATCCATGTCTATGACACCGAAGGAAAACAGTACATCGAAGGGATGGCGGGCCTCTGGAGCGTAGCCCTGGGGTTCAGCGAGCCGCGTCTGGCCAAAGTCGCCTTCGAGCAAATGCAAAACCTGCCCTTCTATCACACCTTCAGCCAGCGCTCGAATGTGCCGTCGATCGAATTGGCCGAAAAATTGATTGGTTTGACTGGTGGCCGCATGGCCCAGGCGTTCTTTACGAACTCCGGGTCCGAGGCCAATGACACCATCGTCAAGATGGTCTGGTATTACAACAATGCGCTGGGTCGGCCGCTCAAGAAAAAAATCATTGCCCGTGAACGCGCTTACCACGGTGTGACGGTGGCTTCTGCCAGCCTGACCGGTCTGGTTGGTAATCACCGCAGCTTCGATCTGCCACTGCCGCAGGTCCTTCATGCCCGCTGCCCGCACTGGTATCGCGAGGGTCAACCGGGCGAAACCGAGGCCGCATTTGGTGACCGACTGGCCGCTGAACTTGAGGCACTGATCCTGCGGGAAGGTCCCGAGACCGTCGCCGCCTTCATTGGCGAACCCATCATGGGCGCCGGCGGCGTCATCGTGCCGCCCGAGGCATATTGGCCAAAAATGCAGGCCGTCTGCCGGAAATATGATGTGCTGGTGATTGCCGATGAGGTCATTACCGGCTTTGGCCGCACGGGGCATATGTTTGCATCGGATTTGTTTGGTATCGAGCCCGACTTCATGACCTTGTCCAAGCAGCTGACTTCGTCCTATCAACCCCTGGCGGCCGTGCTCATGAATGAGCGCGTGGCCTCTGTTCTGGTGCGTCATAGCGGTGAATTAGGCACCTTCGGCCACGGCTACACCGCCAGCGGCCATCCGGTGGCGGCGGCTGTGGCATTGGAAAACATCCGTATCATCGAAGAACGCGGACTGGTGGATCATGCGGCTGCTGTCGGGGCCGTATTGCAGCGTCGTCTGCGCGCCTTGTCTGATCACCCGCTGGTGGGCGAGGTGCGTGGCGTCGGCCTGATCGCAGCCGTCGAACTGGTCGCGGACAAGGTTACCCGCCAGTCTTTTGACCCTGTGGGTAAAGTCGGAGGGATGTTGCTGCGGCGGGCACAGGCGCATGGTCTGATCTTGCGAAGCATCCAGGACAGCCTGGCTTTTTGTCCGCCTCTGATCATTACCGAAGCACAGATCCATGAGGTGGTGGATCGTTTTGAGCAGTCGCTGGAAGAAACGGCGCGTGCGCTGTAGCAGCCGCAGGCGGTGATGGGCCATCGTATCCGGCCTGTCCCGCCAGCCAGTCACGGAAGTACACCAGGGTGGGCTGGCTCAGCTTGCGCTCGGGAATGATCAGGTGGAACGCGCGTTGGCCAGGGCCGCTGTGCGGATTGAGCACAATCAGGCAGCCGTCCGCCAATTCCTGTTGAATCAAGAATGGTGGAATCAGGGCCACCCCCAGGCCGTCGCTGGCAGCCCGAGCCAGCATAGAAAACAGTTCCAGCCGCATGCCGGCCATATCGCCGGAAGCTGCTTGGCCGGTCGAGGCAAACCATTCGCGCCAGGCCGTGGGGCGGGTGCTTTGTTGCAGCAAGGGCAGGGTGGCGATGGCGGCTGCGTCCAAGGGACCTTCGGCCAGTGCGGGGCTGCAGACCGGCACTGGGTTTTCGTGCATCAGAAAATGTGCCTCGGTCCCCGGCCAGCGGGGGTCGCCGGAATAAATGGCGGCATCGAATTCCGTGTCTTCAAATAAAAAAGGCCGAGTGCGGGTGGCCATATTGACCTGCAGCCCTGGTCGATCCAGGCGTAGATTTTTCAGTCGTGGCAGCAGCCAACGGGTGGCAAAGGTCGGTACCACGGCCAGTTCAAGCACGCCGCCGCTTTGGTGGGCCATCACGGCCTGGGTGTCGCGCTCCAGGGTGTCCAGTTGTCGCCGTACCAGCCTGGCGTAACGCTCGCCGGCATCGGTCAGGCGCACGCCTCGCCGCACGCGCTGGAACAGCGGCACGCCGACCAGGCCCTCCAGTCCCGCGACCTGACGACAGATGGCGCCTTGGGTCAGGGATAGTTCCTGGGCGGCCCGCGTGAAGCTTTCGTGCCTGGCGGCGGCCTCGAAGGCTTGTAGGGCTTGCGTGCTGGGCAGTCGTTTACGCATTTAAAGAGTGTTAAAAAATCACAAATTCAGTAAATTATATCGGTTGTCTATGGAGGAGTCTCGATATAGGATGATAAATCATCACTTATTACCCATTTGTTGACAGGATTACAGGAGATCTCCATGTCCATTTCGCGTCCCCAGTTTCAGTGGCTAGACCCTTTGCTGCTCGATCAGCAGTTGAGCGAGACCGAGCGCATGGTGCGCGATGCCGCCCGTGCCTACGCCCAGGAACGCCTGTTGCCCAGGGTCCAGCAGGCGTTTCGCAAGGAACAGACCGATCCGGCGATCTTCCGTGAAATGGGCGAATTAGGGCTGCTGGGGGCCACGATTCCAGAAGAATTTGGCGGGGCGGCGCTCAACTATGTTTGCTATGGCCTGATCGCCCGCGAAGTCGAACGGGTGGACTCCGGTTACCGTTCGATGATGAGCGTGCAAAGCTCGCTGGTCATGGTGCCGATCAATACCTTCGGCACCCAGGCCCAAAAAGAAAAATACCTGCCTAAGCTCGCTTCCGGTGAATGGGTCGGGTGCTTTGGCCTGACCGAGCCCGATCATGGTTCCGATCCTGGCTCCATGGCAACCCGCGCCCGCAAGGTGCCCGGCGGCTACCAGTTAAGCGGCTCCAAGACCTGGATCACCAATAGCCCGATTGCGGATGTCTTTGTCGTCTGGGCCAAGGACGAGGCTGGCGATATCCGGGGCTTTATCCTGGAAAAAGGCTGGAAAGGCTTGTCCGCGCCAGTGATCCACGGCAAGGTCGGCCTGCGGGCATCCATTACGGGCGAAATCGTGCTGGATGAGGTCTTTGTCCCAGAGGACAATATATTTCCGGATGTGCGTGGCTTGCGCGGCCCCTTCACGTGCCTGAACTCGGCCCGCTACGGCATTGCCTGGGGGGCCTTGGGAGCCGCCGAGGCATGCTATGAAACCGCCCGCCAGTATGTGCTGGACCGCAAACAGTTCAGCCGTCCGCTGGCTGCCAACCAACTGGTCCAGAAAAAACTGGCCGATATGCTGACCGAAATTACCTTGGGCCTGCAGTCCGTGTTGCGGGTGGGCCGCCTGAAAGACGAAGGCCAGGCGCCGGTCGAAATCACGTCCATCATCAAGCGAAACTCCTGCGGCAAGGCCCTGGATATTGCGCGTACTGCCCGTGACATGCTGGGTGGCAACGGTATTTCCGATGAATTCTGCGTTGCCCGCCACCTGGTCAATCTGGAAGTCGTGAATACCTACGAAGGCACGCACGATGTCCACGCCCTCATCCTGGGGCGGGCCATCACCGGCATTGCAGCCTTTTCCAACTAAGGAGGCTGTCATGGCACAGAATCCAGCTCAGTCGCCCATCGGGCAGCCGCAGCTCGCTGATCCCTTGACGTCGCTGTCCGGCGCTCCTCAGGGGGCTTTGTCGGGCATCCGGGTGCTGGATCTGTCGCGGGTCCTGGCCGGGCCATGGGCGACGCAGATCCTGGGCGATCTGGGGGCTGACGTCATCAAGATCGAGCGCCCCGGCAGCGGCGACGATACGCGTGGCTGGGGGCCACCCTGGATGAAGGATGAGCAAGGGCAAGAGTCGCGCGTCGCGGCCTATTATCTGTGCGCCAATCGCAATAAGCGCTCGGTGACGGTGGATATGGCCAGCCCCCAAGGACAGGATTTGATCCGTCAACTGGCCTGCGCTTCCGATGTGCTGGTCGAAAATTTCAAGGTGGGCGGACTGGCGCGTTATGGGCTGGATTATGCCAGCCTGCGGGCGCTGAACCCGCGCCTGGTGTATTGCTCAATCACGGGCTTTGGCCAGACCGGCCCTTATGCCGAACGTGCCGGTTACGATTTTCTGGTCCAGGGCTTGGGGGGGCTGATGAGCGTCACCGGGCGGCCCGACGATGAGCCTGGCGGCGGCCCCATGAAGGTCGGGGTGGCCTTGACCGATATCCTCACTGGGCTTTATGCGGCCAATGCCATTCAGGCTGCCTTGGCTGCCCGCCAGCACACCGGGCTTGGTCAGCATGTGGACATGGCCTTGCTGGATGTGCAATTGGCCTGTCTGGCCAATCAGGCCATGAACTATCTCGCCACGGGCCGCAGCCCGCAGCGTCTGGGCAATGCGCATCCCAGCATCGTGCCCTATCAGGACTTCCCCACGGCGGATGGCTATATGATTCTGGCCGTTGGCAATGACGGTCAGTTTGCCCGTTTCTGCCAGGAGGCCGGGCGGGCGGATCTGGCTGTCGACGCCCGTTTTTCCACCAATCGGGCCAGGGTAGAGCATCGGCAGGAACTGATCCCTATTTTGAGGCATCTGACCACGGCCCGCACCACCGCGCAGTGGATTCAGGCCCTGGAATCCTGCGCCGTGCCGTGTGGTCCCATCAATACCCTGGACCAGGTGTTTGCCGACGAGCAGGTTCTGGCCAGGGGACTGCGCATCGAGATGCCGCACCCCCAGGTAGGACAGGCGTCTTTGGTGGCCAGCCCTATCCGGCTGTCAGAGACGCCGGTGGACTACCGCCTGCCGCCACCTGTGTTGGGGGCGCATACAGATGATGTGCTGGCCGAAATCCTGGGCTTGGATGCGTCGGCGCTGGCGGCGCTGCGCACCGCTGGAACCATCTGAGCCCTTATTTTTTCAGGCGTGCAAAAGCCTCGGCCATCGTCCCTTGCGGGGCTGAGGCGGGGCGACCCTTGCGGTCAGGCTGGCGCGTACCGGTCCGGTGATTGCCGGGGCTGTTGCCTGCACGGCTGGCCGGGCGCGGTTCGGGGTCGTCTTTGCGCATGCTCAGGGCAATGCGCTTGCGCGCTGGGTCAACCTCCAGCACGCGCACTTGCACCGTCTGGCCCACGCGCACTACGTCGCGCGGGTCCTTGACGAATTTATCGGCCAGGGCCGAGACATGCACCAGGCCATCCTGATGCACGCCAATATCGACGAAGGCACCGAAATTGGCCACGTTGCTGACCACGCCTTCCAGGGTCATGCCGGGGATCAAGTCCTTGATGTCGTGTATGCCTTCCTTGAACTGGGCGGTTTTGAATTCCGGGCGCGGGTCGCGGCCCGGTTTTTCCAGTTCGGCAAAAATATCACGCACGGTAGGCAGGCCGAAACGTTCGTTGGTGAAGTCTGCCGGAGACAAGCCTTTCAGGGCCTGAGCCTGGCCCATCAGTTCGTGGGCGGAGCGTCCCGTCTTCAGGATGATCTGCTCGGCCACCGGGTAGGCCTCAGGGTGTACGGACGAGGCATCCAGAGGGTTGTCGGAGCCCGGGATGCGCAAGAATCCGGCGGCTTGTTCAAAGGCTTTTTCACCAAAGCGCGGGACGTCGCGCAGGGCCTTGCGGTTGGGGAATGCTCCATGGGCTTCGCGCCATTGCACGATGTTGCGGGCAAGCGTGATGTTTAGGCCCGACACCCGGGTCAGCAGCGGCGCAGAGGCGGTATTCACATCCACCCCGACCGCGTTCACACAATCTTCGACCACGGCATCCAGGGAATGCGCTAGCTCACGTTGGTTCACGTCGTGCTGGTATTGTCCCACGCCGATCGCCTTGGGTTCAATCTTGACCAGTTCGGCCAGCGGATCTTGCAGACGGCGGGCAATGGATACCGCGCCGCGCAGGCTGACATCCAGGTCTGGAAATTCATGGGCGGCGAGTTCGGAGGCGGAATAGACCGAAGCCCCGGCCTCGGACACGACCACCCGGCTGAAGCTGAGTTCCGGGTGGCGCTCTTGTAGCGTACCCACGAGGCGCTCGGTTTCGCGTGACGCCGTGCCATTGCCAATGGCCACCAGCGCAATCTGGTGGCGTTTGATCAGGGCTGCCAGGGTGCGCAGACTGCCTTCTATGTCTCGGCGTGGTTCAAAAGGGTAAATCGTGGCAGTGTCCAGAACCTTGCCTGTGGCGTCGATGGCGGCGGCCTTGACGCCCGTGCGGATGCCGGGGTCCAGACCCAGTACGGTCTTGGGGCCGGCAGGCGCTGCGAGCAGCAAGTCTTTCAGGTTTGCGGCAAAGACGCGGATGGCTTCAGTCTCGGCGGCTTCGCGCAGGCGGCCGACCAACTCAGTCTCGAAGGCCGTCAGCAGCTTCACGCGCCAGGCCCAGCGGCAGACCTCGGCCAGCCAGTGCTGGCGGGCATCTGCCTGGGTGTCGAAGCGGGCGTCGATTTTCAGAATGTCGGCAACGCGCTGTACGCAGGGGTGCGGGTTCAGGGCTTCGCGTTCGGCGTCCAGCCCTAGGCGCAGATCCAGCACGCCTTGCTGGCGGCCACGCAAGAGCGCCAGAATGCGGTGTGAGGGCAGGGTGCGCAGGGCTTCGTTGAAATCGAACCAGTCGCGAAATTTCTCGCCCTCGTTTTCTTTGCCGGACACCACCTTGGCGATCAGCAGGCCGGTGTTCCAGAGTTCGCTGCGCAAGGTCTCCAGCAGTCCGGCGTCTTCGGCAAAGCGTTCGCTCAGAATATCGCGAGCCCCATTCAGCACCGCTTTGGTGTCGGCGAAACCCGCATCGACATTCAGATAGTCTGCCGCCAGCGCCTGCGGGTCGACCCCAGCCTCGCTCAGCAGACGTTCGGCCAGGGGCTCCAGCCCTGCTTCGCGGGCGATCTGGGCGCGGGTGCGGCGCTTGGGCTTGTAGGGGGCGTACAGGTCTTCCAGGCGCTGTTTGCTGTCGGCTGCCAGGATCTGGGCTTGCAGGGCATCGTCCAGCTTGCCTTGCTGGGTAATGGAATCCAGGATGGCGATGCGCCGACCCTCCAGTTCGCGGATATACAGCAGGCGGACTTCCAGCAGGCGCAATACGGTGTCGTCCAGCCCGCCGGTGACCTCTTTACGGTAGCGGGCAATAAAGGGCACGGTTGCGCCGGAATCCAGCAGGTCAACCGCAGCGGCGATCTGGGCTGGTCGGGCATCCAACTCGGCGTCCAGCAGGCGCAGGACACGGGCTGGATCGACCTGATGGGCGGTGGGGGTGTTCGAGGCAGAGGACATACGGGCGGCCTAAAATAAAACGAAGTCTAAGCGGCGCATTTTGCCATACCATGCCGTTTTTGGGCCTTGGCCTGGCGTATCATCCCCCTGATCCATGTCTTTTTATCCAGTGTTTTCTCATGTCCAGCTCCGACCTGACCGAAGTCTTTGGCCCTGATGGCCCCTTGGCGCGCCGCTTGCCGGGCTATGCCTTGCGCCAGGCTCAGCAGGATCTCGCTCAGGCGATCCAAGCGGCAATAGAGTCCGGCGATGTGCTGGTGGCCGAAGCCGGCACCGGCACCGGCAAGACCTGGGCCTATCTGGTGCCGGCTTTTTTGCTAGGCGAAAAAACGCTGATCTCCACTGGCACGCGCACCTTGCAGGATCAGCTTTACCGCCGCGATATCCCGCGCCTACGAGACGCCCTGGCCTTGTCCGTGAATGTGGCTTTACTCAAAGGCCGCAGCAATTATGTGTGCCACTATCACCTCGAAAGGCTGGAGCAAGACGATAGGGGCCTGAAGTCGCACGACGAAATCGCCCAGTTGCGCAAGATCCGGCAGTTCACCCAGATCAGCCAGACCGGCGACAAAGCTGACTTGCCCGGCGTGCCTGAAACTGCCGATATCTGGAATCGGGTCACGTCCACGCGGGAAAACTGCCTGGGCCAGGATTGCCCGTTCGTGCGGGATTGTTTTTTGCTCAAGGCCCGTCGCCATGCCCAGGAGGCCGATGTGGTGGTGGTCAATCATGCCTTGTTCATGGCGGATCTGGCCTTGCATGAAGAAGGGATTCCAGACCTGCTGCCTGAGACTCGCTTGGTCGTGTTTGACGAAGCGCACCAGTTGCCGGAAACCGCCACGCGGTTTTTAGGGCAAAGCCTGTCCTTGCATCAGGTCCTGGATTGTGCCCGTCAGGCCGAGGCTGCCGGTCTGGCCCACGCACGCGAGGCCGCCCGTTGGTCGGAACGCAGTCAGGCCCTTGAGGCCGCCGCGCGGGAGTTGCGTCTTGTCAGCGCTGCCGTGGGGCGGATGCCGGGTGCGCGCGCCACCTTTGATCAAATTCCCGATACAGACCAATTCGATCCGGTGCTGGATCGTCTGGGGCAGGAGCTTGATGCCCTGGCCGAGGCCCTGGGCACCCAAGAAGAACGCCACCCCGATCTGGCGGCGGCGGCCCGCACGGCACGTTTGTTGCGTGCGCGTCTGGTGCAATGGGCCCAGCCCCCCCGAGGCCAGCCTGAGCCCGCCGATCAGGCTGCCGTGCGCTGGATAGAACACAGCCAGCATTCAGTGCGGCTGCATCGGGCGCCATTATCGGTGGCACGGGTTTTTTCTGGTTTTAAGCGGCCCGAACAAGCATGGGTGCTGACCTCCGCGACCTTGTCGGTACGCAGTGATTTTTCGCATTTTCAGCATCAACTGGGCTTGCACGGCGCCCAGACCGCCAGTTGGGCTTCGCCCTTTGATTATCCGGCCCAAGGCCTGCTGTATGTCCCGCAGGGCCTGCCCTGGCCCAGCGATCCCAAGTTTACCGACGCCTTTGCCCAGGCTTTGATTCCGCTGGTGGATGCCTGTGCCGGGGGCGTGTTGGTGCTGTGCACCACGCTGCGTGCCGTGGATCGGGTGGCCGATCAGTTGTTGCGCGGCCTGCTGTCGTCGGACAGGGCGGTGATGCGCCAGGGCGAGGCCAGCCGGGGGGCCTTGCTAGAGCGTTTTCGGGCCGGCGGCAATGCCGTGTTGGTGGGCAGTACCAGCTTCTGGGAGGGCGTCGATGTGCCGGGCGATGCCTTGACGCTGGTGGCAATTGATAAGCTGCCCTTTGCGCCGCCCGATGATCCAGTGCTGGAGGCCCGGCTGAATGCCTGTCGGGCCGAGGGGGGCAATCCATTCATGGAATACCAATTGCCACAGGCTGCCCTGCTGCTTAAACAGGGGGCCGGGCGCCTGATTCGATCCGAATCGGATTGGGGGGTATTGCTGGTGGGGGATGGGCGCTTGGTGGACAAGCCCTATGGACGCCTGCTGTGGCAGGGCTTGCCGCCTTTTGCTCGGACCCGGGATGCCGCCGTGGCAGCAGACTTCCTGCAGCACCCTCCGTTGGCGGATGCTGCAGCGCAGTTGGATATGGACGAGTGATTACAGCCAGTTGATGGGGTTCCAGTAATTGACGGGCTCGTCCAGGCCCTGCTGGTGGTATTTGCTGTTGGGAAAGTTCTGGTCCAGCACGCGCCTTGCGTCGGCCGCCAGCTCTGGCAACTGCAGCTTTTCGTAGCTGAGCATCATCAGATACAGGGCTTTTTCAGCGATCGGGGCGCCTTCGAAGTCCGTGACGACGGTCTGGGCTCGGTTGGCTGCTGCCACGTAGGCACCGCGCTTGTAGTAGTACTGTGCAACGTGGATTTCATTTTCGGCAATCGTGTTGACCAGCCAGGCGGCGCGCTTGCGGGCGTCCGGGGTGTAGCGGCTGTCTGGATAGCGCTGGATCAGCTCATTGAAGGCCTCGTAGGATTCGCGCAGCCCCTTGGGATCGCGTTCGCTGGGGTCCTGGCGGGTCACATTGGACAAAATGGCGCTGGGCGGCGTAAACGTGATCATGCCCTTCAGGTACAGCATGTAGTCCGTGCCTGGATGGTTCGGGTACTGCTGCATGAAACGATCGATGCTGGCCCGGGCCTGTTCGGGCTCTTCGTCTTTCCAGTTGACGTAGGCTTGGTCGATCAGGGCTTGCTGGGCATAGAGCCCGAATGGATAGCGAGCCTCCAGGGATTCCAGGTTCTTGCGGGCCTCGGACCAGTTGTTTGAACTCATGTCGGCGCGGGCCTGGGTATACAGGCGTTCGGCGCTCCAGCCGGCAGTGGGGTCGACTTTCCCAGAGGTGGTGCTGCAGCCAGCCACCAGTGCCAGGCACAGGCTGGCCAGCGCCAAGCGCGTGAGGGATGACAGGGGTTTCAGTAAAGCAAGTGCATGCGCGGCCACGGGACATCCTTGTTCAAGGTGTTAGCATTGTCGGCAGATTATATGATTTGTCGCCATGTCTGACACAGAACCCGTTATTGAAGACCTCTCCACCGAGGATATCTTGTTGTTTCAGCTGCCCTTGCTGGCCTTGCCCGATCGCTTGGACAAGGTTCTGGCACGTTTGCTGCCGCAGCATTCGCGCAGCCGCCTGCAGGCCTGGATCGAAGGTGGCCATGTGCAGGTGGATGGGGTTGTCGGGCGGGTGCGGTCCCGGGTCGGACCAGGGGCGCGTATCCAGGTCTGGCCGCAGCAGGCCCCCGAAGACCTGGCCTTTGTGCCCGAGCCCGTCGATTTTCAGGTGGTGGCCGAATCCCCCGACTGGGTCGTGGTGAATAAACCTGCCGGCCTGGTGACACACCCCGGCGCCGGCAACTGGCATGGCACCTTGCTCAATGGCCTGCTGTTCCGCTATCCAGAACTGCTGCATGTGGCGCGGGCCGGTATTGTGCATAGACTGGACAAAGACACCTCTGGCTTGCTGGTGGTGGCGCGCACCGAAATCGCCCAGACCGCCCTGGTGCGTCAGTTGCAGGCGCGCACCGTCAAGCGCGAATACTGTGCCCTGGTGCATGGCACCCTGATGGGCCAAGGGCGGGTAGATGCGCCGATTGGGCGTGATGCCCGGGTGCCGGTGCGCATGAGCGCAGAGCATCCCATTGCCCCCAAGCCCGCCATCACACACTACGAGGCCCAGCGCATTGGGCACTGGCAGGATCAGGCCGTATCACAGGTGATTTGTCACCTGGAGACTGGCCGTACCCATCAAATCCGGGTGCATATGGCCTTGTTGCACCATGCTTTGCTGGGCGACAGCGTATATGGCGGACGTGCTATTGCCCAAGCGACCCGACAGATGCTGCACGCCCGCGCACTCAGCTTCCAGGACCCGGACAGCGGTCATTGGCAGTCCTACACGGCGGACCTGCCCGCTGATTTTCAGACTTGCCAAGCACAGATTTCCTGGCAGGCTGCGCGATGACGGCCAGGCTACTGTCCTGGGATAGTGGCCTGGCTGCTGTCACCGGCACACCTTGGCCGGGGGTGCGGTATTTCTCCACCTGTCGTATCGGGGGGATCAGCCTGCCCCCCTGGGACAGCCTCAATCTGGGTCTACATGTGGGCGATGATCCCGCGCACGTCATCCACAATCGGGCAAGTCTGCTGGCGGTGTTGCCAGGACAGCCCGTGTGGCTTGATCAAGTGCATGGCACCGGTGTCTGGGATGCTGCGCAGGGCGTATTGCTGAATTCGAAAGAAGCAGCAGCCGTCGATGTGCTGCCGCTTACGCTCACCGGAGCGCCTTGTGCCGATGCTTCCATCACTTGTCTTAAAGCTCAGCCGCTGGCGATTTTGACGGCGGATTGTTTGCCTGTGGTGCTGTCCGATCAGGACGGCACCGTGCTGGGGGCGGCCCATGCCGGTTGGCGTGGTCTGGCGGCAGGTGTGCTGGAAAATACCCTGGCGGCCTTGCGCCGACAGGCGCCCGCAGCCCGGGGGTGGCGGGCCTGGGTCGGGCCAGCCATTGGGCCGGAAGTCTTCGAGGTTGGCGACGAGGTTCGTCAGGCTTTTGTGGGTCGGCAGGCGGCCCATGCCGCGTGCTTTGTACCCGCAGGGCGGCGGGGCCATTGGTTGGCCGACCTGGCGGGCTTGGCCCGTCATAGGCTGCAGGCGGCTGGGGTGGACCACATCGAACTCAGCAGGCAATGCACGTATCAGCAGCCCGATCAGTACTTTTCTTATCGTAGACAAGTACCCACAGGTCGTCAGGCAACGGTGGCTTGGCTGGTATGATACAAATAGAATGATTTCTGCTTCGATGGTGCTTGTCAGGGGTAGCGATTTACCCGGATTGACGCGGCGCATCAAGCTGTCAGAATGGTTGGCACATAGATCACAAAGCCTTGTATGGCTTTACTAGGGCGGGGGATGCAGTGAGCAATACCAATTCATCTCAGCAGGCGTCACCGTCCGATGCCTCTGCCGAGCGCTTGGCCGAGATTCAATCCGGTTTCTTGCGCGATTGGCAGGCATTGCTGACACAGGCAAAGCAAGGTTCTTTGGCACCGCTGTCCGACCGCCGTTTTGCGTCGGATGCCTGGTCCGAGAGCCCCCAATCTTTATTTTCGGCGCATGCCTATCTCATTGTGGCGCGTGCGCTGCAGCAGCTCGCCCAGGCCGCCGATGTCGGCGATTCCATGCGCGAACGCCTGCAGTTCGCCGTCATGCAATGGGTCGAGGCCGCAGCACCTTCCAATTACCTGGTCAGCAACCCGGACGCCATCCAGGAGTTCGTGCGAACGGGCGGCGAGTCCTTGCAAAAAGGCATAACCAATCTGCTGCACGATGTCCGCCGAAAACGCATTACCCAGACCGATGAATCCGCTTTTGTGCCAGGCGAAAACCTGGCCATGACACCGGGTGCCGTGGTCTATGAAAACCCCCTGATGCAGATCATCCGCTATCAGCCGGCAGGGGCGCAGGTATACCAGCGCCCTCTGTTGATGGTGCCGCCTTGCATCAATAAATACTACATACTGGATCTGCAGCCGGGCAATTCCCTGGTGCGTCATGCCGTACAGGCTGGTTTTCAGGTATTCATGATTTCCTGGCGCAATCCGCGCCCGGATGACGCCGATCCTATCGACACCAAGACTTGGGATGATTACATCCAGGACGGTGTTCTGCAGGCCATCCAGGTTGTCTGCGATATCAGCCGTCAGCCCCAGATCAATGCCCTGGGCTTTTGCGTGGGGGGTACCTTGTTGTCCACTGCGCTGGCAGTGGCTCGGGCGCGTGGTCAGGACCCCGTGGCGGCACTCACCCTGCTCACCACTTTTCTGGATTTTCGCGATACCGGCATTCTGGATGTCTTTGTCGACGAATGGCATGCGCGTACGCGCGATCAGCAGCTCGGCCAAGGCGGTCTGATGACCGCAGGCGAACTCTCCACAACCTTTTCTTTCCTGCGGCCCTCCGAACTCGTCTGGAATTACGTTGGCTCTAATTACTTGATGGGGCAAGCGCCCCGGGCCTTCGATCTGCTGGCTTGGAATGCCGATGGCACAAATTTGCCCGGCCCCTTCTTTACTTGGTATTTCCGTAACACGTATCTGGAAAACCAGCTGAAAACAGGGTATTTGGACGTTTGCGACCAGGTAGTGGATTTCCGTTCACTGGATATGCCGACCTATCTGTATGCCTCGCGCGATGACCACATCGTGCCTTGGACCTCGGCGTATGCCTCGACACTGTTATTGCGCGGGCCGCTGCGGTTCGTCTTGGGGGAATCCGGCCATATTGCCGGGGTTATCAATTCCCCCGAGCGCCAGCGCCGGGGCTACTGGTCCCAGGATGCGGGTGTCTTGCCCAGCGACCCGGATAAATGGCTGGATGCCGCCGCCCATACCAAAGGCAGCTGGTGGCCTGATTGGCTGGATTGGCTGGCAAGGCACGCCGGCCCCATGCAGCGCGCTGCGCGCAGCCTGGGCACTAAAAAATACCCCTCGATAGAGCCCGCCCCTGGGCGCTACGTCAAAGTGAAAGCAGACTGAAGGAGATCCTATGAGCGGAAAACTGGCTTACGTTACTGGTGGCATGGGTGGCATCGGTACATCCATTTGCCAACGCCTGGCCAAAGAAGGCTTTACCGTGGTGGCGGGTTGCGGCCCCAGCCGCGATCACGCCAAATGGCTCGCCGAGCAAGCGGCCCTGGGCTATAAATTTCATGCCTCGGTCGGCAATGTGTCCGATTGGGAATCCACGGTCCAGGCCTTTATCGACATCAAGGAAAAACACGGCCCGGTGGATGTGCTGGTCAATAATGCCGGTATCACCCGCGATGGCTTGTTTCGCAAGATGTCCCAGGACGACTGGCGTACCGTCATCGACACAAACCTGAACAGCCTGTTCAATGTCACCAAGCAGGTGATTGACGATATGGTTGATCGCCAATGGGGTCGGATCATCAATATCAGTTCCGTCAATGGCCAAAAAGGCCAGTTCGGCCAGACCAACTACTCCACGGCAAAAGCCGGCATCCATGGCTTTACCATGGCCTTGGCCCAAGAAGTCGCTGGCAAGGGCGTGACGGTCAACACGGTGTCACCGGGCTATATCGGTACTGACATGGTGCGGTCCATCCGTCCCGATGTGCTGGAAAAAATCGTTGCCACCATCCCCGTCAAACGCCTGGGCACCCCCGAGGAAATCGGTTCTATCGTGGCTTGGCTGGCCTCTGACGACGCAGGCTTTGCCACTGGGGCGGATTTTTCGCTCAATGGCGGCCTGCACATGGGTTGATGCCGATGCCTCACGCTGCAGATTCTTCCCAATCCACCCGCTTGATCAAGAAATACCCCAATCGGCGGCTTTATGATACCCAGTCCAGCGCCTACATCACCTTGGCTGATGTGAAGCAGCTGGTGCTGGATAACGAGGATTTCCAGGTGGTTGACGCCAAGTCCGGCGGCGACCTGACCCGCAGCATTCTGCTGCAGATCATCCTGGAGGAAGAGTCTGGCGGGATGCCTATGTTCTCGGCCACGGCGCTGGCCCAGATCATCCGCTTCTATGGCCACGCCATGCAGGGCGTCATGGGCACTTTCCTGGAGAAAAACATCCAGATGCTCATGGACGTCCAGGATCGGATGACTGGGCAGTCCCAGGACTTGTACCAACAGCACTTTGGCCCTGAAGCCTGGGCCCAGCTCATGAGCATGCAGACCCCGGCCCTGCAGAACATGATGAACAACTATCTTGAACAAAGCCGTAGCGTGTTTGTGCAGATGCAGGACCAGATGCAGGACCAGACGCGTAATTTATTTACTGGATTTCCCTTTCCAGGTCCGTCCGACACGTCTGGAAAGAAATCCTGAATTTCGTTTAAGTGATATTTTCTTTTAGCCATCATCAGCTAAATGGTCTTTTGTTCACCGGAAACGGGATGCCAAGCATCCCGTTTTTGCTTGAAAATGCCTGATGAATCCGCTGAAACAGGTGTATATTGATCGCAATTGAAATTAACGAGAATCATTCCCTTTTTCAATCAGGAGACTATTTGATGGTTAAAAAACTGCTCATTGCAATGGCTGGCCTGGGGCTGGCGTCTTCCGCCCTGGCCGCCGAATACCCCATCGGCGAGCCTGCTGAGCTGCATGGCCTGGAGATTGCCGCCGTGTATTTGCAGCCTGTCGTGATGGAGCCCGAGGGCATGATGCGCGCGGCCAAGGACTCGGATGTCCACCTCGAAGCCGATATTCATGCGACCGCCGACAATACCAATGGCCTGCCTGAGGGCGCCTGGGCGCCTTACCTCAATATCCAGTATGTGCTTCAAAAACAAGGCAGTGATCGGGTCATCAAAGGCGACTTCATGCCCATGGTGGCCAACGATGGCCCGCATTATGGCGATAACGTCAAGCTGGATGGCCCGGGGAAATACCAGCTGACCTTTATCATCGGTTCGCCCGAAGCCGCATCCGGCAATCATTTTGGCCGCCACGTCGATAAAGAAACTGGCGTTGCGCCATGGTTCCAGCCCTTCGAAGTCAAATATGAGTTCGTCTTTGCCGGCACCGGCAAGAAAGGCGGATACTGAGATGCGTGCCCGGCTGGCGGTCCTGCTGTTGGCGCTGACGGGCTGGCTGGCGCCTTGGTCTGGCGCCTGGGCCGATATGCCGGTCTATCAGCTGACTTTCAAGGCTGACGGCACTTTCGAGCCTGTCCGGCTCGAGGTTCCTGCCGGGCGCTTCAAGATCATACTGATCAACGAAAGCACCGAGGCAGTCGAATTCGAGAGCCTGCCCCTGCGCAAGGAAAAAGTCCTGGGACCGGGGGTGACCTCGTTTGTCGTTCTGTCCCTGTCGCGCCCAGGCGAATATCCTTTTTTTGATGATTTTCATCCTCAGGTCAAAGGCACGCTCGTCGTGCTGCCCAAGCCCTGAGCTTCCCTGGTTGAATCATGGAACAAGTCGCCTTCATCGTCTGGCGTGAAAGTGTCGAAGCCCTTCTGGTGGTCGGGATTCTCTATGCCTGGCTGCGCGCCTCGCCTGAAGGTCGGCGCGGCCTGCCCTGGTTATGGGGCGGGGTGGGGGCCGGTTTATTGCTGGCTGGGGCATTGGCGCTGGTTTTGCTGGGGGTGGCTTCCTGGCTGTCGGATACCGGTCAGGAGTGGTTTCAGATCATCATGGCGCTGGTCGCCTGTGCCTTGGTGGTGCAAATGGTCATCTGGATGCGCCAGCATGGCCGCAGCCTTCGACGCCAGCTCGAAACCGGGGCGGCTCAAAACCTGGGCGGCGACCACTGGTGGGGGCTGCTGGTGCTGGTGATGATTGCCGTGGCTCGCGAGGGCAGCGAAACCGTGGTGTTTCTTTATGGCACGGTACTGTCCGCCTCGGACGGCAATGCCCTGGGGGGGCTGCTGCTGGCTGGCTTCGGTGGTTTTGTGGCGGCGCTGTTTACATTTTGGCTGCTGCAACTGGGGGGGCGTGTGATCACCTGGCGGCGCTTTTTCAGGCTGACCGAAATCTTGCTGCTGTTGCTGGCCGGGGCCTTGCTGGTGTCCGCCACGGATCGTCTGATTTCCCTGGATATACTGCCCGCGCTGATGGACCCGGTATGGGATAGCAGCAGCCTGTTGGATACCCAGACCACGCTGGGGCGTGTGCTGGCTGACTTTGCCGGTTATCGGGCTTATCCAGCCTTGTCCCAGGTATTGATCTGGTTGGCGTACTGGGGCGTGGTGTGGTGGCTGTTGCGCCGTGCGTCCAGTTCCGTGCCTGGGACGACTGCCGCCGCGCGGGTTCAGGTGGCGCCGCAGAAATCTTCCTTCTGATATCAGGCAAAACACCATGAGCGCCGTCACACGAGGCCTGGGTTTTCGGGCTGCTGTTGCCCGGGTAGGGGATTTTCTGCGAGATCATCAGCAGGCCATCCGCACCCTCCAGTGGGTGATTGTCGTGTTTTATCTGGTCTTGCTGATCGTGCCGGCTCTGCTGCCGCTGCCCGATCGCACGGCTTCAGTATTCAATAACCTCACCATCGTCGCCCAGTTCGCATTTTGGGGAGTCTGGTGGCCGTTTGTGCTGATATCCATTCCTTTATTGGGGCGCGCCTGGTGTGGCTTGTTCTGCCCAGAAGGCACGCTGACGGAATGGGCCAGCCGCCATGGGCGCGGCGGCGCCATTCCACGCTGGATGCGCTGGGGTGGCTGGCCTTTTGTGGCGTTTTCCCTGACGACGATCTATGGCCAGTTGGTCAGCGTCTACCAATACCCCTGGGCAGTGGCCGCTGTGCTGGGGGGATCTACCGTGGCGGCCATTGTGGTGGGCTGGTTATATGGCCGTGACAAGCGCGTCTGGTGCAAATACCTGTGCCCAGTCAATGGTGTTTTCAATCTCCTGGCCAAGCTTGCCCCTTGGTATTATCGGGTGGACGCCCAGGCTTGGCGCGCCCCGGTACGCCGTACCGAAACCATCAACTGCGCTCCTTTATTGCCTTTGCGCAATATGCAGGGAGCGGCCGAATGCCACATGTGTGGGCGCTGCAGCGACTACCGGGGGGCCATCACCTTATCGTCACGCTCGCCCGAGGCCGAAATCGTCCATGTGGCCGATGGCAGCGGCTGGCAGACCATGCTGATCGTGTTTGGCCTGATGGGTCTGGCAATTGGGGCATTCCTCTGGAGCGCCAGTCCCTGGTATGTCACCCTCAAGCAAACCATGGCTACCTGGCTGGTCAACCACGATGTCTACTGGCCGCTGGCCGATAATGCCCCCTGGTTTTTGTTGACCCACTACCCCCAGGTCAATGACAGCTTCAGTTGGCTGGATGGCACGGTCATCCTGCTGTTTATCTTCGGCGCTGCGGTGGTGGTCGGCGGCGGGGTGTTGATGGGTCTGTGTTTGGCTGATCGTTTGTTGCCGCCCGGCCAGCAGCCTGGGGTTCGGGATGCGGCAGGTCGGCTTTTGCGCAGTCGCCTGGCCGGGGTTCATAAATTGGCACAGGGTTTGATCCCGGTTGCGGGGGCAGGGGTCTTTCTGGGCCTGACCGCCACCACGCTGACGCTGCTGCAACACGAAGGGGTGCCAACCTGGTGGGCCAATCCTGTGCGTTTTGCGCTGCTCGCCCTGGCCCTGGCCTGGAGCCTGCGTTTCGAGTGGCGTTTGGCGGGCTTGCGCACCCTGCAGCCCTGGCCCAGGCTATGTGCCGTGATGGCTGTCGGATTGGGCCTGGTGCCATTTGTCTGGGCTTGGGTGCTGTTCTTTATTGTCTGGTAAACCCATTATGCTGTAGGGGCTTGCCTCAGTACTCTGGTCAGGATAAATTCGTTATTCTTTTGCTTTGATATCCTAGACCTTGGAGCACGGCATGGCGGCAGCCCGATGGCATCGGGGTTTGAATCGTTGGTGGGCCGGGGTGTTGGTGTGCTTGCTTGGGCTGGGTTTGACCGCCATCCTGGTGCATCAGCAACTGGATGTTTCCCGGGCAGCCAGGCAGACCCGGTTTTCCCACCAGATCCAGGCTACCTCTCAGGCTGTTTCCCAGCGCCTGTTGGCCTATACGCAGGTAGTGGCCAGCTTTCGCGATCTGTTTTTGATCTGGCCCCATCTTTCTCGCAGCCAATTTGAACAGGTTGCCCAGCGCCATGCCGTGCCTGACGCCTACCCAGAACTCGTCAATCTGTCCTTTGTGCGTTATGTGACGGCGGCCGAACTACCCGACTACGAGCGTCGCATGCGGGTACAGAACCTTCAAAGCAACGGTATTGATGCCCCCTTTGTGCATCCGCCTGGCTTGTCTGGGGATCACTATATTGTCGAGTTCCTCTGGCCGTACCAGAACAACCAGGGTGTGCTGGGTCTGGATATTGCTTCTCAACCCACCAATCTGGCGGCGCTGCTGACAGCGCGGGATACCGATGAACCCGTGCTTTCGGCCCCTTTTTCTCTGGTGCAGCAACCCACCGCGCCTCAGGCGGTGGTGGTGCGCTATCCCGTCTATGTCACGACGTCTGACGTCGGCGTGGCACAGTTGCCTCGGTTCATTGGGGCGGTGGGCGCTGTCATACAAGTCCAAGAGATGCTGGATGGAATTCGGGCTGCTGGATTCTTGCGCGGCCTGTCGGTGCAAATCTTCGATGCTGGCGGGGTGGATGATCCGCCTGTGGAGCAATCTGGCCGCAGCCCTTTTGGTGCGTCGTTACTCCATGCGGCACAGTCCTTGTCCGATCCCTTGCAGGCCACGAGCCAGCTGGACTTGCTGGGCCGTCGCTGGTCACTGCAATACACCCAGGCGCAGCACCTGCTGTCGGCTGGCGAGCGTTGGCTGCCCTGGTGGGTGGGCGGGACGGGCCTGGCCCTATCCCTATTGCTGGGGGCGCTGGTCAATTCCCTGATGCTGCGCCATCGTCTGGCGGTATCGGATGTGGCCGCCACGCATCAGGCGCTGGAGCACAGCGAGGAAAGGTTTCGGGCGGTATTCAATCAGGCTGCCATCGGGGTGTCGCTGACCGACGTACGCACAGGCAGGTTGGTGCGGGTCAATCAACGCTATGCATCCATCATGGGCTACACTGCGGCCGAATTGCTGCACTGCTCGTTTCAGGCATTGACGCATCCTGACGACCTCAAGGAGGATTTGCGCTGGATGGCGCGGCTGCAAGCTGGGGAAATCCCGGAATTCCAGCTGGAAAAGCGCATGCTGCATAAAGACGGCCATGACATCTGGGTCGAACTGACTGTATCGCCTATTTTGCAGGCCGGGGCTGCGCCCGACTATCATGTGGCTGTCATCCAGGACGTCACAGAGCGCCGCCGGATGCAAGACGCCCTGCGCGATAGCGAACACCATTTGCGTACTTTGCTGGATCATCTGCCAGTCGGGGTATGCCTGGTGGATGCCCAACAGCAGATTGTGTTTCGCAACCAGCAATTCCTGCAGATTTGCGGTTATGACATCCAGGACATGCCGGATGTCCGGGCCTGGTGGATGCTGACCATCCCCGATTCCCATGACCGGCGCGAAATCCGCCGATCCTGGGAACGCCAGTGGCGCCCGGATGCCAAGGTCGGCGAAACGCGCGCGCATCTGGAAACCTTGATTCTGTGCAAGGATGCCACGGTCCGTTTGGTTGAACTGTCCGGCTTGAAATTCGGCGCTGATTATCTGATGACCATCGTGGATCTCAGCGCCCGCAAGGCCGCCGAGGAAGAAATCCACTACCTGGCCTATAACGATGCCCTGACTGACCTGCCCAATCGCCGCCTCCTGGTGGATCGCCTGGAACAGGCGCTGGCCCTCAGCAGCGGCCATCGGCAGTACGGGGCTTTGCTGATGCTGGATCTGGATCACTTCAAGACACTCAACGAGACCCGCGGCCATGAGGCGGGGGACGAGCTGCTGCGCCAGGTAGCGTATCGCCTGCGCACGGGCTTGGCCCAGGCCCATACCATCGCCCGCCACGGAGACGATGAATTCGTGATCGTGTTGACCGACCTTGCCGAGCAGATCGAGGATGCCGCCCGAGAGGTGGAATCCATCGGCCAGCAGATACTCAATCTCCTGCGCACGCCCTATCAACTGCAAAATACCTACTATCATTCCAGCGTCAGTGTGGGGGCCTGCCTGTTTCGCGGGCGTGGCGAGAAGGTCGATGAACTGCTGCGGCGCGCCGACTTGGCCATGTATCAGGCCAAATCCGCCGGGCGCAATACCTTGCGTTTCTATGATCCTCGCATGCAGGATGTGGTGCATGGGCGGGCTGCCCTGGAAGCGGATATCCGGGTGGGGCTAGAGCAAAACCAGTTCGAGCTTTTCTACCAGGCGCAGGTGGGTCCACAAGGAATTATTGGCTGTGAGGCGTTGCTGCGTTGGCAGCATCCGCGCGATGGCTATGTGCCGCCCGCTTCGTTCATTCCTTTGGCCGAGGAAAGCGGCCTGATCCTGCCTTTGGGCGACTGGGTCTTGCGCACGGCCTGCCAGCAGCTGGCAAAATGGGCTGAAGATCCGGCCATGGTCGGTTTGCGCGTGGCCGTCAATGTCAGTCCGCGTCAATTCCGTCAGGCTGATTTTGTCGATCAGGTGCTGGCTGCACTGGCCGGCACCGGGGCTGATGCCCATCTGCTGGAGCTTGAACTCACCGAGGGCCTGTTGCTGCAGAACCTAGAGGACACGGTCCAGAAAATGGAGCGCTTGAAGCGCTATGGCCTGAGCTTTGCCCTGGATGATTTCGGCACGGGTTATTCATCGCTGGCTTATCTTAAGCGACTGCCGCTGGACCAGATCAAGATCGACCAGAGCTTTGTGCGCGATGTGTTGACCGATCCCAACGATGCCACGATTGCACGCACCATTGTGGCCCTGGGCATCAGCCTGGGCTTGCGAGTCATCGCCGAAGGCGTGGAGACCGCCGAGCAGCGTGATTTTCTGCAGCGTCATCATTGCCATACCTGGCAGGGATACCTGTTCAGCCGCCCGATTCCGCTGGCCGATTTCGAGGCGCTGGTGCGTATGGATCGGCAGACCAGGATGCCGCTGATTTAACAAACCGTTTCAACTCCGGGAGGCCGCGCCATTGTTGGTTTGCGCGCTGCCCAGCGGTCTGGCGGGCAGGTTTTGGTCATTTTTCGACCACTACATGTAGTGTGTTTGTTGTAGCATATGCACAATATTTGGTGTGAATTGCCAGCACAACAGAATGCTGACCGCAGCACATCATCACCCACTCCCACCCAAAGAAGATACTGCCATGATCAAGACCGTCGTCAAACGTGATGGACGCAAAGAACCTTTTATTCCGTCCAAGCTCAATGGCTGGGGTGAATGGGGTGCCACCACATTGGGCGATCGCGTGGATTGGCCGTCCGTGGTGCTGGAGACCGTCACCAATATGCCCGAGGAGTGCTCCTCGGAATTCCTGCAGATACAGTTGATCCGACACTGCCTGGATGCCGATACCTGGTCGTATAACCGCATGGCCGGGCGCTTGTATGCCGCCTTGGCCCAAAAAGAACTGAAAGACGTCTGCGGCGGGGCTTTTCCCTCGGTGTTGACCTTGCATCGCCTGCTCGAACAACTAGGCTACATGGAGCGCCTGGATTATTCTGAAGAAGAATACTTTCAGGTCGAGGGCATGATCGATCACACGCGTGATTTCGAATATGCTCACTATCAGATTCATACACACCGGTCCAAATACGCCATCTCCGACCGCGTCAAGGGCATACACTACGAGACCCCGCAGTTCGTCTACATGCGCATGGCCATGGCGTTGGCGGTGGACCAGCCGCGCCAGCGCCGCATGAACGACGTGGCGAAATTCTACGAACACCTGTCTAAAAACCGCATCAACGCCCCCACGCCCAACCACATCAATCTGGGTACTCCTTTGCGTGGCTATGCCAGTTGCTGCCTGTATGCCTCGGGCGATTCAGCGCGATCCATCGCGGTGGGCAACCATATTGCCAATACCATGACCTACATGAGCGCCGGCATCGGGTCCTACCTGCAGACGCGCTCGGTCAATGATCCCGTGCGCGGCGGCGTGATTCGTCACCAGGGGAAGCTGCCCTATCTGCGCGCGGTCGTGGCTGAAATCAAGGCCAATCTGCAAAATGGCCGTGGCGGTGCCTGCACCAGCTATTTTTCCATCTTCGACCCCGAGGTCGATGTGCTGCTGCGCCTGAAAAACCCCATGTCCACCGAGGACCGCAAGATCCGCGGTATGGATTATTCCTGGGGCGGCAATCGTTTTTTTGCCCGCAAGGTCGCCCGCAACGAAAACATCTTTCTGTTTAACTGCTATACCGCGCCAGATCTCTACGATGCCCTGTACAGCAGCGACGAGGCCCGCTTCGAGCAGCTCTATGCCAAATACGAAGCCGATCCCAGCTTCAAGAAACAGACCGTCAATGCCCGCGAACTGCTGATCACCGCCATTAACGAGTGGAACGAAACGGGCCGCGTCTACGAGCACAACATCTACGAGATGAATCGTCATACGCCCTTCAAGGGCACGATTTACAGCTCTAACCTATGCTCCGAGATCGCCTTGCCCACGGAGCCCTACAACCACATCACCGAGCTTTACCAGACGACGGACATCAGTCTGGTGGAATTCGAGGATGCCGATGGACGCCTGCATACCCTGCAGCCGGGTACCGGGATGGTGGACACGACCCGTGGTCAGATCTATCAGGAAGACCTGGCCGCCGGCGACACCTTGGCCGATGGCCGCCAGGTGGCGCGCATCGTGCGCTATTCCTCGCCCGAGGTCGCTACGTGCAATCTGGCCGGCATTGTGGTGTCCAACATCGAGTCCGATGCCCAATACCAAGAGGTCGCCTACTACGCCTTGCTGATGATCGACAAATGCATTCACCTGGCTGACTATGAACTGCCACACGTCGGGGTCACCTCCAAGGCCCGGCTGAACGCAGGGGTGGGGATGCTGGGTCTGGCCCATTTGATGGCGCGTAGCCATAAGCGCTACACCGAAACCGAAGGCAAGCAATTCGTGCATTGGGTGGCCGAACGCCATTATTACCATCTGGTGCAGGCCAGCCTCCAACTGGGCCGTGAACTAGGTAACGCCCCGTGGATGCACAAGACCCGCTGGCCTCAGGGCTGGTTGCCGATCGACACCTACAACCCCAACATAGACAAGGTCGCTGATTTTAAAAACCAGTACGACTGGGAATCCCTGCGCGCCGAGATCGTTGCCAATGGTGGTATCCGCAATTCAGTGGTGGCTGCCCACATGCCGACCGAGACCTCGGCGAATTCATCGGGCACCACCAATGGCGTCTATCCGATTCGCGAACTCACCATGATCAAGACCGATAATCAGCGGGTCAATTACTGGGCCGCTCCCGAAGGCGATGAACTCGGTGCCTGGTATGAATCCGCCTGGGAAGTCCCGGCCCAGGACATGACTGACATCTATGCCATTATTCAAAAATGGACCGATCAGGGGATCTCGGCAGACTTCTACCGCAAGGTCATCGGCGACGCCAGCATCGAGTCCACCGAGATGATCCAAAACTACCTGTACCGGGTAAAAATGGGCCTGAAGTCAAAATACTACATGAACCAGAAAACCTCGGCCGGGATGAAAAAAATCGCAGATATCCCGGCGGCCCAAGGCTTTGTCAATCTGGCGGGCACCGTGGGCATCCATATCTCCGCCGGTCAGCCCCTGGCCGAGGCCATCCATGGCATGGATGACCCCGATGATCCTGTTTGTGCCGGTGGCTGCACCCTGTAAGCCATCGCTGTTTGTCATGCGCCGTTTGCCCCTGGTATGTCCAGGGGCACTTCACACTGTACGGATATTCACATCATGTCAGAAAACGTTTTCAACTATCAAAAACAAGACTACGAGAAACCCTTGCTTTTTCTAGGCGAAAAACAAGGTCTGTTCGATACCATCAATCGGCACTATCCAGATATTTGGGCGCTTTATAAAACCCAGAAATCCCTGGACTGGGACGAGAACGAATTCGACTATTCTTCTTGCAATGCGGATTTCAAGAACTGCCCGCGTGCCACCTATGACATGATGGTCAAGACGCTGGCCTGGCAGTGGGAAGCCGATAGCGTGGCCTCGCGTGCCATTGCCCCGGTACTGGCTCCCTTCATCACATCCTCCGAACTCTGGGCCGCCTGGCAGCGGATTTCCGACAACGAGGTCGTGCACGCTGCGACCTACTCGGAAATCGTGCGCAATTCCTTTGACGATCCTTCCGCCATCATCGACGAGATTCTCAGCGTGCGCGAGGCCCACGATCGCCTGGCCTGCGTGGTCAAGGCCTTTGCCGATGGCTACGAGGCCTCGCATCAATACGCCCTGGGTCAGATCGACAATAATCAAGACACCTATAACGCCCTGTTCATGATGGTGGTGGCGCTGTTTTGCATGGAGCGCATCCAGTTCATGGCATCGTTTGCCGTCACCTTCGCCATTTGCGACACGGGCATGTTCCAGCCCATCGGCAAGGCCATCCAGAAAATCGCCCAGGACGAACTCGAAATCCATGCTGAACTCGACCGCGCCGTCCTGAAAAACGAACTGGCTACCGCCCGCGGCCAGCAGGCCTTTGCCCAATGCCGCCTCGAAATCGAGCAGTTGATCGCCGAGGTCGTCGACAGCGAACTCGACTGGATTCATTATCTATTCTCCGAGGGCCGCGAACTGGTCGGCATGAATAGCGACCGCCTGGCGGCCTGGACACTGTATTGCGCCAAGGATGTCTACAACACCCTGGGTATTCATACGGATCGCTATGAATTTCCCTCGTCAAACCCGCTTAAGTACATGGAAAAATGGCTTAACATCAGCAAAACCCAGGCTTCTCCCCAAGAACAGGATATTGCTGCCTATAAGGTCGGCGTCATGCGCCGTACCGACGAGGGCGTGGTTTTCGACGACGAGTTCTAATCAGGCTTTTGCTGGCGCGTTCAATATGCCTCGGGTTCTATATCCGCCTGTTGGCTGCGCAGTGAAAACTCGCGCGGGGTTTCACCCGTGTGTTCCCTGAAGGCTGCGATAAACGACGACAGGCTTTCATAGCCGCAGGCCAGCGCCACATCCGTGGTCCGCATGCCTTGCTCCAGCAGGGGCAGGGCATGCACCAGCCGGGCGCGTTGGCGCCACAGCCTGAATCCCAGCCCTGTCTGTTGCTGGAACAAACGCGTCAGGGTTTTTTCCGACAGGCCAATCTGATGGCCATACTGGGCCAGGCCTGGGGCTGTATCCGGATGCTGATGCTGTTGGCGGCACAAGGCCTGCAGGCGCTTGTCCGATGGCCAAGGCAGCACCAGGCCAGCCTGTCGGCATACTGCGATCTGATCCGCCAGCACCTGAGCCAGGCGCCCATCCGGGCCGTCCAGCTGGTATTCAATCGGAATCGTGCTGAAGACCCGGATCAGTTCCTGCAGCAGCGGTCGGATCACCAGCACACGGCAGTCCGGCCAATCCAGGCCCAGCGCTTCTCCGTCTATGTATAGGCTGCGAATGACCGTATAGGGGGACTCATGGACCCGATGGCGTATCCCTGCCGGAATCCATACCGCGCGCTGAGGCAGGGCGATGAAACGCGCCTGCGCCGTGACGACCTGCAAGTGTCCACGAATGGCATAGGACAGCTGGGCCCAGCGATGTTGGTGCGGACGTGGAATGATCATATTGGACTGGCTGTCGATATGACCATACAGAGGGCGGGGCAGCGCGTTTAAAAAGCCACGCTGAATAATGGGCGCGTGACCCGGAATGCGTGCTGTGGCCGGTGCTTTGGACAGCTTATTCGTCATCCTGCGATGTCCGTTCGAAGATACTTCATGGTTTATTGCCGCTAAACATAAGTCCCAGAGCTGTTTATTCTACGTCCTGAGAGCCCCGGACCGCCGGAATATCTGTGTTGGATATCTACATGATGCCAGCCAGGTGTTCTGGTTGGTCCTTTTTTTTGGGGTAAATTACGGACAGTGGCGGCATATCCTCCATCAGGCCACACCGCATGGTGGTGATGGCGGATTATCCTGATCCTATCGAATGGGCATGAAAGCAAAAAGCAATGATGTAGTCACGGTCTGTCTGCGTGGCGCGGGACAGGTCTTCTTCATGGAAAGTGCGCTGGCAGGCTGCTTGTTTATTGTTGCCATTGCGTATGCATCACACGAGACTGCCCAGTGGTCGACGACAGCAGGCGCGGTTTTTGGCTTGGTGGTAGCCACCTTGGCGGCTTTGTGGTTGAACCATGATCAGGCGGCGACTCGGTCGGGCTTGTATGGCTTCAATGGCATGCTGACTGGCTTGGCCTTGGCGACTTTTGTGGCACCCTCGCCCTCGCTCTGGTTTTCTATTGCCCTGGGGGCCGCCGTCAGCACCGTGGCGACGGGGGCATTTGCTGCAGTGCTCACTAAAACCCGGGGGATTCCGGGTTCTACCGGGCCTTTTGTGCTGATCGCCTGGTTGATGCTGGCAGGGATTGGTGCGGTGGGGCCGCCCAACGCCGCTTCTGTAGTTCTCCTGCCTGGGCATCCCGCCAGCGCCTATTTGGGCGGGGTTGCGCCGATTCCCGCTGCAGACGAGCTGCTGCAGATATTTTTTCGCAATATTGCCCAGGTTTTCCTGTTGGAGAGCGCGGTCAGCGGCGCCATTATCCTGCTGGGCATCGTGTTTGCCTCGTGGCGTGCTGCGGTGGCGGCAGCGGCAGGTTCTGCAGTCGCCATGGTTTGTGCGCTTGCACTGCAGCTGGACCCTGTGATGGTCATGCGGGGCTTATATGGCTTTAGTCCGGTACTGACTGCCATGGCGGTCGGGGTGGTTTTTTTGCGCACCTCTGTTCGGGTGGCGGCCTATGCTTTATTGGCGACAGTGGCCACCGTCTGCGTTCAGGCCGCCTTCAATGTGCTGATGGCGCCGATCGGGCTGCCCGTGTTGACTGCGCCTTATGTGCTGGTCATGTACTTGTTTGTGGCTGCTAAACCCATTTTTTTCCTGGCTGTGGGCGGAACCGACTCCATGCACAAAACATCGCCTCATGCTTGATCCCAAACACCTCCAGGACATGGGCCTCACGGGCATGCTTTGGGTGGGGCTGGGCGGGGGCTTTGGGTCACTCCTGCGCTGGCAGGTGGGGAAATTGGTCGGTGAGCGCTACCAAGGCAATTTTCCGCTGGCTACTTTTTTGGTCAATATCAGCGGGGCCTTTGTCTTTGGTTATCTCAGTATTTATTTTGCCGTGTCCTGGCAAGATCGCGCTGGCGACGCCCTGAATACCGCCATCCTGACCGGTGTGCTGGGCGGATATACGACATTCAGCACCCTGATGCTGGATGTGCTGAAGTTAAACGGCGGCAACCAACGCAAGCTGGCACAGGCGTATCTGGCTGCGTCGGTCGTGCTGGGGCTGATGGCTGCCTGGCTGGGTGCTTTGTTGGCGTATTGATGACGGAGAAACCCATGAAATTGGCTTTATTGGTGTTTATTGGCGGGGGAATAGGGGCCGTCGTGCGTGAGCTTTTCATGCGTTTCAGTCCGACTGGGCTGGGTGGTTTTCCGCTGGATATCTTGCTGGCCAATCTGCTGGCGTGCCTGCTGCTGGGGCTGGTGGCTGCTGCGCGGGCGCAGGGCAGGATCGGCGATCAGTTCTATCTGTTCATGGCGACTGGCGTGACGGGCGGGCTATCTACGTTTTCCAGCTTTGCCTATGGCCCGGTCGTGCTGATGTCCGGGTCTTCCATGGGCCTGTTGATCGCGGTTGCTTATGTGCTGATCAGCCTGGCGCTGGGCTATCTGGCGATGCTGGCGGGTGGCAGGCTAGGCAAAGACCGGGGTTAAAGCCACATTGCAAAGAAACTGTTTTTCCGGCCTACAACGCAAAACAGGCCGGATTTCGTTTGAAATCCGGCCTGTTCTAAACTGGTTGCGGGGATAGGATTTGAACCTATGACCTTCGGGTTATGAGCCCGACGAGCTACCAGACTGCTCCACCCCGCGTCTGAAGAACTGAACTATAGCATAATCTGTAAAAATAATGCAAGCAAAGCTTTGGAGTTCACGATAAAATGACGGAAGCGGAAATCCTGCGGGTGTTAGAAACCGCCTTGTTGTGTGCGGATGCACCTTTGTCCTTGGCGCAGATGCGCAGTTTGTTTGAAGACATGATTTCCGGAGACGACCTGCGTCGCCACTTGGCTGCCTTGCAGCTGGATTGGCAGGAGCGCGGTCTGCAACTGGTGCAATTGGCCGGTGGCTGGCGTTTTCAAAGCCGTCCCGACATGCAGCGTTACCTTGGGCGTCTTAATCCCGAAAAGCCCTCTCGTTATTCTCGTGCTTTGCTCGAAACCCTGGCCATTATTGCCTGGCGTCAGCCGGTCACTCGTGGTGACATCGAGGATATCCGCGGGGTGACGGTATCGGCACAGATCATTCGTACCCTTGAAGACCGCGGTTGGGTGGATACCTTGGGGTATCGGGATGCGCCGGGACGGCCTGCCTTATTGGGCACGACGCGCCGTTTTCTGGATGATCTGGGGCTGCGGGCGCTGGACGAATTGCCTGATCTGGAGCCTGAGGCGGCCGAGCATGTCCTGGGAACCTTGCCGTTGGTGGAAACTGCCGACGCCGTCCGACCCTCTGATGCGGAAACTCGGACAGACGCTGATGCCGCCGCGCCCGTTGCCTTTGGCGAAACCCTCTATTCAATATCGGAATCTCAAGGAGCCACCGAACCCCATGACAGCAGAACTCGAAGTGACAAAACAAGCGGCTCCCGAGAAAGCCACTAAGTCACAGACCCAGCCTGAAGACCGTGCAGCAGCAGGTCGGCCACGCAGCGGGCGTAAGCTCCGCACTCCCTTTCGCCGCCGCCGCGGCGATGCTCAGGCTCAGTCTGATGCGCCAGCCGCTGCCGAGCAGGCGCCTGGGCTGGACGCAGGCACTGCCGAAGAAGCCGATCGTGCCTTGTCCTACCTGAATGACACGCAGACTGCTCAGCGGCTGGATACCTATCTGCGCAATGATGCCTTGATGCCAAAGCTGCACAAGGTCCTGGCCGAGGCCGGGGTGGGTTCGCGTCGCGATATGGAAGATCTGATCGTGGCGGGCCGGGTGTCCGTCAATGGCGAGCCTGCGCACGTCGGTCAACGTGTCGGGCCCAACGACAAGGTTCGCGTCAATGGCAAGTTGGTATCGCGTCCTCGGGTGGATAAGCTGCCCCGCGTCATTCTTTACCATAAGCCCGCCGGCGAAATCGTCAGCCATGACGACCCCGGTGGCCGTGCCACGGTGTTTGCGCGTCTGCCGCGCCTTCGCGCCGGCAAGTGGCTGTCGATCGGGCGTCTGGATCTGAACACCGAGGGCCTGCTGATCTTCACGACTTCGGGCGAACTCGCCAACCGTCTGTCGCATCCGCGATACGGTGCCGAGCGCGAATACGCAGTGCGTGTGCTGGGTGAGCTTACCGAAGAAAAACAAGCCGAGCTCACGGGCGGCATTCAACTTGAGGACGGTCAGGCTCAGTTCAATTCCCTGGCATATATTGGGGGCGAGGGCAGCAATCGCTGGTATCGGGTCACGCTCTCCGAGGGCCGCAATCGCGAAGTCCGGCGCATGTTCGAGGCTGCTGGGGTCACGGTCAGCCGGTTGATCCGCACCCGTTTTGGCGAGGTCATTTTGCCCTCGAATCTGCGCCGCGGCCGTTGGGATGAACTCGAAGATCAACTGGTCGGTGGCCTGATGGTGCACCTGGGCCTGATCCGCGTGGGCGATGACGACGCTGATGGGCAGGCTGAACTCCAACCCATGTCGCACGCCAGCGCCTTGCCGCCTGGCTTTGGCACGCCAGGCCAAAATGGTCAGAATGGTGCTCGCTTCAATCGTCGCGGACGTTTGTCGGGTGGTCGTCAGTCCTCGATTGATCCCTTCACGACTGGTTTGCTGATCAGTGGCGGCCTGGCCAATGGGCATCCGGATGCGGGTCGGGGCATGGAGGAGGGCGGGCATAAGTCTCAGGGCCATAAAAAACCATATTCGACAAAACCCCCACGGCCCGCCTCTGCGGGACAGAAAAAACCCGGTGCGCCTAAAAACAACACAGCACCTCAGGGAAAAGTCCACAAGCCCAAAACCCATAAGCCCAAGGCACCGACCTCGCAGGTCGCTGCCGACACTGCCCAGCCTAAAGCCCCCAGGCCCCCGAAATCCGCGAAGCCGCAGACAAAAAAGCCTGCCAATCGCACGCCGAAGCCGCGTGGGCAAGGCGGTAACGAACGCCAGCCGCAGGGTGCGCATGCGCATGAATCCCAGTTGGCTCGGGTGAGTCGTGGCCGTTAAGGCATAAAAAGCCTGATGGCGATAGCAAATGCTGTTATAATCTAAGGCTTTACAGCGTATTGTGCTGTGCCCACTGGATACCTGCATTGCGTTTAGGCAGCGTTTTGTTGCCTGGTGCTGTGTGCGGGTTTTCGGCGATTCTTCAGATTGTCTTGGGGTTGTTCCCCCAAGGCCTACCGAGGGCTGCTGGACAGCCCCTTTTTTTTGGATTTTATGGCGGATATTTTTGCAGTCACCCAGCAGGCATTGTTGGGGTTCGATGTAGAGCTGGTCGATGTGGAACGTGCGCCCTTGGGGCTGTTGCGCGTCACGATTGATCGCCCCGATGGGGTGCGCATCGAGGATTGCGAACAGGTTTCGCACCAGCTGTCGCACGCATTCGAGGTCGAGAATATCGACTACAAGCGCCTGGAAGTCAGTTCTCCCGGGGTGGATCGGCCTTTGCGTCGCTTGGCGGATTATGTCCGTTTTGCAGGTCAGCGCATCGAGATTCGTCTCCGAGAGCCCGTCCAGTCGCGCAAGGCCTTCTCCGGTATTTTGCAGGTTGAAGGCACCGAATCCCCCGTCCTCAGTCTGGTATACGAAGATCAGACAGGGCAGCCACAGACGCTGCCGTTTTCTTTTGACGATGTGGACCGGGCTCACCTGGATCCTGTTCTCGATTTCAAAGGTAAGAAGCGATGAGTCGCGAAATTCTTCTATTGGTCGACGCCCTGGCGCGTGAAAAAAACGTCGAACGCGATGTGGTGTTTGGTGCGCTCGAGGGCGCGCTGGCTTCAGCCATGAAAAAACGCTTCAAGGAAGACGTGGATATTCGCGTGGCCATCGACCGCCAAACCGGCGAACACGAAGGCTTTCGGCGCTGGCTGATCGTGCCCGACGAGGCCGGCCTCCAGGAACCCGATGCCCAGGAACTCTTGACCGACGCCCAGGATATCGTGCCAGGCATCGAAGTCGGTGAGTACATCGAGGAACCACTAGAACCCATCGAGTTCGGGCGTATCGGCGCACAGGCGGCCAAACAGGCCATCCTGCAAAAGATCCGTGACGCTGAGCGCGAACAGGTGCTCAATGACTTCCTGGATCGTGGCGAGACGATTATCTCAGGGACCGTAAAGCGCCTGGATAAAGGCGATGCAATCATCGAAATCGGCCGCGTCGAAGCCCGTTTGCCGCGTACGGAAATGATTCCGAAGGAAAACATCCGGGCGGGTGATCGTGTGCGTGCCTGGGTTCTCAAGATCGACCATGCGGCCCGTGGCCAGCAGGTTATTCTGTCGCGCACTTCGCCCGATTTCATTCGCGAGCTCTTCGATAACGAAGTGCCGGAAATCGAACAAGGCCTGCTCGAAATCAAGGCGGCTGCCCGTGATCCCGGCGTGCGTGCCAAAATCGCCGTCGTGGCGTACGATAAGCGTATTGATCCCATCGGAACGTGCGTCGGTATGCGCGGTTCGCGTGTCACGGCAGTGCGCAATGAACTGGGCGGCGAACAGGTCGATATCGTGCTGTGGGCCGATGATCCTGCCGAATTTGTCATTGGCGCGTTGGCTCCGGCCCACGTCGAGTCGATTCTGGTCGACGAGGAAAAGCACGCCATGGATGTGGTGGTCGACGAGGAAAACCTCCCGAAGGCCATTGGTGCACGCGGTCAAAACGTCCGTCTGGCTTCCGAACTCACCGGCTGGCAGATCAACATCATGACCCCTGAAGAAAGCCAGGATCGCCAGGATGCCGAGCGCACTACCTTGCGTCATGCTTTTGTGACGCGGCTGGATGTGGACGAAGAGGTCGCCGACATCCTGATCGATGAGGGTTTTACCGGTCTTGAAGAAGTCGCTTATGTGCCCATGCAGGAATTGCTGGACATCGAAGCCTTCGATGAGGATACCGTCAACGAACTGCGCACGCGTGCGCGTAACGCCCTGCTAACCGAGGCCATTGCCCAGGAAGAGCGTGTCCAGACCGCCCAGGATCTATTGGAGATCAAGGGGATGGATGCTGTTCTGGTGGCTAAATTAGCAGAAAACAACATCACCACCCTGGATGATCTGGCCGAACTGGCCGCTGACGAACTGGCAGAAATCACGGGTCTGCCCGAAGACACCGCCAGCGACATGATCATGCAGGCGCGGGCGCACTGGTTCGAAGACGATAAGGCCTAAGCCCCTGTCGTTTCCTGCCCCTCGCCCCATTAACGTAGTCAAAGAGAGAGTCGAATGCCGAGTAACACCGTCGCCCAATTCGCCGAAGAACTGAATATGCCTGCCAACGTCCTGCTGGATCATTTCCGCTCGGCTGGCGTCCAGCTCGACTCGGTGAACGCGGACGTGACCGAAGCGGACAAAGGCGCCTTGCTGGAGTCCTTGCGGCGTTCGCATGGCACCGACTCTGGCAAAAAGGTCGTCCTGACCCGCCGCAAGACCTCCGAGATCCGTCAGGCTGATGGCTCGGGTCGGTCACGCACCATCCAGGTCGAGGTACGCAAGAAACGTGTCCTGGTCAAACGCGATCGTCCTGAAGTGTTGGAGACTGCCCGGGCCGAAGCGGCTGCGCCGACCTCGGTGCCTGACGCCAGCCCGGCGCCGGTCGCACCTGCGGTTCAACCGACTGCGCCCGATGTTGTAGCGGTTCAGGCAGAACCGACTCCAGTCCTGTCGACCCCTCAGCCTACACCTGCAGAAACATCGCCAGCACCTGTGGTCGCCAGCCAGTCGCCTGAGCCGACCGCCCCTCTTGCAGCATCTATTGCAGAAGCACCCCAGCTAGCCGAAGCCGCCGCTGCCCCTGTGGCAGAACCAGCCGCTTCTGCACAGCAGCCCGTCGCGGCGCCTGAGGCTGCCCCCACTGAAACCAAGGAAATCAAGCAGGACATCGTGATCGACACCCCTGTTGCCAAGCCACACTCATCTGTCGGCCAGGCGTCTTCTAGCCACTCTCCCCGCTCGCAGTCGGATGCCAAATCCGATTCCAAACCCAGCGTGCGCCCTGAATCTTCCGCTGCTCCCGTGGCAGCCCCCGCAGCCACGCCGGGCAAGGCCCGCCGTGCGCCTGCGGACCCCGACCGCGAAAGCGCCCGCAAGGCCGCCGAGGCCGAGGCCGCCGCGCTGCGCGAAATGATGCGCCAGCCGCGCAAGGTCCTGCGCGCGCCCGAGCCCGAAGAAGCCGCGAAGACGCTGCATAAGCCAGCAGGCAAGACCACCGTCAAAAAAGAGTCCGAAGGCAAAAAGGTCATCAAGGCCGCAGACGTCTCGTCTACCTGGTCCAACGACAGCCGCAAGAAACCCTCCAAGGCCGATACCTTGTCGGCAGGCGCAGGCAAGGATGCCTGGCGCGCCGGCAGCAAGTCAGGTCGTGGCAAGGGTGGTCGGGGCAAGAATCGACGTCAGGCCGACTACCATCAAGAACCCCAGCAGGCAGAATTCATCGCTCGCGAGGTTCACGTCCCGGAAACCATTTCCGTGGCCGATCTGGCCCATAAAATGGCCGTCAAGGCCGCCGAGGTCATCAAGCACCTGATGAAGCTTGGCCAGATGGTCACCATCAACCAGATCCTGGATCAGGAAACGGCCATGATTGTGGTCGAAGAACTGGGCCATACCGCCATTGCTGCAAAGCTGGACGATCCGGAAGCCTTCCTGGCCGACACCGAAGCCACCGAGGCCATCGCCTTGCCGCGTGCTCCGGTCGTCACCGTCATGGGTCACGTCGACCACGGCAAGACCTCGCTGCTGGATTACATCCGCCGCACCAAGGTTGCCACCGGCGAAGCCGGCGGGATCACCCAGCATATCGGCGCCTATCGCGTGAAAACCGAGCGTGGCGTGGTGGCCTTTCTGGATACCCCGGGCCACGAGGCCTTTACCGCCATGCGTGCCCGTGGTGCGCAGGCAACCGATATCGTCATCCTGGTCGTGGCAGCCGACGATGGCGTGATGCCCCAGACCCGTGAGGCAATTCACCACGCCAAGGCCGCAAATGTGCCGCTGGTCGTCGCCATCAATAAGATCGACAAACCCGAAGCCAATCCTGATCGTGTCAAGCAGGAACTGGTCGCCGAGCAGGTCGTGCCCGAGGAATACGGTGGCGATGTGCCCTTTATTTCCGTGTCGGCCAAGACCGGCCAGGGCATTGACGATCTGCTCGAAAACGTGCTGCTGCAGGCCGAGATCCTGGAACTCAAGGCGCAGGTGGATGCACCAGCCAAGGGCGTTGTCATCGAAGCGCGCCTGGACAAGGGCCGTGGCCCTGTCGCCACCATTCTGGTCCAAAGCGGTACCCTGCATCGCGGCGACGCCGTGCTGGCAGGGGTGGCCTTTGGCAAGATCCGTGCCATGCTGAACGACACTGGTAAATCCACTCAGGAAGCTGGCCCTTCGACCCCGGTCGAGATCCAGGGTCTGGCCGAGGTCCCGGCTGCCGGCGACGAAGTCCTGGTGCTTACCGACGAGCGCAAGGCGCGTGAAATCGCCTTGTTCCGTCAAGGCAAATTCCGCGACGTCAAACTCGCTCGTCAGCAGGCTGCAAAGCTCGAGTCCATGTTCGATAATCTGGGCGAGGGCGTGCGTACACTGCCGCTCATCGTCAAGACCGACGTGCAAGGTTCCCAGGAAGCCCTGGTGCAATCCTTGCTTAAATTGTCCACCGACGAGGTCCGTGTCCAGGTCGTACACGCTGCCGTGGGGGGCATCTCTGAAAGCGACGTCAACCTGGCGATTGCGTCGGGCGCCGTGGTGATCGGCTTCAATGTGCGTGCCGACCAGCCCGCCAAAAAGCTCGCCGAAAGCAACGAGATCGACCTGCGCTACTACAACATCATCTACGATGCGATCGATGATGTGAAAAACGCACTCTCGGGCATGTTGGCGCCGGAGAAGCGCGAAGAAATCATCGGCATGGTCGAAATTCGAGAAATCTTCTCGGTCTCGAAGATTGGCAATATCGCGGGCTGCATGGTGCTCGAAGGCTTGGTGCGCCGGGATTCCCAGGTTCGCTTGCTGCGTAACCACGTGGTTCAGTGGACCGGTACGCTGGACTCTCTGCGCCGCTTCAAGGACGATGCCAAGGAAGTCAAATCCGGCTTTGATTGCGGGATCACCCTCAGGGGCAATAACGACATCGAAATCGGCGATCAACTCGAAGTCTTCGAAATCAAGGAAATCGCCCGCTCGCTGTAATCGCGGGGGTCTGAACTATGGGTCGTCATCAATCCAAACCAAATCCAGGTCGCAATACTCGCCTGGCCGACCAGATCCAGAAGGATCTGGCAGGTCTGGTGCAACGCGAGCTGGATATGGCGCAGACCGGCTTGATCACCCTGACAGGGGTGGATCTGACCGCCGACTATGCGCACGCCAAGGTCTATTTCACCGTGCTGGGCGCTGAACCCGATGTCGCTGTCAAAGCCCTGAACGACAAGGCCGGCTGGCTGCATTCCCAGCTGTTCAAGCTGCTGCATATTCACACGGTGCCGACCTTGCGCTTTCTTTACGATGTACAGCTGGCGCGCGGCATCGAACTCACTCAGCTCATCGATCGGGCCAATCGTCCCCAGGCAGGCGCCTCGGACATCCCCGAACTCGAAGACCCGGACGGCCAGCCCTGATCGGGCGGTCGTCACTTATCTTAAAAACGGATAGAACGATGGCTTCCCGACGTGGGCAGTTGCTTGACGGCGTCCTCTTGCTGGACAAGCCCGAAGGCCTCTCGAGCAATCATGCGCTACAGCGCGCCAAGCGCACGGTCGATGCCCGCAAAGCGGGTCATACCGGCACGCTGGACCCTTTTGCCACAGGTTTGCTGGTGTGCTGTTTTGGCCGCGCGACAAAAATTTCCGCCGCCATGCTGGAGGCCGATAAAGTCTACGAGGCCACCATCACCTTTGGTGAGGAAACCGACAGCGGAGACCTGACCGGCCATATCGTGGCTCAGGCCGGGGATGATTTTGTTGCTGTGCAGCCCGACGCCCTGGAAACAGTGCTGGCCGGGTTTCGTGGACAGATCGAACAGGTGCCGCCCATGGTGTCGGCCCTGAAACGCGACGGCAAGCCCTTGTATGAATATGCCCGGCAGGGCATTGTGCTGGATCGCCCCCCCCGACAGATCACGATTCATACGCTGGATCTGCTGGCCTGCGATGGCCGGACCGCCCAGCTGTTAGTGCATTGCAGCAAAGGCACGTATGTACGAACGCTGGCGCAGGACATTGGTCGCCAGTTAGGCTGTCTGGGCCATTTGTCGGCCTTGCGGCGCACGGCAGTCGGGCCGTTTTCAATCGACCGGGCCGTTGCCCTGGACGCCTTGCAGGCCATGGATTCGCCTGCTTCGGCGCTTATCCCTTTACACGCCTTGCCGGCCGGACTGCGGCCGACAAGTGTATCTACCGAGGAAAACATCCTATGAAGCGAGCTTTGCGTAACGTGGCCATCATCGCCCACGTGGACCATGGCAAGACCACTCTCGTTGACCAGCTGCTGCGGCAGTCCGGCACGTTCCGTGATAACCAGCAGGTGTCCGAACGGGTCATGGACTCCGGTGACATCGAGCGCGAGCGCGGCATCACCATTCTGGCCAAGAACTGCGCGGTCGAATACGAAGGCACGCACATCAACATCATCGACACCCCGGGCCACGCCGACTTTGGCGGCGAGGTCGAGCGCGTGCTGTCCATGGTGGATGGAGTATTGTTGCTGGTGGATGCCGTCGAAGGCCCCATGCCCCAGACGCGCTTCGTGACGCGCAAGGCCCTGGCCTTGGGCTTAAAGCCCATTGTCGTGGTCAACAAGGTTGATCGTCCGGGCGCGCGTCCGGATTTTGTCGTCAATGCAACTTTTGATCTGTTTGATAAGCTCGGTGCCACCGAAGAGCAGCTGGATTTCCCGGTGATCTATGCATCGGGTCTGACGGGCTACGCCGGATTGACGGATGATGTGCGTTCGGGTGATATGCGTCCCTTGTTCGATGCGGTTTTGCAATATGTGCCGCAGCGTGAGGATGATGCCGATGGCCCCTTGCAACTGCAGATCATCTCGTTGGATTACAGCAGCTACGTGGGCAAAATCGGGGTCGGGCGCGTCAATCGCGGCCGCCTGCATGCCGGCCAGGATGTGGTCGGCAAGTTCGGCCCGGAAGGCGAAAGCTTCAAGGGTCGTATCAACCAGGTGTTGAAATTCCAGGGCCTGGAGCGCGTGCTGGTGGATTCTGCCGAAGCAGGCGATATTGTCCTGATCAACGGCATCGAAGATATCGGCATCGGCTGCACGCTGATGGACCCGGAAGCACCCGAGGCGTTGCCCATGCTGCGCATCGATGAGCCCACCCTGACCATGAACTTCATGGTGAACACGTCCCCGCTGGCCGGGCGCGAAGGCAAGTTTGTCACCAGCCGCCAACTGCGTGAACGCCTGGACCGCGAATTGAAGTCCAATGTGGCGTTGCGCGTCAATGACACGGACGACGATACCGTGTTCGAAGTCTGTGGTCGCGGTGAACTGCACCTGACGATTCTGCTGGAAAATATGCGCCGCGAAGGCTACGAGCTGGCTGTGTCGCGTCCCCGCGTGATGTACAAGGATATCGACGGCGTGCGCTGCGAGCCCTACGAGCTGCTGACGGTGGACGTGGAAGATGCGCACCAGGGCGGCATTATGGAAGAGCTGGGCCGCCGCAAGGGCGACCTGCAGGACATGCAGCCTGATGGCCGTGGCCGCACACGCCTGGAATACCGTATTCCGGCCCGTGGCCTGATTGGCTTTCAAGGTGAATTCATGACGCTGACTCGCGGCACGGGCCTGATGAGCCACATTTTTGACGATTATGCACCACTGCGCGAAGGTGGCGTGGGCGAGCGTCGCAATGGCGTGCTGATCAGCCAGGATGACGGCACGGCAGTGGCCTATGCCCTGTGGAAACTGCAGGAGCGCGGCCGGATGTTTGTGTCGCCGCAGGACCCGGTCTATGAAGGCATGATCATTGGCATTCATTCGCGTGACAATGATCTGGTGGTCAACCCGATCAAGGAAAAGAAGCTGACCAACGTGCGGGCATCGGGTAAAGACGAGCATATCGACTTGGTGCCGCCCGTCGCCATGAGCCTGGAATATGCCGTGGAATTCATTGCGGATGACGAACTGGTCGAGGTCACGCCGAAATCCATCCGTCTGCGCAAGCGCTACCTGCAGGAACACGAGCGCCGTCGCAGCATGCGTGAATCGGCCTGAGAGTAAATGGGGTCAGACCCCGTTTACTTGATAAAGTCCCCGTTATTTGCATGAATGACGGGGACTTTTTTGTGCGTCATGACTCCTGCTGGACTGTGCGTCGGGGATTTTTATTGTCGCATACTGAGTGCGCTAAACAGATATTGATTCGATCAGAAAGGAAATTGCCCGTGCCAGAACCCGTTCGCGACCTGTTGGAAATGCTGCAGTTCTGCACACCGGTGCTGCATGACGACATCTATGTGTACGCCAGGCTTCCGCAAGGGCGTCAAACTGAGGATCTTGCTGCCTTTGCGGTCATCCGTGAAGACGAGGGGGTGACGGTCATTCTTGAGAAGAATCGTGCAGTCCTGGCCGGATTGGAGATCGTGCTCCAAACGGCGCGCATTACCTTGACCGTCTACTCTGCACTTGATGGTGTTGGCCTCACTGCTGCGTTTGCGGCGGCCCTGGCCGAGCAGGGCATCGGTTGCAATGTCGTTGCCGCCATTCATCATGACCATATTTTTGTGCCGTTAAAAGACGCGCAGCGTGCCCTGACGGCTCTGTTGGCACTGCAAAACAAGGCTGAGACGCATGGCTGCGGCAAGCTGCCGCCGCACACGGAAGGCGCTCCGACCACATAATCGCCAGGGTTCAAATGTTGTAGCCACAGGCCGATCGCCGTGATATAAAGGCTTGGCATGCCATTCAAGTATCAAATATTTAATTCAATTTGAATTTGTAAATCGGGGCAGCCATGCGATTCGCCATACAGATGTTCATTGCTTCTGTCCTTGTATTTCTTGCGGGATGCGCCGTGTCGCCGGAAATGCACGCATACAATATGCTGCAGAAAGCCAGTGTCAGCATGACGACCGGTGATTTGGACAGTACGCACCGTTACCTCGCCTCGGCACTCGATACACCGGGCCAGCAGGCCCAAATCGTGGCGTTCTTCGCCGACCAGCCCGAACGACGCGATATGTACGTCAAGGCCATGGTGTACCACATCAATCACCAGATGCACATCCCGGAACAGGTCGCCAAGGCCTTGGTCCACATCGACCAAGGCGAGCGTCTGCGCTATGTCTCGCCTCAAGAGGCCCAGGATTTGCGCCAGCAACTGATTGCCCGTGCGCAGCAGAGCAATGCAAACGGCACCATTGGCTTCATGCTCAGAGACAATCTCACCGGCCTGGGCTTGGATTCCGCCAAGAATAAAGAGATCATTCTCAAACGCTCGCTAGCGACTGCGCGTAGTGCCATGGATACAAACAACCGGCAGACTGCGGCGCTCATGGCCTACGCATCCGATCTGAAAACTCCGGCAGCCCACAAGAAGCTCATAGAGCGATCGCTGGATGATATGCTCATTACCAAGCAAGAGATGCTGCAGTTTGTCAGTCCCGTATTCCCTCAATATGCGGATAAAAAATTGGCCAGCATGACGTTGCATGCAGCCTTCGTCTACGAAGGCGGAGACAGAGTCGCCCGCGAAGACCTGCTGGATGTGGTCAGAGAAAAAATCAGGGGCGTGGAATGGTTGCCATATGGCTCAACAGGCACCACCATCGTCAAGATTGAACGTCTTCGCTATCACGAACAATCGGCGCGGCCCCGTACCGAAATCATCCGGTACACACGGCGACAGGTCAGCTACTATCATGTGGGCAGCAAGCAAATGCCCGATGGCTCAATTTATTCGTACAGACTCACGAGAAGCCCTATATCCATCGAATACGGCTACGCAGTCACGGTTCTCGTCAACGGAAACGTCGTATACAGCGAGATAGTACGCGGGACAGAACATGCCGAAAACATCTACTGCAACGACGCTGTAATACGCATGCGTAGTGGACGCATTCGGCCTGCCGAAGGCCCGGCCAATTCCGATATGAAAAATCTCTGCAGTTCGTCAGGATCGGCCTCCATCAACGAACTTCGCCATAGAATCGATAACAAGATTGCCGATGCCATCCTGGCTGCACCGCCCATCGCCAGAATTCATCATTTGAATTCGTAGAGACCAGAGGTTGGCTCCATTTATTTGCGCAGGCTGCCATCAAGCAGGCATGAATCCGGCAATCAGGCTATTCTTGAAAAGCGTATTTCAGTAAAGGCCTGAACTGATGATTTTGTACCTGCACGGGTTTCGTTCTTCTCCGGACTCCCATAAATCCCGCATCATGGCGGCTGAACTAGCCCGTCGGGGGCTGGCGCAGCGCTGGTGCTGCCCACAGTTGCCGGCCAGCCCAGCCGCGGCCCTGCGCTTGGCCTTGGAACTGGTGGCGCAGCAGGGGTATGGACCTGCGCAGGATGGATCAGCCGGGGGGGCCGTTGCCAATGTCGGACATCCCCTGGTGGTGATTGGTTCATCACTGGGCGGGTTTTATGCCACCTGGCTGGCCCAGCAGTTGGCTTGCCGGGCGGTGTTGCTGAATCCCGTGGTGCATGCCGCGCGCGACCTTGCCACGCAGGTGGGATCACATCGCACCTTCCATGGGGATGAACCCTTCGAGTTCCTGCCTGCGTATGTGGATGAACTGGCCCAAGCCGAGGCTGACATCCAGGCACTGACCCAGCCTGAGCGGTATTTTTTGCTGGCAGCGACAGGCGACGAGGTGTTGGATTGGCGCGAGATGCAGGCGCGTTTTGTTGGCAGCCCGCAGCGGATCATCGAAGGCAGCGACCACGGTATCTCGGATTTCGAGCGCTGGCTCCCAACCGTGCTGGATTTTATGTTGGCGGACGCCAGTGCTTGCCAGATCATGCTGGGTGGCTGGGATCAGCTGGGGCTGCAGGCCTCTGCGGTTCGCCTGGAGGTTTTTGTGCAGGAACAGCATGTTCCGCCAGAAGAAGAAATGGACGCCATGGATGTGCACTGCCTGCATGCTGTGGCCTATGATGCGTCCGGCGCTGCGGTGGGAACAGGGCGCTTGCTGCCCGATGGCCATATCGGCCGGATGGCGGTGCGCCAGGCGGGGCGGGGACATGGGGTGGGGTCGCAGATATTAACGGCTCTGGTGCAGGCCGCCAGGCAGCGGGGCGATACCGAGGTGCTGCTGGCCGCCCAGCTGCATGCCCGGTCTTTTTATGCCCGACATGGCTTTGTGGAAGAAGGCGAGACCTTTATGGATGCCGGGATTCCGCATCGTTTGATGCGGTTGCGGTTTTAATCAATCAATGACTGGTGTGTCGCTGCGCCTGTTGCCACGCCAGCACGGCCTGGGTGGCGTGCGCCATGATTTGCCGATAGCGTTCATCCGGCAGCGCCTGCCGCAAGGCAGTCAATAATTGTTGAGTGCCGTCTTGGGCCTGGGTGGATGCTTGTGTATCCTGTAACAGACGGATCTGGACATGGGCCAGCGTATCGGCCACCAGCCGCCAGCCCAGGCCCGGCATGGATTGATCCAGGGCCAGCAGTTGGCTGCCCAGCGCCTGCAGAATCGGGCTGGCCTCGTCGGTTGTGCCGGCGCTGCCCATGGCATGCCACAAGGCCAGATGGATTTGGCGGCGCAAATGAATTTTAAAGTCGATCGCGTGAATAGAGGCTGCCTGGATTTGCTCGAATTGGCGTAGAAACTGGGCCTCTGCCTGAGGACTCAGACCGGTACGCAACTGACCGATCAGCGCTGTCAGCCCCGGCATGGCAGTAATGCCGAATGCCTGGCTGAATGCCAGCCCCCATTGATCCAGGCCTGTCAGCAGCAGGGCCAGACGCAAGGCCTGGGCATCCAGATCACTGGCCTGATGTACCCATTCCAGGCATGGCTTCAGCTGTGCTTCGACGGCGGGCGACAGCCCCTGGCCGTCTGCGGCATCCCGGAAGACTTGGGTAAACAGCTCTTGGGCCAAGTGGGCGCCATGAGCCTGTTCGGCAGCGGCAACCAGGGTGGCCAGAGGATCGACAGGAGGAATGTATTGGTCTGACATGATGGCGGCATTGTAGCGGCATTGGTCTGCAGATTAGCCTGGTTTTTGATAGCGGCATAGTTTGTCGCGCTCTGCGCTTAATACTCTGTATAAAATCAAGCACGACCTGGTGTCTACGCTTTCATTCAACCCATACAGGAACACACCATGGATGTACGCTTCTCGGAGGCAGACCTCGATGCCCTGCGCCGCGCCCACGCGCTGCTGGAAAACCCCGGCCTGACGGCAAGACTGACCGGCACGCTGGGCTCACCCATCGAAAAAGGCCTGCGCTACCTGCCCAACGGCTGGCACAAGACCATTGGCGACGTCACTCGGATTGCCTTGATGAAGGCAGCCGACACAGCCTTGTTTACGCTGGACAAGCAACCGGGAAAGGAAAGCTCCAACCTTTGGCACAAGGTGGGCGTAGCGGTGACCGGGGGTGTAGGGGGCTTTTTTGGCTTCGCCAGGCCTGGCGGTGGAACTGCCGATTTCCACGACCTTGATGATGCGCTCCATCGCTGATATTGCCCGCAGCGAGGGCGAGCACCTGGATAATCCCCAGACTCGGCTGGCCTGCCTGGAGGTCTTTGCGTTGGGGGGCAATCAGGCCAGCGATGACGCAACTGAAAGCGGCTACTATGCCGTCCGTGCCCTATTGGCCCAGGCAGTCAGCCAGGCGGTGGAATATGCAGGCGGCAAAGTCATGCTGGAAAAAGCCGCCCCGCCAGCCATGGCCCGCTTGGTCAGCATGATTGCCGAGCGCTTTGGCATTCAGATCACCGAAAAAGCCGCCGCCCAGGCCGTGCCTGCTATTGGTGCGGCGGGCGGGGCGCTGATCAATACCTTATTCATCGACCATTTTCAGGATATGGCGCGTGGCCATTTTATTATCCGACGGCTGGAATCCGTGTATGGACAGGAAGCCGTTGAACAGGCTTACGCGGGATTGTCTGCGGATCAGTCGCGTTGATCATTACCGTGTACGCCCAGTCAGCACGCTGCGCAACTGATCCCACGTGCTGGCTGACTGCATATCCATCTGCTGATCTTTGCAGCGGGGACAGTTGAGCGACATATGCAGCACGTCGCTGGCCGGGAAGTGGGTTTCGCGGTGGCCGCACTGGGGGCAGAGCAAGGTAAATGGCTTGGGTGGGATGGGTATGGCGGGCCTTTGCTGAGTGAAGAGAAATTATTTAAATGAGTTAAACCATGGGATGGTAAGTCGGCGCACTATTTCCCATTGGGTCGCAGGTCGTTTGATCATGATCTGATCTTTACAGCGGGGGCAGTGCTGGTCTATGTGGGGCAAGCAGCTGTGGAAAGGGATGGACTTATGTCGACATTCGGGGCAAACCAAGGTGGATGCGAGGTCTGGCATGCTGATGATGTTGTGTGGCATGGAAACTCCTCTTAGACGCGGGTGGCTTTGGATTGACCCAAGGCAGTGATTGAGTCGCTTCGAAGCAGTATAAGGACATAAGCGACAATTTGTGTCGCATACGTATTGCGACACAATATGACGCAATCATGCATATCATGATCTTAATCACCCAGAGGATAGGGTGCTGACCAGACAGGAGCACGTCATGGCTCGAAATTTGTTAGCCGTTGTTAGCCTGTTGTGGAGCATGGTGGGGGATGAAAATCTCGAGAGACAGAAACGCACAAAATAGGGTATATTTTATTACACTTGTAGCAAATTGCTCAAGAAAAGAGCAGGTGATGCGAGTCTTTTGCTTGTCTTAGTCTTAATTGCCATGATCTCTACTGCTCAATCAGATTAAAGTGGACCCATCTGTCAAGACAGATTTCATCCGGGTTTAAGCTAAATCCATTGCTTCTACTGCAGCCGAACGGCGCTGCCCCGATGCGACCGGGCTGGAAGGATTTCCGTCCCGGTCAAAGTGATTAGCAATCCTGGCGCCGCCGCCAATACCATCGGCATAGACCTCGTCAGGAGTGCGGTTTCCCAGTCCCTGATGGGGCCGCTCGCCGTTGTAGAACGCGAAGTATTCGACCAGTCCGAGCGTGAGCTCAGCCACCGTACTGTAGCCCTTCAGGTAGATGTCCTCGTGCTTGAGGCTACGCCAGAGCCGTTCCACAAAGATGTTGTCCAGCGCACGCCCGTCCATGCTGATGGCGATCCCGGCAACTCTAAGCACGCCGGTGAAGGCCTCGCTCGTAAACTGAGAACCCTGATCGCTGTTGAAGATCTCCGGACATCCATGCTGATCCAATGCTTCCTGTAGACAGTCCACGCAGAACGCCGTGTCCATGCTGTTGGAGATGCGCCAGGCCAGTACCCGTCGAGAGTACCAGTCGATGACAGCCACCAGGTAGACAAACCCACGCGCCAGCCGGATATAGGTGATATCAGTGCTCCAGACCTGATTGGGCCGCACGATCTGCAAACCTCGCAGCAGGTACGGATAGATCTTGTGCTGGGGGTGTGGATGACTGGTTGCCGGACCCGGCGCCATACCTGCCAGGCCCATGACGCGCATCAGACGCTGCACCCGTTTGCGGTTCACTTCGTGGCCCCCACGCTGCAGAAATACCACCATGCGGCGGCTGCCGTAGAACGGGTGGCGGGTGTACTCCTCGTCGATCAGCCGCATGTACAGCAAGTCTTCATCACTGGCCAGATTGGCGGGCCTGCGGCCATAGAAAGTTGCCCGGGGCACCTGCGCGAGCTCGCACTGGCGAGTAATCGGCAGGGACGTGTCCTGCATGACCCAGTTCATCCGTACGTCTGCGTTCATAGTCCGGACTTTTTTTTGAGCCAATCCAATTCCATCTTCAGGCGCCCGATCTCGCTGTACAAGCGGTCCTCGTCGGCGTGCTCTGCAGGCTTTGGGCCACGCTTGCTGGCAAACAGCGTGGCTGCCTGTTCCTGGATTGCCTTCTTCCACTGGCTGACCACCACGGGATGCACACCGTACTGTTGTCCTATTTCGTTGAGCGTCTTCTCCCCGCGGATCGCTTCCATGCCCACCTTCGCCTTGAATTCTGCGCTGTGAACCTTGCGTTTCTTAACCTCTGTCACGCTGCTTTCCTCCTCGGATTACAGCTTAAACCGCTGTCTCGATTCCGGGGTCCACTTTAGATAGAACTGTCTATATTTTGATAGCTCCATGTGTCTTGTTTGAGTATCCTCCACAGTGCAGACTAGTAGCCAATTAAGTGCTCATGTATTAGTTATTTTTTGTGTGTCTATAGAAAGGAGGTATGGTGATGCTAAATAATGGGCTGGATTTACTTACTAAGCAGCAGTTGGATGAAATCCGAAGCCGCTTGCGTTTAACTAAAGTCAATGTCCTTTTGGTTGGGGGGACTGGTGTAGGTAAAAGCTCCACAATCAATGCTTTGTTTCAGAGTGCAGGGCTGGATGTTCAGGCCAAGGTAGGCGAAACATCTCGACCAGAGACCATGGATATTAATCAATATAAATTAGGTGACAATCTGGTTGTATGGGATTCTCCTGGTTTAGGGGATAGTCGGGAAAAGGATATAGACCATAAAGAAAGCATAAAAAAATTGCTATTTAAAAAAGATGCTCGAGGAGTTCCTCTAGTAGATTTGGTTTTTTTGATTCTTGATGGATCAAGTCGAGATTTCAGTAGTGTATATACTTTGTTGAAAGATGTAATAATCCCATCACTTGATCATAATGAGAAGGATCGAATTTTAATAGGTATAAATAAAGCTGATCAAGCCATGAGTGGACATTTTTGGGATCGAACAAAGAATCGTCCGGAAGAAAAATTAACTAAATTTTTAGAGGACCAATCTGAGGAAGTAAAAAGGAGGATCAATGGCCTAGATCCTGATTTAAACGTCGATCCTATTTTTTATTCTGCTGGATATACCTTCGATGGCGAGTTGATTTCTAGACCATATAATTTAGAAAAGCTTTTAAGTTATATTATGCTTTGCTTGCCCAGAAAAAAACGAGCAGTCGTTTCTGAATACATTAATGAGTCGTCCCTGAAGAATTCATTTCACCTATATCACGCCGGATTTCCGGCGATCTGAGGCCACGAACTCTGGCGGGGTAGCTCACCCCACAGGGATGATTTCTGAATCCGCTGCCAAATCCAGGTCAAAAAATAAGGCGCAAAAAAAGGGCGAATGCCCTTTCGGGCAATCATGCGCAACAGCCATTTCATATTGAAGCCTGCCGCGCACAGCACCGCATGAATGGCGTCTCCAATTTGTCCCTTCAAGTGACAGCGATTCATGCCGTGATCGCTTTTCAGATGCCCAATGATCGGTTCAATCGCCTGGCGCCGTCTCAGCAACTGCTGCTCTTTGGGTGTCAAGCGTTTGAATTTTCCACGGTGCTTCAGTGCATATTCCGGGATTTCACCATCTACCCCGCGATACCCCAGATCAGCATAGACCGTCTTGGGTTTGACGCCGGTGTCCTGCAGCAGGATACTGGCTTGCTCCAGCGCTTCTGCTAGCGTATGGCCATCGTACGGGTTGCCTGGGAAGCTGCGTGCGCCCACGATCAGGTTCCCTGTCAACGTGGTCACGATACCCACCTTGACCCCGAACTCATATGGGGTGCGGGCCTTGCCCTTACCGATACACTCGACTTCGGGGGCATGCCAGCTGTAAATCTTGTCCTTGCCCTTCACCGCCTTCTTGCGACGGCTCTGCTCTGCGATTCGATGCGCTCGGGCCAGCAGTGGGTCCAAGGCCTGCTGGATGCTTTGGGCCAGCATCGTCTTGCTGCGCTCGATGTCGCGGGCCAAGCGGCCCAGAATCGTGCGCTGGCGCTTGATCGCCTTGTGCATGCGGCGGTACTGCTTGGCGTGCGCATAGCGCCCAGCCCGCCTGGCCAGGTCCCGGCCTTCTTTGGCGTAGCTTTGCTTCAAGCAAATGCCATGGGCCTTGGCAGCGGTTGCCAGTTTTTCACGTGCCACTTCCAGCAGGCGGCTGTCGGTGGGGTGTGCCACCGCCTTACTCTGCACCGTGCTGTCCACGATCACTGTTTCCAGCGCCCGGCGCTCGATGAGCCCCAGCTTCATGCCCACCATAATGGTTTGCACCAGCAGTTCTTCGACGCCATCTTCGCCCAATAGCCCCCGGAAACGGCTGATCGCGCTGGGATCGCACGGCAGGCGATCCTCGAAATATTCCTGGCCGGAAAAGTATTGCCAGACTGGCGTCTCGCTCCAGCGTTCGCATACGCCTTCATCACTTTCGTTGAAGGTGTGCTTCAAATACAGCAAGGAGATCATCAGCCGCATTGGCAGGCGCGGGCGCCCAGCGTTTGAAATCGCACCGCCTACGACAGCCACGCTCGGGCCAAACAAATCCACATCGGAAACTTTCTTTCCTGTGCGCACCTGGCGAGCAAATCGATGGGCCACCGAGGCCTCCAATTCCTGCCAAGGGATATGCGTGGCGAGTACCGCCAGCGGTTTACGCAGATCGATCATTTGATCCAGGCGACTGCGGAAAAAATCGTCGATTTCACTCATGGGGCGTTTGGCATTTCTCCCAGAAAATGACCTGCAACGGAGGCGTTTCTGGGAGATTTGGTGGTTTTGGATGTCAATATTATTGCATGAAATCAATGTGTTATTGATACTGCAGGGGCGACCACATAAGACAGTTTAGAGAATAATCAAATGCTGCCGCGATGATCGATCAATTTTCTCAAAACAAAAATGAAATAATAATTCAATAAAATTAATACACCACTCATATTTTAAAATCAAATAATTAAAGGCTTGCTCTGTGACAAACAAGCCAGCTAAATTAAATTAAATACATTGCTTACTAAGCCAATTTTAAAAATCCATTCGAAGCAATACAAAAAATTAATTATCTAATTCTTTTTCTATGTCTCCCATAATCCCTTCCTTTTCTGCTTGATATCTTTTACGCAGCAGCGCAACATTAATTACAGCTGGAATCGTGACCCGATCCGCAGGCCCAGCCAAATCAACCACAGTCCATAGCCCAGCCAATGCCCAACCCACAGGTCCAGTCAAAATGGATGCAGCCCTAACCAACGCTGCATTTCCAGCAAGCGATAGTCCATGCCCAACAATGGAGCGGCTAATTGCATTAGCAATAACCAAAGTCAGACGATATGATGCGAATCCTCCCATCCTAAACAGTGCTTGAATAGCCGCCGTCAAGCCAGCTGCAGATAAGGATAAAACATTGTCAATTCCGATAATTTTCGCGAACTCAGCTCTTTCTGGCTCTGTCATTTTTCCTAGAGAGTCTTCGATTATTTTTGTCATCAAATTATTTTCGATCATGATGACTTCATTATTTTTCTTGTACTTAGCCCCCATCTTATCGCAAACATCCGTCAACACCTCGCGATATAAAACACCTTTTCCGCCACGGAATAAAGTAGAGAGGCTATTGGCACCAAAGCACTGAATTTCAGCTGCAATTAAATGCCAATACCTAGTATGATCCGGGTGATATTTTTTATATAGATCATTTCCAGTTAACTCTTCTGTATATCTACTTTTACCATCTTTATCCACTATTAAACAATCAACCAAATCAACCAAATCTTCACTAGGAATTTCCTCAAGAAAATCCAAATCAACATCATTTCTATAGGCCATAATTTACCCTATTATTTAGTTTTTTTAGTTATAATAATTGGAACTACATTGTTTTTAACAAAACCAATGAATTTATCAATATTTTCTGGTTTTTTTAACTCATCAAAAACCTTAGCGCTAACATCTTTTACGTATTCAAGAAAAGAATCAAATATAGATTTCTCAACATCTTCTTTATAGTCACGCTTATTATCATTAGACTTGAAATTATCCCTATCCTCATTAGTCGCCCCTGAAGTATCAATAACACATTGATTTCATGTAATAATATTGACATCCAAAACCAACAAATCTCCCAGAAACGCCTCCGTTGCAGGTCATTTTCTGGGAGAAATGCCAAACGCCCCATGAGTGAAATCGACGATTTTTTCCGCAGTCGCCTGGATCAAATGATCGATCTGCGCAAACCGCTGGCGGTACTCGCCACGCATATTCCCTGGCAGGAATTGGAGGCCTCGGTGGCCCATCGATTTGCACGCCAAGTGCGCACAGGAAAGAAAGTTTCCGATGTGGATTTGTTTGGCCCGAGCGTGGCTGTCGTGGGCGGTGCGATTTCAAACGCTGGGCGCCCGCGCCTGCCGATGCGCCTCATGATCTCCTTGCTGTATCTGAAGCACACCTTCAACGAAAGTGATGAAGGCGTATGCGAACGCTGGAGCGAGACGCCAGTCTGGCAATACTTTTCCGGCCAGGAATATTTCGAGGATCGCCTGCCGTGCGATCCCAGCGCGATCAGCCGCTTCCGAGGCCTGCTGGGCGAAGAAGGCGTGGAAGAATTGCTGGTGCAAACCATTATGGTGGGCATGAAGCTGGGCCTGATTGAACGTCGGGCACTGGAAACCGTGATCGTGGACAGCACGGTGCAGAGCAAGGCGGTGGCACACCCCACTGACAGCCGCTTGCTGGAAGTGGCACGTGACAAGCTGGCTGAGGCTGCCAAGGCCCATGGCATTTGCTTGAAGCAAAGCTACGCCAAAGAAGGCCGGGACCTGGCCAGGCGGGCTGGGCGATATGCGCACGCCAAGCAGTACCGCCGCATGCACAAAGCGATCAAGCGCCAGCGCACGATTCTGGGCCGCTTGGCCCGCGACATCGAGCGCAGCAAGACGGTGCTGGCCCAAAGCATCCAGCAAGCCCTGGATCCGCTGCTGGCCCGAGCACATCGAATCGCGGAGCAGAGCCGTCGCAAGCAGGCGGTGAAGGGCAAGGACAAGATTTACAGCTGGCATGCCCCCGAAGTCGAGTGTATCGGTAAGGGCAAGGCCCGCACCCCATATGAGTTCGGCGTCAAGGTGGGTATCGTCACCACGTTGACAGGGAACCTGATCGTGGGCGCACGCAGCTTCCCAGGCAACCCGTACGATGGTCATACTTTGGCGGAGGCATTGGAGCAAGCCAGTATCCTGCTGCAGGACACCGGCGTCAAACCCAAGACGATCTATGCGGATCTGGGGTATCGCGGGGTAGATGGTGAAATCCCGGAATATGCACTGAAGCACCGTGGGAAATTCAAACGCTTGACACCCAAAGAGCAGCAGTTGCTGAGACGGCGCCAGGCGATTGAGCCGATCATTGGGCATCTTAAAAGCGATCACGGCATGAATCGCTGCCACTTGAAGGGACAAATTGGGGACGCTATCCACGCGGTGCTATGCGCGGCGGGCTTCAATATGAAGTGGCTGCTGCGCATGATTGCCCGCAAGGGCATCCGCCCTTTTTTTGCGCCTTATTTTTTGACCTGGATCTGGCAGCGAATTCAGAAATCATCCCTGTGGGGTGAGCTACCCCGCCAGGATGCGTGGCCTCAGATCGCCGGAAATCCGGCGTGATATAGGTGAAATGAATTCTTCAGGGACGACTTATTAGCCCCTGATCTGCATGCCCTGATCGACTGGTCCGTTTCAGTTGATTTTCTGGACAAGGAGCTGCAGGCGATCCAACGGGCTTCCACTCCTGCCAATGGACGGCAATTGGTGGATAAGCTGGTGAAGGTTCAGTTACTGGCGGGTGCTAGCGCTTTGCTGCTGGTCCACATCGAGGTCCAGGGCCGACTATCCACGCCGACAGACTTTCAGGTCTTTGGGTGGCGGATTTTTCAATACAGAATGCTGATCCAGGTGCGTGAATTGCGCAAGACCAAAGCCCTGCTTCCGCCGACGATCTTCAGCCTGGGGGTTTTGATTGACCAGCCGCCCAATCCTGGCAGAGCGCCTCGAACACAGGGCAGCTATCAGGATAAGTTCTTGTCGCAAAGGACAGAATTTACCTTTCCCATTGTAGAATTAAGCCAATGGCATGGTCGCATGGATACGCTGGATGCTTTGGCTCCGACCAACCCTTTTGCCGTCATTGTAATGGCACAAATCCTGGCTTCGATGCATGCGGATAAGGCTACTCGGCTGGGGCCGCTACTGAATATAGTGCGGCGTTTGTACGATTATGGCTACAGCAAGGATCAAATCAACCCGCTGTTGCGGCTGGTGGAATGGATCATCCACCTATCGCAGGATTTAGAGTCGGAATATTTTGTGGCTGTCGATCAATTGCATCAGGAGCACAACATGAGCTACGTCACCGTAGTAGAGCGGGTATATACCCAGCGCGGACTGGAGCAAGGCCGTGAAGAGGGTATAGAGCAAGGACAAGCATTGCTGCTATTGGGCTTGATAGAACGTCGCTTCGGCCCTGTATCAGACGAAACCGTCCAGCGCATTCAGCAGGCCAATCGTCAGCAATTGACGGCGTGGTCTTTGAATATTCTGGATGCCAAGGCGCTGGATGGTGTGTTTCTGGATTGATGAGGCCTGAATAGCATCGCCAGAGTCAGGGCGCTGGCCTGTCGCTTCTACTTCAGGTTCCCCGATAAAAACTGCTGTAGTCTGGGGCTTTGTGGATTGTCAAAAATATCGGTCGGCGTCCCGGTTTCCTCGGCCACGCCCTGGTGCAAAAATAGCACGTGGGATGCCAGGTTTCGGGCAAAACCCATTTCGTGGGTGACCACCAGCATGGTGCGGCCTTCTTCGGCCAGCTTCTGCATGACCTTCAGGACTTCGCCGACCAGTTCGGGGTCCAGGGCAGACGTCGGTTCGTCAAACAGCATGACTTCGGGTTCCATCGCCAGGGCGCGGGCAATCGCGACGCGCTGCTGCTGACCGCCCGACAGCGATGACGGGTACTGGGTTTCCACCTTGGGGTCCAGGCCGACCTTGGCCAGGTAGTGCCGGGCGCGCTCGATGGCCTCGGCGCGGCTGAGTTTCAGCACCTGGACGGGGGCTTCGATGACGTTGCCCAGCACGTTCATGTGCGCCCATAGATTGAAGTGCTGGAACACCATGGCCAGCTTAGAGCGCAGGCGACGCAATTGATCCAGGTCGGCGGCGTGCGGTTCGCCGCGCTTGTCCTGGATGATTTTCAGGGTTTCGCCGTTCAGTGATACGCTGCCGCGATCGGGTTTTTCCAGAAAATTGATGCAGCGCAGGAAGGTGGACTTACCTGATCCGCTGGAGCCCAGGATGCAGATCACGTCGCCGGCGTTGGCCTGCAGGGATACACCCTTCAGGACTTCATTGTCGCCATAGTGTTTGTGAATATTGAGTACGTCGAGTTTGGACATGACTATTTATCGGTGAGAGCCCAGGTAGGCCAGAGCGCGGTGCTCGTACCAGCGGAATAGGCCAATCAGTGTAAACGACAGGACCAGATACAGCAGGGCGGCAATGCCATAGGATGCGAAGGTCTGGTAGGTGGCCGAGTTGGCGTCGCGGGCGACTTTCAGGATGTCGGGTACGGTGGCGGTGAACGCCAGGGAGGTCGCGTGCAGCATCAGGATGACCTCGTTGCTGTAGGCGGGCAGGGCGCGGCGCAAGGCCGACGGGATGATGATGCGCCGATATAGGGCGAAGCGCGTCATGCCGAAGGCGCGGGCGGACTCGATTTCGCCTGCGTTGGTGGCGCGAATGGCCCCGGCGAAGATTTCCGTGGTGTAGGCCACCGTATTCAGCGTCAGTGCCAGCGTCAGGCAGTTGAATCCACTTTGGAAAAAATCGGCCAGCGGGGGGGTGTCCTTGATAAAGTCCAGGCTGTAGATGCCGGCATAGATAAACAGTATCTGCACATATAGCGGGGTGCCGCGAAACACATAGCTGAATACCCATAACGGCACGGACAGCCAGCGGCGCGACGATACCCGGGCCACAGCCAGGAAGATCGACAGAAAAAATCCCATGGATACCGACAGCACCAGCAGCCACAGGGTGACCGCCATGCCCGATAGGCTGCCGTTGCTGGAATACAGGTAGGCCCGCCAGAATTGGTCAATCACGTCCGTCATAGCGAGGCCTCGCGCACGCCTACGCTGTAGCGTTTATCCAGCCAGTACAGCACACCGTTGGAGACTGTGGTCAAGGCCAGGTAGATGATGCCGGTGATGGAGATGAACAAAAACACGCGAAATGTGACATTACCGGCATCCTGGGCGACTTTGACCAGATCGGTCAGGCCGATCAGCGAGACCAGGGCAGTGGATTTCAGCAGGACCTGCCAGTTGTTGCCGATGCCGGGCAGTGCGTGGCGCATCATCTGCGGGAACAGCACCCGGCGGAAGACCTGGAATTCGCGCATGCCGTAGGCGGTAGCGGCTTCCAACTGGCCATAGGGGACGGCCATGAAGGCGCCGCGAAAAGTCTCGGCAAAATACGCGCCATAGATGAAGCCCAGCGTCAGCACGCCCGCGGCGAAGGGGTCGATATCGATGTAGTCCAGGCCCAACAGATCGGTGACTTCATTCAGGTAGATCTGCAGGCTGAAGAAAATCAGCAGCATCAGGACTAGGTCCGGGACGCCGCGTATCAGGGTGGTGTAGGCCGTGGCCAGCAGGCGTGCCCACCACAAGGAAGACAGTTTGGCCCAGGCGCCCAGCAGCCCCAGAAACAGGGACACCAGCAGGGACAGCAGAGCAAGCTGAATGGTGACCCAGGTGCCTGCCAGCAACAGGGGGCCGTAGCCGTTCAGGAACATGAGAAAATATCGAATAGGACAGCCGCCCGGGGGGAGCCGCCTGTCAGGGCGGCGATCCGGGCGGCCGGGCCGTGCGGCATGCCGCAGGCCTGATTATTGGGCGGGAAACTGGATCAGGCCTTCGGCGAAGTATTTTTTTGCATAGCCTTGGATGGTGCCGTCAGCCAGCATGGACTGCAGCGCCTTGTCCACGTCGGCCTTCAAGGGGTTGCCCTTGCGGATGCCGATGGCGATGGGTTCGTTCAAAATGGGGTCGTCCAGCGTCATGCTGGCCAGCTCGTAGTCGGCGCCTTCGGGTTTTTCCAGAAAGCCTTCAACTGCGCTTTGCGCTTCTTGGAATGTGGCATCCAGACGACCGGCAGTCACATCCACATAGGCGTTGGTGTAGCTGGGGTAGGACACAACGTTGACGCCGGCGGGGGCCCAGAATTTACGCGCATAGGTTTCCATGGTGGTGCCTTGCTGCACGCCCACGCGCTTGCCTTTCAGGGATGCGGCGGTGGGTTCCAGGCCGCTGCCTTTTTTGACCATCAGCTTCACGGGCACGATGAACACCGGGGTGGAAAAGTCGATGACTTTCTTGCGCGCCTCGGTGGCGGTCATGGTGGAATTCGCCAGGTCGAACTTACGTGCCTGCAGGCCGGGGATCAGACCGTCGAAGGACGTGTCGATCCAGACGCAGTTGCGCTGCATGCGTTTGCACAGTTCATTACCGATATCGATGTCAAAGCCTTCGAGCTGGCCGTTGGGATTGCGGTATTCGAACGGCGGGTAACCGGCTTCGGTGGCGATTTTCAGGTCTTTGGCGTCAGCGGCCGAGCCAGTGGCCGGGATCAGGCCGACAGCGATCAGCATGGCGGCGCCGAACAGAGCTTTTTTCATGGGGAAAGTCTCCTGTGGGGGCCGGTATCGGGGGTACCCGTCCGGCGATAACAAGGCGTGATGTTACCTCAGGTGACCGTCCGGGTGCATCAAGCATTACCCTGATACGCCGGGGACCGGGCACATGCAAAGGCTTATTCGGGCAGGGCGGGTTCGCGATTGGGCTCGATCTGGACGGCTTCCTGGATCAGGCTGATGATTTCGTCCATGTCGTCGGTGACCGTGAGCAGTTCGGTGTCAAAGGGGCCGACCGTGCCATTACTGACCAGTTGGTCCTGAATCCAGTCGATCAGGCCGGACCAGAACGTGGTGCCCACCAGGATGATGGGGGCCGGAGGCTGTTTCAGGGTCTGTATCAGGGTGACGGCTTCGAAGAGTTCGTCCAGGGTGCCGAACCCGCCGGGCAGCACCACATAGGCCAGGCTGTGCATGAAAAACGATGCCTTGCGCGAATTGAAATATTCGAAATGCAGGCTGTCGGTCTGGTAGCCATTATCGGAATTCTCGCGTGGCAGGCGGATGTTCAGACCCACGCTGCGGCCGCCTGCTTCGAAGGCGCCACGGTTTGCTGCTTCCATCAGGCCTGGGCCACCGCCGGCGATCACGGGTATGCCCAGCTGGGCGATGCGGGCGCCCAGTTCCTGGCCTAGCTCGTAGAATGGGTGGCCGCGCGGGATGCGGGCGCTGCCGAAGATGCTGACGCCCAGGCCGATTTTTTGAAAAGCCACGGCGGCTTGGCGCATCTCTGCAATAATCGTGGGAATCTGTTGTTCTGCCGAGACCCGTTTTGTCTTATTGTCTGTCATGAAAAAAACCTTGTTGCTAGTCGATGGGTCCAGCTACCTGTACCGCGCTTATCATGCCATGCCCGATTTGCGTAATGCGCAAGGGCAGCCTACTGGGGCCTTGTATGGAGTTATCTCCATGTTACGAAGGCTGATGCACGATTACAAGGATGCGCAGTACGGTGCCTGTGTGTTTGATGCACCGGGGGGGTCGTTTCGCGACCAAATATACCCCCAGTACAAGGCCAACCGGCCTTCGATGCCAGACGATATGCGGGTGCAGATCGCGGCGATTCATCAGGCTGCCGCTGCTTTGGGCTGGACGGTGATCTCGGAGTCTGGGGTGGAGGCCGACGATGTCATCGGCACATTGGCCGCCCAGGCCACCAAAGATGGCCTTTATACCATTATTTCCACAGGGGACAAGGACCTGGCCCAGTTGGTCAATGATCAGGTCGAACTCATCAACACCATGTCGGGCGAGCGCCAGGATCCGGCTGGGGTGCTGCAAAAATTCGGCGTGCCGCCCGATCGCATCATTGATTACCTGATGTTGACGGGCGACACGGTGGATAATGTCCCCGGAGTGGACAAGGTCGGCCCCAAGACCGCTGCAAAATGGTTGACGCAATACGGCAGTATCGAGGCGCTGGTGGCGCATGCCGACGAGATCAAGGGTGTGGCCGGGACGAATCTGCGTCAGGCCATTGCGAATTTTCCGCTGACTCGGGATCTGCTGACGATCCGCCTGGATTGCGAACTACCCCCCGAAAATGCAGTGCTGGCCATGCCGCTGCGGGCACCGGATCAGACAGCGCTGACACAGTTATATGAAACCTACGGCTTTCGTACCTGGCTGCGCGAGATCTCCGGCGAACCAGATCGCATCCCCGCTCAGGATGCCCGGGTAGCCCAGCCGGATGCCACACCCACGCCCCCCAGCCAGATTCAGTACGAGACGATTCTGGATCAGGATCAATTGACGCATTGGCTGGCGCAACTGCGTCAGGCCGATCTGGTCGCCCTGGACACCGAGACCACCAGCCTGGACCCGATGGCGGCACGCCTGGTGGGCTTGTCGCTGTCCATGCAGGCGGGCCATGCGGCCTATATTCCCGTGGGTCATACCGCGCCAGGCACCCCTGATCAACTGAACCGAGACTGGGTGCTGGAGCAATTGCGTCCTTGGCTCGAAGATCCGGATGCTCCGAAACTGCTGCATAACGCCAAGTACGACGCGCATGTGTTTGCCAACGAGGGCGTCAGCCTGCGCGGGGTTCAGCATGACACCATGTTGCAGGCCTATGTGCTGCAGTCACACCGGCGCGTCAACCTGCAGGATCTGTGCATCCAGTGGCTGGGTGTCACCGGCACCACCTATGAAGACCTGTGCGGCAAAGGTGCCAAGCAAATCGGCTTTGACGAAGTCGCGCTGGATCAGGCCGCATACTATGCGGCCGAAGATGCGGATTTCACCCTGCGCCTGCATCAGGTGCTGTTGCCCAAAGTGCTGGCGCACGAGGGCTTGGCGCGTACCTATCAACTAGAGATTCGCGCCTCGGAAGCGCTGACGCGGATCGAACGCAATGGCGTGGCCATCGATGCCCAGGCACTGGCCCGTCAAAGCCACGAATTGGGCCAGCAGATGCTGGATCTGGAGGCCCAGGCGCACCAGCTGGCGGGCCAGCCGTTCAATTTGAACTCGCCGAAGCAGCTGGGCGAAATCCTGTTCAATCAGATGCAGTTGCCCGTGGTGCGCAAGACCGCCAGCGGGGCGCCGTCCACCGACGAGGAGGTCCTGACGCGGCTGGCGGCGGATTACCCCTTGCCGCGCTTGTTGCTGGACTATCGCGGCATTGCCAAGCTTAAATCCACCTACACGGATAAGCTGCCGCGCATGATCAATCCGGATACTGGGCGGGTGCACACGCGGTATGCGCAGGCGGCGGTGGTCACCGGGCGGCTGGCTTCGTCCGACCCCAATTTACAGAACATCCCCGTGCGTACTGCCGAGGGCCGACGTGTGCGCTCGGCCTTTGTGGCCAGCCTGGGCAGCATTGTGTCGGCGGATTATTCGCAGATCGAACTGCGGGTCATGGCCCATGTATCGGGGGATAAAAACCTGTGCCAGGCCTTTGCCGAGGGTCAGGATATTCACCGGGCCACAGCCGCCGAAGTCTTTGGTGTGGCGCCGGACCAAGTGGATGCCGAACACCGCCGCGCGGCCAAGGCCATCAATTTCGGCCTGATCTATGGCATGGGCGAATTCGGTCTGGCGTCCAACCTGGGGATTACGCGAGCGGCGGCAAAGTCTTATATCGACCGCTATTTCATGCGTTATCCGGGCGTGGCCGATTACATGGACCGCATCCGCCGCCAGGCCCGCGAGCAGGGCTACGTAGAGACCGTGTTTGGCCGTCGCCTGTATTTTCCGGATCTGGCCGGGGCCAAGGGCCCGCGTGCTGCCGCCGCCGAACGTGCCGCCATCAATGCTCCGATGCAGGGTACGGCAGCGGATCTGATCAAAATGGCGATGGTGGCCGTGCAAGATTGGCTGTGGGCCGATGGCCTGCATAGCCTGATGGTGATGCAGGTGCACGATGAACTGGTCTTTGATGCCGTGCCCGACGAGGTCGAGCTCTTACGTCGGCGTGTGCCTGAACTGATGGCTGGCGTGGCGCAACTGGCCGTGCCGCTGGTGGCCGAGGTCGGGGTGGGGCGCGACTGGGGTGAGGCGCATTAATCCGCTTCGCGCAGGCGGTTGGGGCGCAGTTCGCCGTATTTGATCAGGATGGGATAGGCGGCGGCATTGACCAGATAGGCATTGACGCCGCCGGTGTCGCGCAGGATTTCCAGGTAGAACGCACCCATGTCGGCGGCATCCAGTTGGCCGGTCTTGATGCGTTCCAGGTGGCGGTCGGCCGCCTTGGCTTCCAGGTTGCGGAAGTATTCTTTTTCAAAGGCCAGATTGCGTGCCACCTGGCGGTCGGCTGAGACAAACAGCGAGGCCGCCTGGCGCAGGTTGCGCTGCAGGCGTTCCAGGGTGGCGGTCAGTTCAGTGCGTTGGTCGGCGTCCAGCACCCAGTGTTTTTTATGCAGGCGGCTGGCGTGGCCCAGCAAGCCCATGCCCGAGACGCTGGCCGCATGGGCGATATTCATGGAAAACGCCAAGATGGATTTCAGATATTGCTCGTCTTCGGCGCTGAGGCTTTCCTGGTCCTGGGTGGCCAAAAACGTCGTGATGGACTGGTCCAACTGGCTGATGACGCCGTTCAGATACCGGGCGCGGCCGATGGCCTGGCCGTCGTCGCGCAACAGGGCATGCTGGGTCAACTGCAGGGATTCGCGCAGCAGGTCGGTCAGGCGCAAGGCCTCGCGGGCAGCCTGGCCCAGGGCTACGGCGGGGACTTCGCGGGCGGCTTCATCCAGGTAGTGTGGTCGGGCCGGATCGTCCGGATCGCTGCGCTGAGGCAGCAGGCGCTGCAACAGGATCGCATAGGGCCTGAGGATGGGCATGAAGCATGCAGCCACGACCAGATTGAAGAGCAGATGGAAATTGGCCACACTGTGCGAGGCGTCGCTGCCCAGCGCCTGCATGATGGGGGTGGCCCAGGGCAGGAGTGCCATGCCCAGAACGCAGCCGATGACGCGGGTGCCCAGATTGCCGATGGGCAGGCGGCGCGAGGCGGGGTTGTCGTCGTGGCCGCCTTCCAGCACAGGATTGATGGCGGTGCCTAGGTTGGCGCCCAGCACCAGGGTATAGGCCAGGGTGGGGTCGATCAGGTCATGCAGGGCCAGCGACATGATCAGCACCACGACGGCCACGCTGGAATGCGAGGCCCAAGTCAGTGCCGTACTGGCAATCAGTGCCAGAAAAGGGGCATCGCCCAGCGCATCCAGTGCCGTGCCCAGCATGGGCGCGCTTTTCAGGGGCTCGAACATGGTGACCAGTTCACTGAGCGACAGCAGCAGCAGGCCCAGGCCGATCAAGGCACGCCCCAGATCGCGGGAGCGGCCCGGTGCATAGTGGCGGAACATCCAGACCCCGATCAGGATCAGGCCGGGGGCCAGGGCGGTGGGCTTGAAGGACAGCGCCTGGACGATCAGGGTGGTGCCGACATTCGCCCCCAGCATGGCCGCCATCCCCGGGACTAGGGAGACCAGCCCAGTGACGGCAAAGCCGGTAATCATCAGGCCGGTGGCCGTGCTGCTTTGGATGGCGGCGGTAATCGCCAGGCCCGTGCCAAAGGCGCGTGGCAGCGACCCCATGGCACGCCCCATCCATAGCCCCAGGGTCTTGCCAAAGGCGCGTTGCACCCCGGTTTGCACCATGTGCACGCCCCATAGCAGCAGCGCGATGAAGCCGCTGAAGGCGATGATGACCTGGAACTCTTTCATGATGCGCGAGGCTTAATTGGCCGAGTGGCGCAGGGCTTCAATGCGCTTTTCGATGGGGGGATGCGAGGCAAACAGGGCACCGATGGCGCCCCCTGCAATGCCGGCAGCCTGGAAGGACTTGGGCAGCTCGCCGGCCTCGACCCCGCCCAGGCGGGCCAGCGCCCGGATCATGGGTTCGCGCGCGCCCAGCAGATGGGCGGAGCCTGCGTCGGCGCGGTATTCGCGCTGGCGGGAGAACCAGGCAACAATGATGGAGGCAATCACGCCGAACAGGATTTCACAGACCAGCACGCTGGCGTAATAGCCCATGCCTACGCCCTTGTCGTTCTTCAGGATGGCGCGGTCGACGAAATACCCCACCAGGCGAGACAAAAAGATGACGAAGGTATTGACCACCCCCTGGATGAGGGTGAGCGTGACCATATCGCCGTTGGCAATATGAGCGATTTCGTGCCCCAGCACGGCGGTGACTTCTTCCTCGGTCATCGAGGACAGCAGCCCGGTGGACACCGCCACCAGAGATTCATTGCGGAAAGCGCCGGTGGCGAAGGCATTGGGCGCACCTTCGTAGATGGCGACTTCTGGGCGGCCGATGCCTGCGCGGTCGGCCAGTTGGTGGACCGTATCGACCAGCCAGGCTTCGCGCTGGTTGCGCGGGGCCTGGGGGTTGATGACCTGGGCGCCAGTGCTGGTTTTGGCCATCCATTTGCTCATCAATAGCGAAATGATCGACCCACCAAAGCCGATGACCGCAGCAAAGATCAGGAGTTGCATCGGTGCGATGCCGTTGGCGGTGAGGAAACGGCCCACGCCCAGCAGGTTCATGGTGATGCTGAGCACCAGCATTACGGCCATGTTGGTCATGAGAAACAGGATGATTCTTTTCATTTGAGAGGTGGCTCCGCACGTCGGGTTTCAATGTGCCCAAAGTGTATAGTATTGGCTTTATAAACAGTATCCCTTGGTGGTTACAAACATGCAGTCCTTGTGGATGTTGCTGGCCTGTGCGATGTTCGCCATGATGGGGGCTCTCGTCAAAGTCGCCACCGATCTGGGAGCGACTTTGCCCGAAATCGTGCTATTTCGGGGTGTTCCGTCAGTTTTGTTGCTGTTTTTCTGGGCGCGGGCTACGCGCCGCAGCATACGCCCCTCTAGTTGGCGTCTGCATGTCTGGCGCAACCTCAGTGGTATCGGATCCATGTGGCTGGGGTTTTTCGCCCTGTCGCTCCTGCCATTGCCCACTGCCATCAGCCTGAACTACACCGCGCCCTTGTTCATCGCCGGTTGGCTGTTGTTTTTCGGTGGCGCTCAAAAAGATCCTATTCGCGTGTTGGCAGTGTTGGCGGGGTTTCTTGGGGTTTTGGGTGTCTTGCGCCCCAGTGTGCAGCAGGATCAATGGCTGGCGGCACTGGCTGGGCTGGGGGCTGGGGGGCTGGCTGCCATTGCCATGATGCAGATTCGTCAACTGGGCCGCATTGGAGAACCTGAATGGCGTACGGTCCTGTTGTTTTCTATCGGCGTGTGCATCAGCGGTGGGCTGGGGGTCGGCATCCAGGGCTGGCAAACCAGCGATGTGCTAGCCTTGTCGTCGCTCATAGGCTTGGGTGTAGCCGGGCTGATCGGTCAATTGACAATGACGCGGGCCTTTGGCTTGGGGTCTACCCTGTTGACGGCAGCTTTGCAGTACACCACCATCATCTTTGCTGCGCTGATTGGCATCCTGGCCTGGGGTGATCGACCCGCACCGCTGGCTTGGGCCGGCATGGTGCTGATTATTGCCTCGGGTCTGCTGTCGGTCTGGCGCACGCATGCGGAATCCCGGGTTATGCGGGGTCTGGGCAGCCATGTGGCGTCTGGTCCGGCGACCCCCAATTCACCCTCAACGGAGGCACACCCATCATGATCGATTTACTGATTCAGGCCGAGACACTGCGCGACCGGCTGGCCCGTCCGGGCTGCCTGGTGTTCGATGTGCGTCATGATCTATCCGACCATCAGGCGGGACGTCAGGCCTATTTGGCTGGACACATTCCAGGGGCGCTTTATCTGGATCACGAGACTCAGCTATGCGCTGTCCGCAATGGTCGCAACGGTCGCCATCCCTTGCCTGATCGGACTGAATTCGCTGCCTTGTTGCGTGCCCAGGGACTGACCTCCCGCTCGGATGTGGTGGTTTACGATGCTGCCAACAGCATGTTTGCTGCGCATCTGTGGTGGATGCTGCGCTGGTTGGGGCACGAATCCGTGGCGGTGTTGGACGGCGGCTGGGCGGCCTGGCAGGCGGCGGGGGGGGCAGTGGAAACCGGTCCTCGCACCGCTTCGGTCAGCGAGGCGCAGGCCATCCAGAGCCTGGTGCTGACCGGTCAACCATCCATGCCGGTGGTTGATGCCCGGGCCGTGCTGTCAAATCTGGATGATCCGCGCTTTACCGTGCTGGATGCGCGGGGCCCAGAGCGCTTCAGTGGTGACGTCGAGCCCATGGATCCGGTGGGCGGGCACATCCCCGGCGCACTGAATCGGCCCTTTGCCCACAATGTCGGGACGGATGGTCGCTTCAAGCCCTCCGCGCAACTGCGCCAAGAGTTCGAGTCCTTGCTGGGCGGGCGGCTGGACCGTGGCATCGTGCATCAGTGCGGCTCGGGGATTACCGCCTGCCACAATCTGTTTGCGATGGAACTCTCTGGGCTGCGTGGTTCGGCGCTATATCCTGGCTCCTGGAGCGAATGGTGCAGTGATCCCGAACGCCCGGTGGCACGCGGGGCATAAGCCCCCGTCCGCTGAAACTCTGGTTGGCGATGGCACCTTGTCCGGCAGTGGTCGGCAGCGTGCCTCGGACCGGCCTAATGGTTTCTCGTACAATCCTGTCTTGGAACCTTAAATCAAACCTTATTTATGGTCAGTCACTTCGAGTCGTGGTTGCACGATACCGCTGCGCATGCCGCTGATGTGTTGGACGAACTCCTCCCTCCGCCGGAAGACGACGATCCCGCACGCCTGCACGAGGCCATGCGCTATGCGGTGCTGGGCCCCGGCAAGCGTATCCGGGCAGCTTTGGTCTATGCGGCTGGCGAAGCCAGCGGCTCACCCGCCAGCCCGACAACGGCAGCCCAGGGGCTGGCGCTGGATGGGGCAGCGGCCGCCGTCGAACTGATCCACGCATATTCCCTGATTCATGATGACTTGCCTTGCATGGATGATGACGAAATGCGCCGTGGGCGGCCTACCGTGCACCGGCAGTTCGACGACGAGGCTCTGGCCATGCTGGCGGGCGATGCCCTGCAGCCCTTGGCGTTTGATTGCCTGGTCCAGATGCCTATTGCGCCGGCACTGGTGGTGCAGGCTGTGCAATTGCTGGCCCGAGCAGCTGGCAGCGACGGCATGGTGGGTGGGCAGGCGATTGATTGCGCCAGCGTTGGTCAGCCCTTGTCCATCGAGACGCTGCAGCATATGCACCGCATGAAAACTGGCGCTTTGCTGGAAGCCAGCGTATTGCTGGGCGGGGTGGTGGCTGGGGCCAGTTCCGGGGTGCGCAGTGGTCTGGAATCCTATGCCGCCGCCATGGGGCTGGCTTTTCAAGTGGCGGATGATATTCTGGACGTGACCGCAGATTCTGCCACCTTGGGCAAGACCGCCGGCAAGGACGCCGAACAAGGCAAGCCCACCTATGTCTCCATTCTCGGGCTGGATGAATCGCGCCAGCTATTGCTGGATTTGCGCGAACAGGCACATCAAGCGCTGTTGCCGCTAGGCCCAGCGGCCGGCCGACTGCGAGATCTTGCCGACTACATGGTTGGCCGCACCCACTAACCGTGGTGCATATACCTAGATATAGATGATGACGACTTTACTGGAAGGAATCGATACGCCTGCGGCCTTGCGCCGACTGGATCGACGCGAACTCAAGGACCTGGCCGTGGAGCTGCGGTCTTTTGTCCTGGATTCGGTGGCGCATACCGGTGGCCACCTGTCCTCTAACCTGGGGACGGTCGAACTGACCCTGGCCCTGCATTATGTGTTCAATACCCCGGATGATCGTCTTATCTGGGATGTTGGGCATCAGGCCTACGCGCATAAGATTCTCACGGGCAGACGCCAGGCCATGGCGGGTTTGCGCCAGTGGGGCGGGATTTCCGGCTTTCCCAAGCGCAGCGAATCGCCTTATGACGCCTTTGGCACCGCGCACTCTTCTACGTCGATTTCGGCGGCATTGGGGATGGCCGTGGCCGCCCGCAATGCCGGACTGGATCGTCAGCACATTGCCGTGATCGGCGATGGCGCCATGACGGCGGGGATGGCCTTCGAGGCGCTGAACAATGCGGGGGTCACCCCTGATGTGAATCTGCTGGTGGTGCTGAACGACAACGATATGTCGATTTCGCCGCCAGTGGGGGCACTGAACTATTATTTCGCGCGCTTGCTGTCGGGCCAGTTCTATGCCCGCGCCAAGACCATGGGCCGTGCCGTGCTGCAGCACGTGCCCCCGGCGCTGGCGCTGGCTCGCAAGCTCGAAGGCCACGCCAAGGGCATGCTCTCGCCGTCCACCCTGTTCGAGGAGCTCGGCTTCAATTACATGGGGCCGATCGATGGCCATGACCTGGAAGCCCTGATCCCCACGCTGGAAAATATCCGCGCCCTCAAGGGACTACAGTTTTTGCATGTGGTGACCCGCAAGGGCCAAGGCTACAAGCTGGCCGAGGCCGATCCGGTGCTGTATCACGGGCCGGGTAAGTTCGATCTTGCGGTGGGCATCCAGAAGCCTGCCCAGCCTGCACGCCGGACCTTTACCCAGGTATTTGGCCAGTGGCTGTGCGATATGGCGCAGCATGATACCCGTCTGGTGGGAGTGACGCCAGCCATGCGCGAGGGCAGTGGCCTGATCGAATTCGAGCGCAAGTTCCCGCAGCGTTATTTCGACGTGGGCATTGCCGAACAGCATGCGGTCACCTTTGCGGCCGGGCTGGCCTGCGAGGGCTGCAAGCCTGTGCTGGCGATTTATTCCACCTTTTTGCAGCGCGGCTACGATCAACTGATCCATGATGTGGCGCTGCAGAACCTGGATGTCACCTTCGCCTTGGACCGCGCCGGCATTGTCGGAGCCGATGGTGCCACGCATGCCGGAAATTACGACATTGCCTATTTGCGCTGCGTGCCCAATATGGTGGTGGCTACCCCGTCTGACGAGCACGAGGCCCGTTTGCTGCTGAATGCCTGCTATCTGCACGACGGGCCGGCTTCTGTGCGTTATCCGCGTGGTGCTGGCACTGGGGCTGATCCTGGCGACAGCCTGGACCCTGTCGAGATTGGCCGTGCCGTTGTGCGCCGCCAGGGACGGGAGACGGCGATTCTGGTGTTCGGCACGCTGTTGCCCCAGGCCATTCAGGCTGCCGAGGCGCTGGGTGCGACGCTGGTGGACATGCGGTTTGTCAAACCGCTGGACGAGGCCCTGCTGACGCAGTTGGCGAGGGATCACAGTCTGTTCGTCACGGTCGAAGAAGCAGCGATCATGGGCGGGGCAGGCAGCGCCGTCATGGAATACTTCAATCATCAGGCGATCGTGCGGCCCGTTCTGCAGTTGGGGCTGCCGGACGAATTCATCGATCACGGAGAGCAAAAGGCCATCCTCTCCAGGCTAGGTCTGGACGCCGATGGGATCGAGGCGTCAATACGCCAACGTTTGCAAAGGACATCTTCATGAATACCGTGCTCGATCCGCTGGCAGTCGCCATGCCGGATGTGCAAAGCAGTGCTGATACCCGACATATCGCCATTCAGCGCGTAGGCGTGCGTGGTGTGCGCCATCCACTGCTGGTGGCGGGAGCAGGCCAACCCCAGGCTACGATTGCCGATTGGGAAATGACCGTGGGCCTGCCTGCCGAGGAAAAAGGCACGCATATGTCGCGCTTTATTGCGCTGCTGGAGTCCCATCGCAGCCAAGCCATGACGCCGGTCACGCTGGCCGCCATGGCGCAGGACATGCTGGTCCTGCTACAGGCCGATGCGGGTGATGTCACCGCCCGCTTTCCGTACTTCATCGACAAGGTTGCGCCGGTATCGGGTGTTCGCAGCCTGCTGGATTACCAGGTGCGTTGGACCGTGCAGGCGCGCCAGGACAGGCTGCCGGCCTTTGCCCTGGAGGTCCTGGTGCCAGTCACCAGCCTGTGCCCGTGCTCAAAGGCGATTTCCGACTATGGTGCCCATAATCAGCGCTCTCACGTCACCGTACGCTTGCATTGCGCGGCAGATCAGGCGCCGGCCCTGGATGATTTGATTCCACGCATCGAGGCTCAGGCCTCGTCCGAACTCTGGGGCCTGCTCAAGCGCGCCGACGAAAAATACGTCACCGAGCGCGCCTACGAAAACCCAAAATTCGTCGAGGATCTAGTGCGTGACGTGGCGGTGATGCTGCAGACCCTGCCGGGCTTGACGCGCTACGAGGTCGAGGCCGAGAACTTCGAGTCCATCCATAACCATTCGGCCTATGCAGTTGTGGCTGGCTAGAAACAGCACTCAAGCCTGTCTGCGCCACCTTTCATTTGCCCTGAATGAGTCGGGCGGCATGTGTGCATGAGGTTTCCATGCTAGAATAGCGGGTTACTTGCTCGACCGTATTTGTTTTTCAGGCATGATTTGGCTGAAAAACGGCAGCGGCGGGCTGTCTGTCAACATCGCAGATATCCACAAGGAGTCATTCATGCGTCACTACGAAGTAGTGTTTATTGTGCATCCCGATCAAAGCGAGCAGGTTCCCGCGATGGTCGAGCGCTATTCTTCCACGGTCACCACCCACGGCGGCCAGGTCCATCGTGTTGAAGACTGGGGCCGCCGCCAACTGGCATACCCCATCCAGAAGCTCGTCAAGGCCCACTATGTGTGCTTCAACATCGAATGCGGCCAGACTGCGCTCGACGAGCTTGAGCATTCGTTCCGCTATAACGACGCCATCCTGCGCCACTTGTTCATCAAGACCAAGCACGCCCACACCGAGCCGTCATTGATGATGAAGTCGGTAGAGCGCGAAGAAGCCCGCAAGGCTTCCACTGCCGAATCCTCGAACTCCTGATCCGGCGCTCGCGCGATCCGTGAACCGCGTCGAACTGGCTGCAAAACTAGTCGATATTCCGCCCATGCGTCACACCCCGGCAGGTTTGCCCGTGTTGCGCTTGCAGTTGGCCCACGAATCTCAGGTGATCGAAGCTGGCCTCGCCCGCAAGATCTCCATGGAATTCAAGGCTATCGCTCTGGGCGACATCGCCTTGGCCCTAGCCAGATATACGGCGGGCAGTCAGGTTCAGGTGGTCGGTTTTCTGGCCCCTCAGCGTCAAGGATCGGATCGGCTGGTATTACATATCCAGCAGCTAGTGCAGGTAACTGAATGAACCCGCCGGGCTCAGCCCGGAACCAGACAAAGGTCAATCATCATGGCTTACTTTAAAAAGTCGAAAGAAAAACGCAAATTCGGACAACAAAATCCGCTCTTCAAGCGCCGTAAATTCTGCCGCTTCACCGTGGCCAAGGTCGAGGAAATCGACTACAAGGATCTCGATACCCTGCGTGATTTCATCCAGGAAAACGGCAAGATCATCCCCGCCCGTCTGACCGGTACCAAGGCACACTACCAGCGCCAGCTGGACTCCGCCATTAAGCGTGCGCGCTTTCTGGCCCTGTTGCCGTACACCGACAATCACAACTAAGCCGAGGATCATTCGTCATGCAAGTCATTCTGCTTGAAAAAGTCGTCAATCTCGGCAATCTGGGTGATGTCGTGCGCGTGCGCGATGGTTATGCCCGTAACTACCTGATTCCCCAGAAAATCGCCCGCCGCGCCACTGACGCCGCCCTGAAAGAATTCGAAGCCCGCCGCGCCGAGCTCGAAAAACTGCAGGCCGAAAAACTGGCCGCTGCCCAGACCCTGTCCGAAAAACTCCACGGCTTTGCCTTGGTCATCGGTCAGAAAGCGGGTGTGGATGGTCGTCTGTTCGGTTCGGTCACCAATATGGACGTCGCCAAGGCGTTGCAAACCGCAGGCTTTACCGATGTGCACAAGGGCCAGATCTACATGCCCGACGGTGCCATCAAGGCCGTGGGTGAGTTTCCCCTGCAGGTCACGCTGCACGCCGACGTGGTGGCCGATGTCACCCTGACGGTTCAGGGCGAAATGGCCTGATCGCCTTCAGGTGCCATGCGCTGCATTGCCCTGCCACTGGCTGGCAGGGTAGTATGAAAAGGTCGGCATTTTGCCGGCCTTTTTTATTGAATTCAAGGACATCAGGGTGGAAGCCAAACCAGATACCCAACTGGATTACCTGCGGGTGCCGCCGCACTCCATCGAGGCCGAGCAGTCGGTGCTGGGTGGCTTGCTGCTGGATAATGCGGCCTTTGACCGGATTGCCGATGTCCTGAACGAGGATGATTTCTATCGTTTTGATCACCGTTTGATTTGGCAGCACATCACGCGTCTGGTTAGCCTATCCCGCCCAGCCGATGTGATTACCGTGCACGAATCTCTCAGCACGGCGGGCAAGGCCGACGACACCGGCGGCCTGGCGTATCTGAATGCCTTGGCGCACAACACACCGTCGGCGGCCAATATTCGCCGCTATGCCGAAATCGTGCGCGAGCGCTCCATGTTGCGCAAGCTGGTTTCGATTTCTGACGAAATTTCGGCAGCGGCTTTTAATCCTCAGGGCAAGGAAGCCCGCCAGATACTGGATGAGGCCGAATCCCGCGTGTTTCAGATCGCCCAGGAGGGCGCTCGGGGAATGGCGGGATTCCAGGAAATCCGTCCTTTGCTGGCCCAGGTGATCGAACGCATCGACGAGCTGTATCACCGCGAAGGCGATTCGGACATTACGGGGGTGCCCACGGGCTTCGAGGATCTGGATCGCCTGACTTCCGGTTTGCAGCCGGGCGATCTCGTCATCGTGGCTGGACGCCCGTCCATGGGCAAGACCTCTTTTTCCATGAATATCGGCGAACACGTCGCGATTGAACAGGGTCTGCCGGTTGCCGTGTTTTCCATGGAAATGGGTGCGGTACAGCTGGCCATGCGCATGATCGGTTCGGTCGGGATGCTGGATCAGCACCGCATGCGCACCGGCAAACTTAGTCAAGATGACTGGCCGCGCCTCACCCACGCCGTCCAGAAAGTCGAGCAGGCACAGATCTATATCGACGAAACCCCTGCCTTGACTGCCATGGAGTTACGTGCGCGTGCCCGGCGTCTGGCGCGTCAGTGCGGGCAAATGGGCCTGATCATCATCGACTATATCCAGCTGATGTCTGGCAGTGGCGGCGAAAACCGCGCCACCGAAATTTCCGAAATCAGCCGCTCACTGAAAAGCCTGGCCAAAGAACTGAACTGCCCCTTGGTGGCGCTGTCACAGCTGAACCGTAGTCTGGAACAACGCCCCAACAAACGCCCCGTCATGAGCGATCTGCGCGAATCTGGCGCTATCGAACAGGATGCTGACGTCATTATTTTCATTTATCGTGACGAGGTCTATAACCCTGACTCACCCGACAAGGGCACGGCGGAAATCATCATCGGCAAGCAGCGTAACGGCCCGATTGGCACTGTGCGCCTGACTTTCCAGGGCGCCAGCACCCGCTTCCTGAATTTTTCAGCAACCCCGACCTTTTAGGGTTTGCCAGTTCTTCCCTGATGGGGGCAAGCCCGTGCCGGTGCAGGGTGTTTCTGTACCGGCGGGCATCCGCCGGGTTCAGATCGGAGTCGTCGTCATGTTCAGGGCTGCTTTCATGGCGGCCCGTAACGATGCGGGGTCGGCCAGTCCCTGGCCTGCGATATCAAAGGCCGTGCCGTGGTCCACGCTGGTACGCACGAAGGGCAGGCCCACCGTGACATTGACGCCTTCTTCCAGCCCCAGGTATTTCACTGGAATCAGCCCCTGATCATGGTATTGGGCCACCACGATATCGAACTCCCCTTGGCGTGCCCGCATGAAAATCGTGTCGCCCGGCCAGGGGCCGGAGACGTCCAGTCCCTGAGCGCGTGCCTGGGCGATGGCGGGGGCAATGTGCAAGGCTTCCTCGTTGCCAAAGACTCCGCCTTCGCCTGCGTGCGGGTTCAGGCCCGCCACCGCAATGCGAGGCTGAGCGATACCGGACTGCCTGCAGGCCAGATGGGCCAACCGGATGGCACGCGCTTCGGCGGCCTGGTTGATGGCAGCGGGGACATCGGCCAGGGCGATATGGATGGTCACCAGCAATACCCGCAATTCGTCGTTTGCCAGCATCATGGCGTAATCGACTGTGCCGGTGCGTAGTGCCAGGATTTCGGTGTGACCGGGAAAATCGATGCCGCCCGCGTGCATGGCGCCCTTGTGCAGGGGCGCGGTCACCAGGGCGCGCAGCAGCCCGGCCTGAGCATCATCGATGGCATGGCATAAATATTCATAGGCCCCGCGCCCTGCTCGGGCATCCACACGGCCTGGCGCAAGGTCCGCCGGCAGAGCCTGCCAGCGATTCAGCACACCGATGATGTCGCCTGTGCTGCCCTGGCCGGGTTGGTCCAGCGTGATGACCTGCAAGCGGGTATCCAGCCCCAGCGACTGGCAGGTGCGGGCCAGAATGCCGGCATCGCCATACACCACGGCAGGGTGGGGCAGCCCCTGGGCAAACAGACGGGCGATCAGTTCCGGGCCTACCCCAGCCGCATCCCCCATTGTGAAGGCCAGCGGCAACCCGATCCGTTCTTTGGGCAAGAGCGTGTTGGTCAATTCAGCCACGGTGCATTCAGTCCTGTCATAGGGGGCGCGGTACGCATCTACAGCGCCTCACTGGCATAGTCCGCCAGGCGTGATCGTTCGCCGCGTTGCAGGGTGATGTGTCCGGCGTGTGGCCAGCCTTTGAAGCGATCCACCACGTAGGTCAGACCTGAACTGCCTTCGGTCAGGTACGGCGTATCTATCTGGGCAATATTGCCCAGGCAGACGATCTTGGTGCCTGGGCCTGCTCGGGTGATCAGGGTCTTCATTTGCTTTGGAGTCAGGTTCTGGGCCTCGTCGATGATCAGGAATTTGTTCAGAAAGGTGCGTCCGCGCATGAAGTTCAGGGATTTGACCTTGATGCGTGAACGAATCAGATCCATGGCCGGGGTTTTGCTCCAGTCCTGGGTGTTGCCGTTGCTGCTGGTGCTGATGGCGCCGCTCGAACCCTGATGCAGGACCTCGAGATTGTCTTCCAGGGCACCCATCCAAGGCAGCATTTTTTCTTCCTCGGTGCCGGGCAGAAAGCCGATGTCATCACCCACCGGCACCGTGGCCCGGGTGATGATGATTTCGGTGTAGCGCTTGGTCTCGAAGGTCTGGGCCAGGGCGCTGGCCAGCGTCAGCAGGGTCTTGCCAGTGCCCGCCTGACCCAGCAGGGATACGAAATCAATGTCCGGGTTCATCAGCAGATTCAGCGCGAAGTTTTGTTCACGGTTGCGTGCCGTGATGCCCCAGACGCTGTTTTTGGTGTGGCTGAAGTCGCGCAGCGTGGCCAGTACCGCGCTTTTGCCCGTGATCTCGCGGACCTGAGCCGCCAGCGGCATATCGCCGTCGTAGTAGACGAATTCATTGATGCTGAACTGGCTGCACAGCGGGCCGCGCACGCGATACCAAGTCAGGTTGTTTTGCTGCCAGGATTCGATGTTCTTGCCGTGTTTGATCCAGAAGTTTTCCGGCAGCGGCATGACCCCGTCATACAGCAGGTCGGAATCATCCAGCACGTGGTCGTTGAGATAGTCCTCGGCGGGCAGGCCCAGGGCGCGCGCCTTCAGGCGCATGTTGATATCTTTGGACACCAGCACGATTTCGCGCTTTGGGGATTCCTGGCGCAGGCCGTGCACAATGCTGAGAATGACATTGTCGGCCTTGCCCATGGGTAGCTCGACCGGCAGTGGCGTGTCGGTGGGGCGAGTCTGAAAATACAGCAAGCCCAGCGCGTCGGTATGGCCCAGAGAATCCAGCGGCACGCCTTTGCTCAAGTCTGCCGTGCCGATCAGTTCGTCCAGATAGCGGCTGACCTGGCGCGCATTGCGGGCGACCTCGGACATGCCCTTTTTCTGGTGATCCAGCTCTTCGAGCACGATCATGGGCAGGAAGACGTCATGTTCGGCAAAATGAAACAGCGAGGTCGGATCATGCAGCAAGACGTTGGTATCCAGCACAAAGAGTTTGCGCTGGGCAGTCGGCAGGCGTTTGGCACGCGGCTTGGCGGCGGCTTTGGCTGCTGGCTGTTTAGGGGCAGCGGCAGGGGGCTGGGCGGCAGGCGCGGATGGCAGTTGCTTGTCTGTTGGCACTGTTGGCAGGGCGTTAGTCGCCCCTGCCGAGGTTTTTTTAGCAGCGGGGGCCGGTACGGCGGCAGGCAGGGGTGCTGCTGGCACAGCCGACGCCGTAGCCGCAGCAGGCGCTTCGTGGCGTGTCAGGATGGCTGCAAGGGGCTGCTTCTTGCGTTTTTCAGCGGGTTTCTCAGTGATTGCCGCGACCTTGGGGGGTAGGGCGGCAGCCACATCAGAGGCCACAGTAGTGCCTAGGCGGCTGGGGGGGGGGCGGCAGGGGCATGGATGGGGCTCCGGGGCTTAGGCAGCCAATTGGCGGACGGCTTGCAGGACTTCGCTCGCGTGCTCTGGCACGCGGACCTTGCGCCATTCCTGGGTCAGGATGCCTTGGGCGTCAAACAGGAAGGTGCTGCGTTCGATGCCGCGTACCTGTTTGCCATACATGTTTTTCAGTTGCATCACCCCGAACAGCGCGCATAAGGCTTCGTCTGGATCGCTGATCAGCGCAAAGGGCAGGCTTTGCTTGGCCGTGAAGTTTTCGTGGGATTTCAGGCTGTCTCGCGAGATGCCAAAGACTTTGCAGCCCGACGCCAGGAACTGTTCGTGCAGGTCGCGAAAATCCTGGGACTCGGTGGTGCAGCCGGGAGTGTTGTCCTTGGGGTAGAAATACAGAACAAAGGCCTGGCCCGATAAGGCGCTGGAATCGAAGGGGCCGTGGGTGGATTCGGCAGTCAGGGGGGGCAGTGGCTGGCCAATAGCGACAGAACTCATGCAGTGGGGTCTCCGGGTAGCAGTAGGGCCAGGACGCGGCGTTCTTCGGACATCAGGATGTTGTAGGTCCGGGCGGCAGCCTGGGTGGTCATGGTCTCGACCCCGATGCCCAGTTGCAAGAGCGGGCGAATGATTTCGGGGGCCAGGAAAGTTTGGCGGGTGCCTGTGCCGATCAACAGGACTTCCGGTGCATCGGCAGGTAGCGTGGGGGGGGAATCGTCCAGGAAGGCCATCGGGTCCTGGTCTGCGGCACCCAGGCCGATCAGTGTTTTTAGAAAAGCGCTGTCGATCTCTGCCGGGGTGCGCAGGTCCAGGGATTTGACGGGGCCTTCGGGGCTGAAACAGACGGCCGTCTCGAAACGCACCCGATTGATTTCCAGGTGGTCTGCCCCATAAGCTGTGACGGTATTCAGGGTGGGGTTGAAGTCTTTTTGCAATAACACGGCGCGCTCCAGAGTTCCTGAGATGATAGCGCAGTGAGGGCTGTCTGGTGATGACGGAGGGGGCAGCGGGGGGCTGTTGGATTTGCCGGATTTGCGAGACTGGAGCGCATGCGCTAGATTACTGGATTTGCTGCACTGCAGCCATGTCTTGCCGTTTTCCGTTACCGCCCAGTCCGAGGACCATCATGACTAGCTTTCCGCGCATCGAGCGCCTACCCCCCTACGTGTTCAATATCACTGGGGAACTGAAGATGGCCGCCCGCCGACGCGGCGAGGACATCATTGATATGTCCATGGGCAATCCCGATGGCCCAACGCCGCAGCATATCGTCGATAAGCTGATCGAGGCCGCGCAGCGCGACGATACCCATGGCTATTCAGTCTCCAAGGGTATTCCACGTCTGCGTCGGGCGATTGCCGGTTGGTACCAGCGCCGCTATGGGGTGGAATTCAATCCGGATACGGAAGCGATCGTCACGATCGGCTCCAAGGAAGGCCTGGCCCACCTGATGCTGGCCACCTTGGATCGTGGGGACACCGTGCTGGTGCCCAATCCCAGCTATCCCATCCACATTTATGGCGCGGTGATCGCCGGGGCCAACATCCGATCGGTGCCCATGACCCCAGGGCTGGATTTCTTCGAGGAAATCGAGCGTGCGGTGCGCGAATCCATCCCGAAGCCAAAAATGATGATTCTCGGGTTCCCCAGTAATCCCACCGCCCAGTGCGTGGATCTGTCGTTTTTCGAGCGCGTCGTCGCCCTGGCAAAAGAACACAACATCCTGGTGGTGCATGACCTGGCCTATGCCGACATCACCTTCGATGGCTATGTGGCGCCGTCCATCATGCAGGTGCCTGGCGCGCGCGATGTCGCGGTCGAGTTCTTCACCATGAGCAAGAGCTACAACATGGCGGGCTGGCGGATCGGTTTCATGGTGGGCAACCAAGAGCTGGTCAACGCACTGGCGCGCATCAAGAGCTACCATGATTACGGCACTTTCACACCGCTGCAGGTGGCCGCCATTGCCGCGCTGGAAGGCCCTCAGGATTGCGTGACCGAGGTCGTCGCGCAATACCAGAGCCGTCGCGATGTGTTGGCCAAGGGCCTGCACGAGGCCGGCTGGCCAGTGGATATTCCCAAGGCGTCCATGTACATTTGGGCCCGGATTCCAGAACCCTATCGGGCGCAAGGCTCGCTGGAGTTCTCCAAGCGTCTGCTGGCCGAGGCCAAGGTCGCCATCTCTCCGGGCATTGGCTTTGGCGAGTATGGCGACGAATACGTGCGCTTTGCGCTGATTGAAAACGAACAGCGTATCCGTCAGGCGGTGCGCGGTATCAAAGACATGTTTCGCAAGGACGGACTGATTAAATGAAACCAATTCGGATTGGCCTGTTGGGTCTGGGGGTCGTCGGCAGTGGCGTCTGGACGGTCCTGGCCCAGAACGGCGACGAGATCGCCCGCCGCGCCGGGCGCTGTGTCGAGGTCGCCGCTGTGGCCGTGCGCGATGTGGCCAAGGCCCGCGCCCTGGTAGGTCCGGACGTGCGCGTGGTCGACGACGGCATGGCGCTGGTCAACGACCCGGATATCGATATCATTGTCGAGCTGATGGGGGGCGATACCGTGGCACGCGATTGCATGCTGGCGGCCATTGCCCAGGGCAAGCATATCGTCACGGCCAATAAGGCTCTGCTGGCCATGCATGGCAACGAAATTTTCGCTGCTGCGCAGGCCCATGGGGTAATGGTGGCCTTCGAGGCCGCCGTGGCGGGCGGTATTCCCATCATCAAGGCCATCCGCGAAGGCCTGACCGCCAATCGCATTCAATGGGTAGCCGGCATCATCAATGGCACCACGAACTTCATTCTGTCAGAAATGCGCCAGCGTGGCCTGCCGTTCCACGAGGTCCTGGCCGAGGCCCAGCGTCTGGGCTACGCCGAGGCCGATCCCACCTTTGATATCGAGGGGGTGGACGCGGCCCATAAGCTCACCTTGCTGGCGTCGCTGGCCTTTGGCATTCCGGTGCAGTTCGACAAGGCCACCACCGAGGGCATCTCCAACCTGGCGTCGGAGGATATTGTGCACGCGGATCGCCTGGGCTATCGGATCAAGCTCCTGGGCATCACCCGTCGGCGCCCCACTGGCATCGAGTTACGCGTACATCCCACGCTGGTGCCCGCCGGTTGCTTGTTGGCCAATGTCGAAGGCGCCATGAATGCCGTGCTGGTGCGCGGCGATGTGGTGGGCTTGTCCATGTATTACGGCCAGGGGGCAGGGTCGTTGCCCACGGCTTCGGCAGTGGTGGCCGATCTGGTGGACGTGGCACGCCTGCAGATGGCCGACCCCGAACACCGCGTGCCGCACCTGGCTTTCCAGCCCGATGCGATGGTCGATATTCCCATCCTGCCCATGGCCGAGGTCCAATCCAGCTTTTATCTGCGCCTGCGGGTGGATGACCGTCCGGGTGTGCTGGCAGACCTGGCCCGTATTCTGTCGGGCGCCGGGATTTCTGTGGGCTCGATGTTCCAGCAACCACATGGTGAACACCAGGCCGACATTATTTTCCTGACCCATGAAGCCCGCGAGGGTGATGTGGACACTGCCTTGCAAGCCATGCAGGCCCAGCCTTTCGTGCGTTCGGGCGTGACCCGCTTGCGCGTGGAGAATCTGATTTGAAATATCGCTCAACCCGGGGCGGCATGGCCCCTTTGCCCTTTTGCGATATCTTGCTGGAAGGCCTGGCCCCCGATGGCGGCCTGAGCTTACCGCAGACCTTGCCACAACTCAGCGCCGACACGCTGGAATCCTGGCGTGGGCTGTCCTATGCCGAACTGGCCGCCCAAGTCCTGGGCCTGTTCATTGATGACATTCCGCCTGCCGACCTGCTACGCATGACGCAGGCGGCCTATGGTCCGACGGTCTTTCCCGTGATTGCCCCGATCAAGCCCCTGATGCCGGGGCTGTCCTTGCTGGGCTTGTCGGAAGGCCCCACGCTGGCCTTCAAGGACATGGCCATGCAATTTCTGGGTCAGGTCTTTGAATACGTGCTGGCCCGGCGCGGCCAGACGCTGAACATCCTGGGGGCGACGTCCGGAGATACCGGGTCGGCGGCGGAATATGCCTTGCGCGGCAAACAAGGCGTGGCAGTATTCATGCTCTCGCCCCATGGCCGCATGAGCCCCTTCCAGCGGGCACAAATGTATTCTCTGCAAGACGCCAATATTCACAATATCGCCGTGCATGGCGTGTTTGATGAATGCCAGGATATCGTCAAATCCCTGGCTGGCGATCTGGATTTCAAGAGTCGCAACCACCTGGGGGCGGTCAACTCCATTAATTGGGCGCGCATTGCCGCCCAAATCGTCTATTACGTCTGGGGCTGGCTGCGGGCCACTCAAAAGCCTGGTCAGTTGGTGTCGTTTGCCGTGCCCTCGGGCAACTTCGGCAATATTCTGGCCGGTCACCTGGCTCGCCGGATGGGCCTGCCGATTCACCGTCTGGTGCTGGCGACCAACGAAAACAATGTGCTGGAAGAATTCTTCCGTACTGGGATCTACCGACCCCGTCCCGCCAGCCAGACTTATGCCACCTCCAGCCCTTCGATGGATATTTCCAGGGCATCCAACTTCGAGCGTTTCCTGTTCGATCTGGTGGACCAGGATGCGGGCCGGGTCCGCGCCCTGATGGATGAACTGCGCGAGACCGGGCAATTCGATCTGTCCAGCCTGAAAGACCAGTTCACCGACCGCTACGGCTTTGTGTCAGGAGCCAGTTCCCACGCCGATCGTCTGGCCACGATCCGCGACATCCATGATCGTACGGGGGTGCTGATCGATCCGCATACCGCCGATGGCGTGCGGGTGGCCCAGGCCCATCTGGACCCGGATGTGCCCATGCTGGTGCTGGAAACCGCCTTGCCGGCGAAATTCGCCGAGACCATCATCGAGGCTACCGGCCAGACGCCAGCAGTGCCTGCCGATCTGCAGGATCTGCAGCAACGCCCCCAGCGCGTGGTGGTGATGGATTGCGACGCCAAGCAGGTGGCAGCCTATCTGCAGCAGCACGCCTTATAGGATAGATGTTCCTTTGGGCACAGGCCAGGATGATTCAGCGTCATCCTGGCCTTTTTTCAAGCGGCGCGGTATGTCTGCAGGTGGATGCTGGTTTCGGACTGGCTGATGCCGCGAATCAGGCGGACGCGCTCCAGCACCTGGGCCAGCTCCTGCAGGTCGGCGGCGCGCAGTTCGGCCAGCAAGTCCCAACGGCCATTGGTATCGTGCAAGGCAGCCACGCCTGGCTCGCCCAACAGGCTGGCAATCACGGTGCGGGCATCGTTCCCCTCGACGGCAATGCTCATCCAGGCGTGGATGCTCTGTGGCTGCACGTCGGGTCGCAGACGCACGGTATAGCCTACGATCAGCCCTGCGTCCTCTAGCCGCCGCATGCGCTGAGTCACGGTGCCGCGTGCCACCCCCAGGCGCTTGGCCAGGGTGGCGATGCTGCTGCGCGCATCTGCCCGCAATAAGCGGATCAATTGCTGGTCAGTGGAATCCATCGCAATATTCGTGCTCATGTTGTGGCCTGTCCGTCCCGTGCATGCATAAACCATTGAATCGCTACATGGCGCCATGCTGCGCGCCCTAAGCATACCCACGCGCGTATTTTGATCAATTTGCAATCAAGCACGTGGCATTTTGGTGATTTTATGACGGATCGCATGCATTTTTGCCGATAGTCATTGTCATCGGCTTTGGCGATACTGAATTCAGGATAACAATGAAACAGGAGACCACCATGCGCCATTCCCACCTATCCAACCCCAAGACCCTGTTTTTGGACACGCATGATGTGGCCCGCTTGCTGGGCGTGATCGGTGTGCCGGATGCCTTGACACAACTGGTCGCCCGTCTGCGGGCCGATTACTTGCGCTGGCCGCAGTTCGAGAAGGCCGCCCGTGTCGCCAGCTATTCCTCGCAGGGCACCATCGAACTCATGCCGATCAGCGACGGCACGCAATACACCTATAAATGCGTCAATGGCCACCCAGGCAATGGTCTGCGTGGTCTGCCCACGGTCATGGCCATGGGGGCGTTGCTGGATTGCGACACCGGCATGATACGCATGATCAGTGAACTGACCCTGACGACGGCCATGCGCACGGCAGCGACATCGGCCCTGGCAGCGCAGGCATTGGCCCGACCCGACAGCCGCACCATGGCCTTGATCGGCAATGGCGCCCAAAGCGATTTTCAGGCACTTGCCTTTTATACCCTGCTGGGGATACGCGAGATTCGGCTGTACGATCTGGATCGTTCGGCATCACAGCGTTTACAGCATAATCTGGCCGCCAGCGGTCTGGCCGATCTGCGTGTGCAGATTTGTGATTCTGTGCGCCAGGCGGTGCAGGGGGCCGATATTGTCACGACGGTAACGGCTTTCCAGGGGGTGGCTCAGGTACTGAGCGCCGACTTGTTGGAACCCGGCATGCACATCAATGCCGTGGGCGGAGACTGCCCGGGCAAGACTGAGTTGGACCCGGCGATCCTGCCTCACACCACTGTCTTTGTCGAGTTCCCGCCGCAAACCCGACACGAGGGTGAAATCCAGAACCAGGCAGCCGATTTCCCCATTACCGAACTCTGGCGGGTGTTGGCTGACCAGCAGCCCGGACGCACGGATGCGGCTCAGATCACTTTGTTCGATTCCGTGGGTTTCGCACTAGAGGATTATTCCGCTTTGCAGTTTCTGCATGCTCAGGCGACCCGTCACAGTATCGGTCGCTGGGTAGAGGTCACCCCCGATCAGGAAGACCCGCGCGACTTGTTTGGCTGGCTGCAGGCCCAGAATCACCCCGCAGATGCCTTGGCGGGCTGAGTCGCCCTAGACTTGACTGGCAGAACCCGGTTCCTGAGTCATAGCGGCTGCGTGCAGGCCGCTGCGCACAGCCCCCTCCAACACCGCCGGGTAGCCGGTGTCCGTCCAGTCGCCCGCCAGCAGCAGGCCGGGCCAGGGTGTCAGGGTGCCGGGGCGCGACAGGCCTGGGGTCACGTCGAACGTGGCCCTTTTTTCGGTAATCAGCGCCCAGCGTTTCAGCGGCGGCAGTGGTTGTTGGCATTGGGCCTGCAACTGTGCCAGCACCCCCGCCAGGATTTGCTCCGGCGCCTCATCGGCCAGCGACTCCGCCCGGCCAATCACCACCTGAACCAGAGTTTTTTCTGTGCTCTTACTGGTACTGCGATCAAAAAACCATTGTCCCCAGGCATGCTGCGCAGGCTCGTCCCAGAGCAGGCCCAGGGCCATCCCGCTGTGCCAGGGGGTTTCCAGGCGCAGATTCAAGGTGGCAATGGCAGCATGCTGCCATTGGGGCCAATGGGCCAGATAGTCCGTCGCGTGCGGCAGGGGTTGCAGCAGTCGCCGGGCCTCGCCGGGTGGTACTGCCAGAATCACGCGCCCATAGGACTCGTCGTCTACCAACCAGTTGCCGGACTGCCCCATGCCGATTTTCTGCACGCGGCGCCGTTGCAGGCGATTGCCGAGTTGCTCGCAGGCAGTTTGCGGCCATAGTTCATGCAAGGTGCCGTGTGGAATGACCAGCTGGCTGGCGCTTGCGTCGGCTGCCAGACTGTCGCGCAGCACCTGGGCGAACAGACGGGCATCGGTCTGCGCGATTGGGGTGTTCGTCGCGGCCAGGCACAGGGGGGCCCACAGGCGCTGCAACAATGCCGGTGGACAGTCCAGTTGGGTCAACCAGTTGCTTAGGCTCAGGTGGGGGGCGATCTGTGTCGGGTGGGCGGCTTTCAATACCTTGGCCAGGTGCCGTCTGCCGCGCCAGCCACTCAGGCCCCGGCTGCCGAACACTGCGCCCAGCCGATGCCAGGGGGCTGGCAATGGCCAGAATCGCAGGCGCAGCTGTTGGTCGGCGGATTGCAGATCCAGGGGTTGGATCAGGCAGCGGTCCTCGGGTTTCAGACCCAGGGATTGCATCAGGGCGAAGGTATCGCAGTAGGCCCCCAACAGCAGGTGCGGGCCGTTGTCGGTGGGCAGATCCAGCGCTGGCAGATGGACGGTTCTGGCGCGCCCGCCCGGTGCGGCGGCGGCCTCGAATAAGCGGACATCGTGCCCCTGCTGGTGCAGGCGGGTGGCGGCGGCCAGCCCGGCCCAGCCGGCGCCGACCACGGCAATTTTCATGCAGCCAGGCGTTTGATCAGGCCTTGGCCACCCCCGACCCAGACCTTCCAGGCCAGCCAGAATTTTCGAATCGGGGTCAGGGCAATGCGCTGGTTGAGCACATGCCAGCCGTCGCGCTCGATCTCGTCCAGCAAGGTGGCGTAAATCGCCGCCATCATCAGGCCGGGCCGTTGGGTGCGGCGGTCGGTCTCGGGCAGCAGGCGCATGGCGTCGCGGTAGAGTTCGCGGGCACGCTGGGTCTGTTGGCGCATCAGGGCCTGGAAATTATCACTGTAACGGCCATCCAGGATCTCGTCTTTGGTGACCCCGTGGCGGGCCATATCGTCCTCGGGCAGGTAGATGCGCCCGCGCCGGGCATCATCGCCCACGTCACGGATGATATTGGTCATCTGGAAAGCCAGGCCCAGGGTCTCTGCATATTTCAGCGTCTCGGGCTGGGTGTGGCCGAAAATGCTGGCGGACAGTTCGCCGACCACCCCGGCGGCGCGCCAGCAGTATTCCTGCAGGCTGGCCCAGTCAGGATAGCGGAACTGGTCCAGATCCATTTCCATGCCTTCGATGATGGCATAGAAGGGCTCGGGCCGTAAGTTGTAGACAGACAGGTGGCGCTGCAAGGCGATGGCCACCGGGTGATCTGGCGTGCCGTCGAACATCAGTCCTACCTGGCCGCGCCACCAACTGAGTTTCATGCGGGCCACCGAGGCCTCGTGGATCTCGTCGACGATGTCGTCGACTTCCCGGCAGAATGCATACAGGGCGGTGATGGCCTTGCGCTGTTCGCTGGGCAGGAACAAAAATGAGTAATAAAAGCTGGAGCCGCTTTGGGCTGCTTTTTGTTGGCAGTATTCGTCAGGTGTCATGATGGGGAGGCAGTGCCGTGGTCGGCCGTGGACAAGGTCGGCAGAATGCGCGCCAGCATAGCAGGAAGCTGTCGCGTGGGGTCAGGATGGGCCGGTTGGCATAAGGGTTGTATTGTCCCTGGGCCAGTTTTTCCAGGATGCGCAGGCCGCCGTGCACCACCAGGCGCAGTTCCAGTCCAAAACGTCCTGGCAGGCGCCAGGCCAGTGGGCTGCCGCTCAGCAGCAGGTGGCGCGCCACCTGTATCTGGTCTTGCAGGGCAGCCTGCCAGGGTGCTGGTACTTGCGCAGGTCGGCTATTGCATAAATCGTCCAGGCCGGACAAAGTCAGTTCGTGGCGCGCCAGACAGTCCAGCGGGATATAGCAGCGTCCCTTGGCCTGGTCGATCGCCACGTCCTGGCAGAAATTGACCCGCTGCAGGCCGCTGCAGATGGCATCGGATTCGGCCAGATCCTGGGCGGATGTGGCGCCGAACAAGTGCAGCATCAGGCGGCCCACCGGATTGGCGGATCGGCTGCAGTAGTCCATCAAGGCCAACTCGTCGTGATAGTGCGGCACGTCCAGGTCCTGAATAAAGGCCGAGAGCAGATCCAGAAACGGCTGGATGGGCAGGGCGTGTTCATGGATGGTTTCGCCCAGCCGCTGGAACATCGCCTGGTCGGCTGCGGACAGGGGGGTGCGCACGGCCTTGTGGCTGCCCAGGTCCTGAATGGCCGAGCGCCAGGCCTGCAAGGCCGCCAGGCGGGTATCGCGGTCGGCATCGCCTTCGTCGGCCAGGTCGTCGGCACCCCGGGCAAAGGCATACAGGCTGCGTACCGCCGGGCGAAATCTGGCCGGCAGCAAGACCGAGGCGACAGGGAAGTTTTCGTAGTGATCAATAGACATCATCAGGCAGTATACTGAGCCTTGGCCGGCAAACGGCCCTCTCCGGCGAGGCCTAGTGTCCTGTTTGGCTAACTAGCACCTCGCTGTTCCTGTTTCTAGGGGATTCCATGCCGCGTCCGATTCTGGCGACTATTGATACCAGTGCTTTGGCTCACAACCTGCAAACCGTTGCCTATCGGCTGGCGCAGGATGCATCCGGACCACCGCCGTTCATCTGGGCTGTGATGAAATCCCGTGGCTATGGCCATGGGATGGTCGCTGCCCTGGCCGGGTTTTCCCAGGCCGACGGCCTTGCCATGCTGGATATCGACGAAGCCATCCATTGTCGTGAACTTGGTTGGTCGGGGCCGATCCTGCTGCTCGAAGGCTTCTTTGAGCCCGCCGACCTGGAAATCCTGACGCGTTACCGCATCAGCACTGCCATCCATTGCGCCGAGCAACTGGACATGCTGGAATCCGGCCCGGTGGATTGCCCCATCGATGCGCTGGTCAAGCTCAATACCGGCATGCACCGGCTGGGGTTTCAGCCCGGTGAATACGCGGATGCCTTTGCCCGCGCTCAGGCCTTGCAGGCGGTCGGCGTGCTGGGGTCGCTGGGCAAGATGACCCATTTCGCCCGCGCCGACGATGATCCTGTTGTCACCCAGGCCCAACTGGATTGTTTTCAGTCCATCACGCGCGACTTGCCGGGCATGGTCAGCGTCTGTAATTCCGCCGCCACGCTGACGCCTGGATTGGCGTCTGGTCTGTCGGCTTCCAATGGGCAATGGGTCCGGCCTGGCATCTGTTTATATGGCGCCTCGCCCTTTGCCGACCAGTCCGCCGAATCATTTGGCCTGCGTCCGGCCATGACTCTCAGCGCCCGTCTGATCAGCACGCATACTGTGCCGGCCGGTGAAGCCGTGGGCTATGGCCAGATATTTCGGGCCCAGCAGCCTATGCGCGTGGGTGTTGTTGCCTGTGGCTATGCGGATGGCTATCCCCGACATGCCGTCACGGGCACGCCCATCACGGTTGATGGGGTGCGTACGCGGCTGCTTGGCCGGGTGTCCATGGACATGCTGGCGGTTGATCTGGCCCCGGTGCCCAGCGCCGGGGTGGGTGCGCCCGTCGTGCTCTGGGGCCAGGGTGGGCCGTCGGTGGACGAAGTCGCCTTGTCCTGCGGTACCATCGGTTATGAATTGCTCTGCGCCGTGGCCCCTAGGGTGCCCCGCCGCGAAATCTGACTCACCACAGAGGACCATCGATGAAAAATAGCTGTGTGCTCGTTACCGGGGCGACCAAAGGCATAGGCTGGGCGGTCAGTCAGCGGTTGGCTGATCAGGGCTGCCATGTGGTGGGCCTGGCCCGACATACGGCGGATATCGATTTTCCTGGTTATCTGTACGGCTGCGACTTGGCCAACGCAGGCGAGACCGAAGAACTTCTGCGCGTCATCCGCGAGAAATATCCGGTGGATGCGGTGGTGAATTGCGTCGGGCCGGTCATGCCCGAACCCCTCGGAGAGGTTGATCTGGCGTCGCTCTATCAGGCCTTTGACCTGAATGTACGCGTCGCCGTGCAGGCGGTGCAGGCCTTTGTGCCTGGCATGAAAGCCCGTCACTCCGGGCGTATCGTCAATCTCTGCAGTCGTGCTGTCTATGGCTCTGCCGGGCATACCAGCTATTCTGCTGCCAAAAGCGCCTTGCTGGGCTGTACCCGCACTTGGGCGCTGGAACTCGCCCCTTATGGGGTTACCGTCAATGCCGTTTCCCCCGGCCCGGTCGAAACCGCTTCCTTTCGGGCTGAATGCCCTGTTGGCAGCGAGGCCGAGAAAGCCATTTTGGCCACCATTCCCCTGGGACGTCTTGCGCAGGCCGACGAGGTTGCTTCCGCCGTGGTCTTCCTGCTGAGTGATTCGGCGGCTTTCATCACGGGCCAGGAACTTGGCGTGGATGGGGGCGGCAGCCTGGCAGGTCGCTGATGGCCAAGGCCAGAATCGTTTTTCTTTGCTCGGATTGCGGCGGGACCACCGCCAAATGGGAAGGCCGTTGTCCGCATTGCGGGTCCTGGAACACGCTGCAAGAGTCGCATGAGACCCCGGCGGCGGCCACCCACCGTTTTGCCCCCCTGGCAGGCTCTGCGCCCGTGCGTCGCCTGGCCGACATCGAGGCGCGCGAACAAGCCCGCAATCCCACCGGCATCGAGGAATTCGACCGGGTGCTGGGGGGCGGATTGGTGGCCGGTGCGGTGGTGCTGATCGGCGGCGATCCGGGCATCGGCAAGTCCACGCTCTTGCTGCAGGCCCTGGCCAGCCTGTCGATGCGCGGCTCCGTGCTGTATGTCACCGGCGAAGAGTCCGCCGAGCAAGTCGCCCTGCGGGCTCAACGCCTGGGGGTCGCGGGCGACGCCGTCGATCTGCTGGCCGAGATTCGCCTGGAACAGATCACCGGTGCCTTGGTCGAACGCCGTCCCGAGGTCGCCGTCATCGACTCGATCCAGACCCTGTATTCTGCGGATCTGACGGCTGCTCCAGGTTCTGTGTCCCAGGTGCGCGAGTGCGCGGCCCGGCTGACGCGGGTGGCCAAGCAAACCGGCGTCACCCTCATTCTCATCGGCCATGTCACCAAAGATGGTGCCCTGGCCGGGCCTCGGGTGCTGGAACATATTGTCGATACGGTGCTGTACTTCGAGGGCGATACCCATTCTTCCTTCCGCCTGGTGCGCGCCATCAAAAACCGCTTCGGAGCGGTCAATGAGCTGGGTGTTTTTGCCATGACGGATCGTGGCCTCAAAGGCGTCAGTAACCCATCTGCCCTGTTTCTGGCCGGTCATGCGCGGGATGTGGCCGGGTCTTGCGTCATGGCTACCCAGGAAGGCACGCGACCTTTGCTGGTCGAGGTCCAGGCCCTGGTGGATACTGCGCATGTGCCGAATCCCCGGCGCCTGTCCGTGGGGCTGGAGGGCAGTCGTCTGGCGATGTTGCTGGCGGTCCTGCACCGTCATGCGGGGATCGCCACCTACGACCAGGATGTCTTCGTCAATGCCGTCGGTGGCGTGCGCATCATGGAACCCGCCGCCGACTTGGCGGTGGCGCTGGCGATCCTGTCTTCCATGCGCGATCAGGCCTTGCCCGCAGGCTTGCTGGCCTTTGGCGAAATCGGCCTGGCAGGCGAAATCCGTCCGGCCCCTCGGGGCCAGGAGCGCCTGCGCGAGGCCGCCAAGCTCGGCTTTACCCAGGCCATCGTGCCACGGGCCAATCTACCGCGTCAGGCCATCGACGGCTTGCAGGTGCAGCCCGTGGATCGGGTCGAAGACATGCTTAGCGTGCTGCGGTGATGGATAGCCTTTGGTTGATTCCCGCCTGTTTGCTAGTGGGTGGGGTCATTGGGTTTTCGGGCGGGGTGCTGGGTATCGGCGGTGGCCTGATTGCCATTCCTCTGCTGGGGTTGGTGCTGGGGTATGACCAGCAGGCCGCTCAGGGCACGGCACTCATCATGGTCTTGCCTGCGGTATTGCTGACAGTCCGAAAATACCATCAACGTGCGCCCATCGACTTACGTTCTGCGGCGGCGGGGGCGGGCGGCTCGGTGCTGTTTACCTGGATCGGCGCCCAGATCGCCCTGGGTATAGACCCGTGGCTGCTGCGCCGCATTTATGCAGGCTTTGTCTTTTTGATTGCCCTGTTTTATTTTCGGGAGAGCCTGGGCCGCAAGGCCCGCGCTCGACCCGACAGCCATTTCCACGAGGTCGGCGAGGTCCGCCGCTTTTGGTATTTCCTGGTTGGCATTTTTGCCGGCCTGACCGGTGGGGTGTTCGGCGTGGGCGGTTCGGTGTTGGCCGTGCCCTTGATGACCAGCCTTTTTCGTTTGCGCCAGACTACGGCCCAAGCCTTGGCCTTGACCATGATTGTGCCAGGTACCGTGGTGGCCCTGGCCACCTACGCCTGGCATGGCCAGGCCCATGGGCTGGTGGGGGTGCCCCTGGCTCTGGGCAGCCTGCTGTGCGTGCCCTATGGCGTGCGGCTGGCCTATGCGCTGCCCGAAGCCCGCCTGAAGCTGATTTTCGCCTGCATGTTGTTGTTGATCATGGGTTTGCTGCTGCTGCGAGGTCCAGCATGAACAGCATTCCATCCGGTTGGGTTCTGCGGCCTTTGGCCGATGGCGCTTTTTGCGTGCCGACGGCCTTGGCGGCTGCAGCCAATGCCGCCTGGTTTGATCCTCAGCGTGCGGATGCCAAGCCTGTGGCGGAAGGCGGTCGTCAGGCCGCCTGGTTTGTGGCGGGTGAACATGGCCCCGCTGTGTTGCGCCATTATCGGCGGGGCGGCTTGCGCGCCCGCCTGGGGCCGGACGGCTATGCCTGGTTGGGACAGGCCCGCGTGCGTGCTTTTGCCGAGGTGCGTGTGCTGGCGCATTTACAGGCCGCCGGGGTGCTGGTTCCCCAGCCTCTGGGGGCCGCGTACTGGCGGTTGGGCCTGTTTTACCGCACGGCGATTCTGGTCGCCCGGATCGACGGTGCGCAGGCTCTGGCCAGCCGCCTGGATCAAGCCGATCCCCAGGCGGTGGCGACCGCAATTCGGGCCATGCACCGGGCCGGGGTCTGGCATGCCGATCTGAATGCCTACAATATTCTGTTCGACTCACAAGGCCGGGTTTGGCTGATTGATTTCGACCGGGCGCGCTTGGGTGTCGTGTCCGAGGCACAACAATATAAAAACCTATTGCGACTGCGACGGTCTTTGGTTAAGGTAGCCGGCGAGCGCGGAGCGCAGTGGTGGGATGTGCTGGACACCGTCTGGCGGACATTGCCGGTTTGAAGGCTTGAATAACGGGCCTTCAGACCAAAGCCTGGGGCCTTGCCCCCTCTATCCTGTGATTTACCTTTCTATGGGGACCTTGCCATGAAATTCGGCACCGTTAAAACCCTGTTGGCCGCCACCGCGCTGATTGCAGCCGGGTCGGTTCACGCCCAGGATTCTGTCGTCAATGTCTATAACTGGGCCGAATACACGGCGCCGGATACCTTGTCGGGCTTTGAGAAGGCCACGGGTATAAAAATCCGTTACGACGTCTACGACACCAACGACACCTTGCAGGCAAAACTGCTGACCGGAAAATCCGGCTATGACGTGGTTGTTCCGTCTACCCACTATGCCGCCCGACAGGTCCAGGGTGGTCTGTTTCAGAAGCTTGACCGCTCGAAGATTCCGAACTGGAAGAACCTGGACCCTGAACTGATGGCGCTGGTGGCCACGGTCGATCCCGGCAACCAGTACCTGGTCCCTTGGGGCTACGGCACCAATGGCCTGGGCTACAACGTCACCCAGGTGCAGGACATCATGGGGCCGGATGCGCCGCTGAACTCCTGGGACATGTTGTTCAAGCCCGAAAACGCAGCCAAGCTGCAATCTTGTGGGATTTCCGTTCTGGACGAGGCCGCCCAGGTATTTCCGGCCGCCCTGCATTATCTGGGCAAGGACCCCAATAGCAGCGAACCCAAGGACTACGAGGCCGCCTTCGAGCTGCTGCAGTCCATCCGCCCCTATATTCGTCAGTTCAGTTCTTCGGGCTATATCGACGAGCTTGCTTCCGGCGGACTGTGCATGGTGTATGGCTTTTCCGGCGATGTGATGATCGCTGCCGCCCGCGCCCGTGAGGCCGGCAAGACCTACGCCATCGAATACTACATCCCGCAGGGCGGGGCGCCGGTGTGGTTCGACACCATGGCCATCCCCAAGAGTGCAGAACACGTCGATGCGGCCCATGCCTTCATCAACTACATCGAGACCCCCGAAGTCCATGCGGCCATCACCAACACCATGTTCTATCCCAATGCCAACCAGGCTGCCCGGGAGTTCGTGGTCAAGGAAGTCGCCGACAACCCCATGATTTATCCCTCGCCAGAGGTCGCGCGCACGCTGTTTGTCATCCAGCCTCAGCCCATGAATATCCTGCGCCTGCAGACGAAGCTCTGGGCGCAGCTGAAAACCGGGCGTTGATGGCCATGCTGGACCCGCGTGGCATGCCCCGCCAGGGCGAGGCCGATGACTTCGTGCGCATCGAGGACGTTGTCAAGATCTTTGGCGATACGGTTGCGGTGCGCTCGGTCAGCCTGTCGGTGCGCCGCCACGAGATCTTTGCGCTGCTGGGCAGCTCGGGCTGCGGCAAATCGACCCTGCTGCGCATGCTGGCAGGCTTCGAGGAGCCGACGTCCGGGCGCATCATCCTGGATGATGAGGACATCACCAGCCTGCCGCCTTACCGGCGGCCGGTCAATATGATGTTTCAGTCCTACGCCTTGTTTCCCCACATGACGGTCGAGGCCAACGTGGCTTTTGGCCTGAAGCAAGAAGGCGTGCCGCGCCACGAGATCCATGAGCGCGTCTTCGAGGCCCTGGATCTGGTGCAAATGGCTGCTTATGCCCGGCGCAAGCCCCATCAGTTATCAGGCGGCCAGCAGCAGCGCGTGGCCTTGGCCCGCAGCCTGGTCAAACGCCCCAAGCTGCTGTTGCTGGACGAGCCCATGTCGGCCCTGGATAAACAAATCCGCCAGGCGACGCAGATCGAGCTCGTCAAAATCCTGGACCAGGTGGGTGTCACCTGCATCATGGTGACCCACGACCAGGAAGAAGCCATGACCATGGCCAGCCGCCTGGCGGTCATGACCGAAGGCCAGATCGTGCAGTGCGGCACGCCGCATGATGTGTATGCTTTTCCCAGCACCCGCTTTGTCGCGGGCTTTATTGGCTCCACCAATTTGTTCACCGGCACGATCGTGGTGGATGAGCCCGATCATGTGCAGATCGAGTCTGACGCCCTGTCGCGTCCGCTATTTGTCAGCCACGGCGTCAGCGAACCCCTGGGTATGGAGGTTCATGTCTCGATCCGGCCCGAGCAGATTCGGGTAGGTCGACAGGCGCCGGAAACCGACTCCAACTGGGGGCATGGCATGGTTTCGCATGTGGCCTGGATGGGCAGTTATGCGCGCTATCAGATTCGCCTGGATGCGGGCCAGATGATCGAGGCCAGCGTGCCCAGCCTGGTCTGGAGCCAGACCGAAGCCCCCGGCGTGGACGAGGAAATCTACGTCAGTTGGTCGCATGACGCAGGCACGGTGCTGGCCTCATGAACCTCAGCCGCCGTCCCAGTGCCCGGCAATGGGCGATTGCCTTGCCCTTTGCCTGGTTGACGCTGTTTTTACTGGTGCCTTTCTTGCTGGTCCTGAAAATCAGCTTTTCGGACCTGCAGTTTGGTATTCCGCCATATCTGCCGATTGCCACGTTTGCGGACGAAACCCTGTCGCTGGCGCTGCACCTGCGCGGCTATATTCTGCTGTTCACCGACAGCATGTATGTGGCGGTGTATCTGAATTCCGTCAAGATGGCGCTGGTGACCACGCTGTGCTGTGCGCTGATCGGCTACCCCATGGCCTATCAGATTGCGCGCTCGCGTCCCGCGCTGCGTAATCTGCTGCTGCTGGGGGTGATTCTGCCGTTCTGGACATCGCTGCTTTTGCGCGTGTATGCCTGGGTGGGGATATTGCGCAATGACGGCTTGCTGAATAATCTGCTGATGGGCATGGGGGTTATCGATACCCCCCTGGAGATCTACCGCACGGACCTGGCGGTGTATATCGGCCTGGTTTATGCCTATCTGCCGTTTTTCATCCTGCCGCTGTATGCCAATCTGGTCAAGCTCGATCACCGCCTGCTGGAAGCCGCCTATGACCTGGGGGCGCGACCCTGGCAGGTTTTTCTGCGGGTGACGTTGCCCCTGTCCATGCCGGGGGTGATTGCCGGCGCCATGCTGGTATTCATTCCGTCGGTGGGCGAATACGTCATCCCGGAAATGCTGGGCGGGGCCAATACCCTGATGATGGGTCGGGTCATGTGGAATGAATTCTTCAATAACGCCGATTGGCCCATGGCGGCGGCGGTCACCTGCGTGATGGTGCTGCTGTTGCTGGTGCCCTTGTCCATTTTCCAGTACAACCAGGCGCGCCAGATGATGGGTAGGGAGCACTGATGCGGCGTTCTTCCTGGTTCCGTTTTCTGTCATTGGTGGTGGGTTATGGGTTTCTGTATATTCCCATCGCCTGCCTGATGGTGTTTTCCTTCAATGATTCCACCTTGATGAATTCCTGGTCAGGGTTTTCGTTGCGCTGGTATCGGGCGCTGTTCGAGGATCAGGCGCTGCTTTCAGCGGCGCGCCTGTCCTTGTTGATTGCTTTGTTGACAGCCACCGCTGCTGTGGTGATCGGCACCTGGGCGGGTTATGTGTTGGCCAGAATGGGCCGGTTTCGTGGCTTTGGCCTGTATATCGGAATGTTGAGTGCGCCCTTGGTGATGCCGGAGGTCGTGCTGGGGATATCGCTGCTGCTGATGTTCGTGGAAATGTCCAACTTTCTGGGTTGGCCGGACGGCAATGGCCTGTTCACCATCTGGGTCGGGCACGTGACGCTGTGTACCGCCTATGTGGCGGTCATCATCCAGTCGCGCGTGCGCGACCTGGATCGTTCCCTGGAAGAAGCCGCCCTGGATTTGGGGGCCTCGCCGCTGAAGGTCTTTTTTACGATTACCCTGCCATTGATTGCGCCCGCGCTGATGGCCGCCTGGCTGCTGGCCTTTACGCTGTCTCTGGATGACGTGGTAGTGGCGGCATTCCTGTCAGGTCCTGGCTATACGACTTTGCCGCTGGAAGTCTTTTCCCGTGTGCGCCTGGGGTTGAAGCCCGAAATCAATGCCCTGGCAACGCTGTTCATCGTGCTGGTGGGCGTGATTGTCGTGGCGGTGAATCGGATGCAGATCCAGGCGGGAAAGCGTCAAGGGGGCTAAGATCCCGTGAGGGAAAGCCCCCGTTGTGCAGTCACATACCCAGCGCCAGCACGGTCAGGCTGAACAGCCCCCCCGACAGCAGCATGCTGGCGGGAAAGGTCAGCAGCCAAGCCAGCAGAATTGTGCGTACCGTGCCGTTGTGCAGGCCGCTGCGGTTGGCCACCATGGTGCCAGCTACCCCAGACGACAAGACCTGGGTGGTGGATACCGGCAGGCTGAACAGGTTGGCCACCCCGATGGCCCCCACGGCGGTAATCTGCGCGGCCATGCCCTGAGCGTAGGTCATGCCTTGTTTGCCGATTTTTTCGCCTACGGTAATCACCACACGCCGCCAGCCCACCATGGTGCCTATCCCCAGGGCCAGGGCGACGGCGGCAATCACCCATAGGGGAGCGTATTCGGCAGTGATGGTCAGGTCGCTGCGCAGGCGTTGCAAGTCTGCCGCTTCGGCGGCAGGCAAGACCTTCAAGCTGCCCACTTTTCTGGCAGTGTCGTCCAGACACAGCAAATAGCGGCGCATTTGCGCCCGGGCTTCAGGCGCCAGTGCGCGGTAGGTATGCACCCCGTCCAGGCTGAGGCGCACGGCTTGAATCGTGGATGGGGTATTGCTGGGGTCGCAGTGAAAATCAGGGGCCAAGGGGGTGGGGGCGCTTTGTAGCGCCAAAAAATCGCCCAGTACATTGGTATTGCGCTCATACAGGCTTTGCAGGTGTAGCGTGGCGTCGTAGGTGCGTTGGATTTGGTAGGGTGTGGCGGCGGGGTCCAGGATGAATTTGGCGGGCACGATCCCGATCAGTACCAGCATGATCAGGCCGATGCCTTTTTGTCCGTCGTTGGACCCATGCACAAAGCTGACGCTCATGGCGGACAACACCAGCACCAGACGATTCCAGAAGGGCGGGTGCTTTTTGTTGTCGATGGCACGGCGCTGTTCGGGCGTTTTATGCATTTTCGAATCCACAAAACCCTTTTTCAGAATCAACAGCATCAGGCCGGCCACAATAAAGCCGGCTATGGGCGAAATAATCAGCGATAAACCAATATCCAGTGCTTTGTCCCAGTTGACCCCGGTGCCCAGGGGCAGGTCGCCCAGCAGGGCATTGACCACGCCTACCCCCAAAATAGCCCCAATCAAGGTGTGCGAACTGGATGATGGAATGCCCAGATACCAGGTTCCCAGGTTCCAGACGATGGCCGCCACCAGGATGGAATACACCATGGCCAGGCTACGGCCGTTTTCCAGGTTGAGCAGAACGTCGATGGGCAGTAGATGCACAATGGCATAGGCCACCCCTACACCGCCCAGCAGCACTCCCAGGAAGTTGCAGATGCCAGAAAAAAACACCGCCAGGTGGGGTGGCATGGCCTTGGTGTAGATCACGGTGGCAACGGCATTGGCCGTATCGTGAAAGCCGTTGATGAATTCAAATGCCAGGACGAGCGCCAGCGCTAGCGCCAGGCTGAACCCGACAGCCAGCGGCAGTCCGGAGAATAAGTCGAACATAATAGGGATATGGTCAGGAGACGCGGCATTATTGCAAATTTTGCGGCGCTTGTTTTAAGGGCTTGTTGAGCGCGCTATCGTGCAGCGTGCAGCGTGCAGATCAATCTGGCATCCAAAGGCAATCAGGCTGGCCAGCAGAGCAGTATTAGCACCAGTGGGGTGCAGGCCATTGGCGTCGCCGCGCAAAGCATAGGCGGCTATGGGGGCAGTGCCGTCAAACAGGCAGGCCAAGGCGCTTCTGGCAATGCGGCCCAGATCAATGCTGACGTGAATACCCAGATTGTCACGACTGGTGCAGATGCCATGGGCATGCTGTCCCAGTCCATTGGTGGCGGAGGCGGCCAGGGGGCAGTTGCTTCAGATATTCTGGGCAGCAATTCATCCAGCAACCCGACCCTGTCGCTGGGCTGGGGCGGTTCGGTGGGTAATGGGGGCAATGGCGGGATCATCAACATGAACGCCGCCAATAGCAGCGTGGCTGTTTCTACGGCGGGCTATGATGCCCACGGTGTGGTGTGCAATCCATTGCAGGCGGTGGCGGGATCTATACCACAGGCGATAATGCGCATGGAGTGATTGCTCAATCCTTGGGGGCGCCGGGTAGTTTGGGGGGATATGGCGATGGCAGCTTTGCCGGGGCCATGCACTCGTTTACGTCAGGCAGTACGGAAGAACCGCTTAACTACAGCACTGGCGTGTCCCTGGAATTGAATGGAACTGTCCAGGTGCAGGGGCAAAATTCGTGGGGTGTCTTTGCTCAGTCCTATGGTGCCCAGCGGGTGGGTAATACTTTGCCCCCGGTGGGGATTTCAGTCTCTGGTGTGGTGTCGGGCGGGCAGACGCTTGCTGGCCAGTCGCCCACCGGGGGGGCCATCTGGATCGATAGCATTAGCAGGGTGCCGGGTGGGTTGACCAATCTGGTGATCATTCAACTAGGCGGTAAAGTCAGCGGTCAGGCAGGGCTGGCCGGGATTCAGTACACGGGCGACGGGTTCACGCGGATCTCCAATCAGGGTGAGCTGGATGGCAATCTCCTGGGGCCTACTGCCTCATCGACCGCGCTCAGTCTGTCCAATCAAGGTTCGTTTTCCGGGGCCACCCAGGTTCATGGCCATATTTTCAGTCAGGGCCAGGTGACGGTAGGTGCTGGCTTGGCTCGGGATACCTTGCGAGTGATGGGGGACTATATCCAGGACAGCCAGGGATGGTTGAATATAGGGACGGACTTTGTACCGGGTGCTGCCGATCAGTTGCAGGTAGAAGGCCGGGCCAGCCTCCAGGGCCGGGTACGTGTCCTGGCAAGTTCGCTGGTGCCTACCCGCGAACTGGGTTTCTTGCAGGCCCATGAGCTATCCTCGGATCTGACCGCGCAAGGCAGGTCTGATCTGTTTACCTACCGTGTGCACCAATCGGGCAGTTCCTTGGGGCTGTCGGTGGATCAGGCCAGATTCCGGCAGATGACTTCGGTGTATGGTCTGGGTCAGAACCTGGGTGCAGTCAGGCAGCATTTGCAGGATATCTAGGACCGGGGCAGCAACGAAAAGCTGGGCGGCTTGTATGCGCTGCTGGATGGGGCGGCCGGTCTGGGTAGTACCCGCTATGCCAGCGCCTTGAATGATCTTTCGCCGGGCGTGTTGGCCGCGCCTGCCGCCCTGAAGACCCGCGCCATGACGTCATTTGCCGATACCCTGATGCGTTGCCCGGAACAGACAGGGCTCGGCTTGCGATCGGACCCGCAGCAGTGTACCTGGGGGCGGATCATCGGAAACACGTCGCGGGTGGATGGCAGTGGTGGCAATCCTGGTTTCAAATCCGATAGTGTTGCCTATCAGATCGGCTGGCAGCGCAGCCTTGCTCCGGCCTGGACCCTGGGGGTGGTTGGCGCCTATGAACACCAATCGATTCGCGCTGACCAACAACGCCAGCACCTGAAGGGGGATACCGGGTATTTGGGGGCCGTGACGGGCAGCTACGGTAAATTCGACAACACGCGCGATGTGGCCGTTCTGGGGCTACAGGGCAGCAGCAGTTCCCGCGTTGCATCGATCGGTCAGCGCCTGCGAGTGGATTACACCCAGGCCTTGTCCAACGCCTATATCAAGCCCTTTGTGAATCTGGATGTGGTGTATACGCGCATGCCATCGTTTAGCGAGACTGGGGCCGGGGCGGCCGACCTGTACATAGAGAGCAACCAGCAATGGTCCGCCATCCTGACCCCGGGCCTGGAAATTGGCGGGCGCTTCGAATTGAATAGCGGCTATGTGGTTCAGCCGTATGCCAGCATCGGGGTTGCGCTGGCCAGTACGGATCAATGGAATACGCGGGCGCGATTCGCGCTGGCCCCATCCGGCACGGATATGTTTGATTCCGAGCTGAATACCGGGCGCGTGTCGGGCCAGTTGTCCGCCGGAGTGCAGGTTTCCAGCAAAAATGGTCTGGATCTCAGGTTGCAGTATGACGGACAGTTGTCCAGCCAGACCCGGAGTCATGCCGGGTCGCTGCAGGCTAGCTGGCGGTTTTGAGCTGAAAATCCACCTTGCCGGTATCCAGGCGGTAGACGCCGCCGATGATTTTCAGTTTCCCGGCCTGTTGCGCCTGTCGGATGATGGCGGATTGGGTGCTCAGGCTGGCGACGTTATCCTGGACGTTTTGGGTGATGGCGGCGTCCAGCAACTGAGTCGGATGCTGTGATTGCGCCTGTTTGACCGCCGGAGCGATGGCGTTGGCCAGGCTTTGGATGTGTCCCGGAAAATGGGTGCCCTGGGTCACGGCCTTCACGGCGGCATCTACCGCGCCGCAGCGGTCATGCCCCAATACCAGAATGACGGGCACATTCAAGACAGCCACGGCGTATTCCAGGCTGCCCAGCATGTCGTCGTTGGCGAAATTTCCCGCCACACGGGCGATGAACAGGTCGCCCCGACCGGCGTCGAAAGTGTATTCCGGGGCCACTCGGGAATCCGCACAGCCCAGGATAGCGGCATAAGGGTTCTGTCCGCCCGCCAGTGCGGCACGGTCATGGGTGAAGTTGTGCCGCAGCCTGACGCCCGAAGCGTAGCGTTGGTTGCCTTCCATCAGCCGTTGAATGGCCGCGTCCGGAGTCAAGACGTTGTCTGGTTTCGGGGGGCTGGCGGCCCAGGCGACAGGGCTGAGGCCGCTGAGCCCCGCTGTGGTCATCAGGGACAGCGCAGTCGTGGCGCGTAAGAAATCGCGGCGAGATGTGACTTTTGGCTGCTGACAGGACATGGCATCACACATGATATTTCCTTGATGGAAGGTAAAGAGCCCTATCAGGGCTGTTTGCGACAGCGCCTCCAGGGTAGGGCTAGCGCTTGAAGCTTCTGTTTTTTCGCTTGTTTTGTCCACTGATATTTATACTGAGGCGCAGGGTAGCCCGCCTGAAAGGGATCAGGGGCTTGTCAAAACCGATGCCAAACGCGCTTAAAATAGGCCGATTTATCACCCAGACCGGATATCGCTCATGTTTACCCAGGATCAACTCAAACAACAGGTCGCGCAGGCTGCGCTGGATTATGTGCTGCCACAGTTGCAGCCTGACAGCATTCTGGGGGTGGGCACCGGCTCTACCGTGGATTTGTTCATTGATTTGCTGGCGGCGCATCGGGCTGCGTTTCATGCGGCAGTCTCCAGTTCCGAGCGCAGTACCCGCCGCCTGCAGGCGGCAGGCATTGCCGTGCTGGACCTGAACGACGTCAAAAGCATGGCTTTGTATGTGGATGGCGCAGACGAAATCGATCATCAGCTGAATATGATCAAGGGCGGGGGCGGGGCCTTGACCCGCGAAAAAATAGTCGCATCGGTCGCTGACCGCTTTGTCTGCATTGTGGATGAGTCCAAGCTGGTCGAGCAACTGGGCGGTTTTGACCTGCCCATCGAGATCATTCCATTGGCCCGCGAGGCCGTGATCCGTGAAATCCGCCAACTGGGGGGGGGGCCGCAGTTGCGCGATGGTTTTATCACCGATAACGGCAATCAGATTCTGGATGTGGCGGGGTTGTACTACGAAAACGATCCAGCCGCCTTCGAGGCCATGCTCAATAATATTCCCGGCATTGTCTGCTGCGGCCTGTTTGCCATCTCCGGTGCCCATGTGGCCCTGGTGGCCGGTCAAAACGGCGTGTCCCGCCTGGAACTCCAGGACGACTGAGCCTGTCATTCAGTTGTCATATCCGCCTGCTATCCTGAACATCACATGGCGCCACCTTCACAATCCCTTGATGGGATGGTACGCTGTGTCCTTGTTACATTCGCCTCGAAAGCAGGCAGTCAGAGGTCTCTATGCTGGAACACACTAACAAGCAATTTCACACCGAGCTCGAAACCACGCGCTCCATGTTCCTGCAAATGGGTGGGCTGGTCGAATCCATGGTGCTGGATGGCATCCAGGCTCTGTCCGAGGGTGAACTCCAACTGGTTGATCGGGTGCGCGAACACGAAAAACAGGTCAACCAATTCGAGGTCGACATCGACGAGCGCATCAGCCAGCTGATTGCCCGCAACCAGCCTACCGCAGGCGATTTGCGCCTGCTGCTGTCGATCTCCAAGATGCTGACCGACATGGAACGCTGTGGTGATGAGGCCGAAAAAATCGCCAAGGTCGCGCGCCGTCTGCATGAAGCCGATTCCGCCTACGAACCCGTGGTCGAATTGCGCCACATGGCCGATGCGGTGGCCAGCATGATACGCGCCGCGCTGGATGCCTTTGCCCGCGAAGACCCCGTGGCCGCCGCCCAGGTGGTGCGCAACGACAAAGACGTGGACAAGGAATGGAAGGCTTCCTTGCGTCACATCATTACCTACATGATCGAGGACCCGCGCACGATCTCGCATTCCATTGATTTGATCTTCATCGCCCGGGCCCTGGAACGTATCGGCGACCATGCCAAGAACATGTCCGAACGTGTCATCTACATGGTGCGCGGTGATGATGTGCGCCACACCGGGGTCAACAACACCGAACGCATGGCGCGCGGAGAACCAGCCCAGCCGCGCGACTAAGCGTATAAGGCAAAACGAGGGGCGGCCACGCTTGGAAGCGTGGCCGCCCCTCGTTTTATTCAGGCACTAGGCGGAGTATAGCCCTGGGCCTCGACATCCTGATCATCAAATAAGAATGCCTGCATGCGCTCGGCCAGGAATTTCCGCGCCTCGGGCTCGGCCAAGCTGAGGTGGTTTTCGTTGACCAGCCGGGTCTGGATATCCAGCCATTTGGCCCAGGCGTCCCGGGAGATTTCGCGCCAGATGCGCGCCCCGATTTCGCCCGGATAGGGGGGGTAGTCCAGGCCGGGGGCCTCGCGGTCCAGTTTTCGGCAATGAATCATGCGGGGCATAGTCGTCGGATCTCGTGGTTGAATCAATCAGTGAGCAGGTATCGTCGCCGGTCAGGTGGCTTCGTTGCGCCAGGTATCCAGCACCTGGCCCAGGCCTATGCGCCAGTCGCGCGCTATCGGCCCTAGCAAGGTATCCAGGCGGGAACAATCCAGGCGGCTGTTGGCAGGCCGAGGCTCGGGGGATGGCCAGGCTGTGGCTTGGATGGCTTCCAGAGTAGGCACTTTTTTCAGCATATCGCGCTTCAGGGCTTGCTGAAAAATCTCCTGGGCAAAACCATGCCAGCTGACATCCGGTGCGCCACTGCAATGGTATAGGCCCCCGGGGGTATCCAGGCCGGGGGTGTGCAATCGCAGGGCCAATTGGTGCAGGGCTTGCGCCAGATGACCGGCCCAGGTGGGGCCGCCGACCTGATCATCGATTACCTGCAGATGGTCGCGTTGAGCGCCCAGGCGCAGCATGGTGCGCACGAAATTTCCGCCCCAGGCGCTGAACACCCAGCTGGTGCGTAGAATCAGGGCATCGGGGGCATGCTGCAAAATGGCTTGCTCGCCCAGGAGTTTGCTGCGGCCATACGTGTTCAAGGGGGCCGGGGTGTCGTCCACGCGATAGGGCCGGTCCAGGGTGCCATCGAATACATAATCCGTGGACACATGCAACAAGTGCATGCGGCGGGCAGCACAGTGTCGGGCCAGCAGGGCGGGAGCATGGGCGTTGATGGCCATCGCGGCGTCGGGCTCGGTGGCGGCGCGGTCTACTGCCGTGTAGGCTGCGGCATTGATCAGGCAGTCCGCCGGGTGCTGGTCGAGCCAGCGGGCCACGGCAGCGTCGTCTGTGATGTCCAGATGTTCGCGGTCGGTGAACGCATAGGTGATGTGGCTGGCCTGAGACGCGGCCAGCGTCTGCAGCGAGTGGCCCAACTGGCCGTTGGCGCCGGTCACCAGAATATGCAAGGGTGTTTTGGTCATAAAAGATTCCGGAAATCAGGACACCAGGCCCAGGCGTTGGCGCTGGTAGCTGCCATCCTGGACATTGCGGCACCAATCGTGGTTGGCCAGGTACCACAGCACGGTTTTGCGCAGCCCGCTGGTAAAGGTTTCCTGCGGGGTCCAGCCCAGTTCGTGTTGGATTTTGCTGGCGTCGATGGCGTAGCGCAAATCGTGGCCTGGCCGATCCGTGACATGGGTGATCAGGTCGCGGTAATGCGTCACGCCGGCGGGGTGCTGGGGGGCCAGTTCTTCCAGCAGGTCGCAGATGGCGTGCACCACCTCGATGTTGCGCTGTTCATTATGGCCGCCGATGTTGTAGGTCTCACCCGGAACGCCGGTTTCCAGGACGCGCAGCAGGGCACAGGCATGGTCTTCGACGTAGAGCCAATCGCGGACCTGCAGGCCCTGGCCGTAGACCGGCAATGGCTTACCTTCCAGGGCATTCAGGATGACCAGCGGAATCAGCTTTTCCGGGAAATGGTAGGGGCCATAATTGTTTGAACAGTTCGTCACCAGCACAGGCAGCCCATAGGTGCGTTGCCAGGCTCGCACCAGATGGTCCGATCCGGCCTTGCTGGCCGAGTAGGGTGAGCTGGGTGCGTAAGGCGTGGTTTCAGTGAACAGGTCGTCAGTGCCGTCCAGGTCGCCGTAGACCTCGTTGGTGGAGATATGGTGCAGGCGGAACGCCGATTTTGCGGCGTCATCCAGTGTGTTCCAGTATTGGCGGGTGGCTTCCAGCAGCGTATAGGTGCCCACCATATTTGTCTGGATGAAGGCCGAAGGCCCCTCAATCGAGCGATCCACGTGGGATTCGGCAGCCAGGTGCATGACCGCGTCCGGGCGGTGTCGGCTAAAGACCCCGGCCATCCCGGCGGCATCGCAAATATCCAGGTGTTCGAAGGCATAGCGCGGGCTGTCGGCAATCGGCGACAAGGATTCCAGGTTGCCAGCGTAGGTCAGCTTATCGACATTGACGACGGTATGTTCCGTCTGCTTGATCAGATGACGAATCAGGGCCGAGCCGATAAAGCCCGCGCCGCCCGTAACTAGGATTTTCATCGTGGGGTTCTCGTGCGAATAACAGGAATGGTTTACAGCCTTTTGATGAAAATCAGGCTGTTGCGTGAGTGATTATAGTGGGCGCGTTTTTCGTAGGGCAGGTCGGATACCCCCCCTTGGACAAAGCCGCGCTTCAGAAACCAGTGCGAGGTGCGGGTGGTCAGCACGAACAGGCGCTTGGCCCCCAGCGATCGGGCGCTGGCCTCGGCGTGGCGCAGGAGCTTTTCGCCGTCGCCCGTGCCTTGCCATTCGGGGTGTACGATCAGGCAGGCCATTTCGGCCATGCTGTCCTTGGCATAAGGGATGACGGAGACGCAGCCGTAGATCACGCCATCGTGTTCCAGCACGGTAAACCTTTCCACGTCGCGCTCGATGACGGCGCGTCCGCGCGGCACCAGCGTGCCATCGGCTTCCAGCGGCTCGATCAGCTGCACGATGGCACCGACGTCATCGGCCATGGCGGGGCGCAGGTCTTCCAGGGTGTCTTCGACCACCATGGTGCCCACCCCATCGTGGGTGAAAATTTCCAGCAGGATGCTGCCATCCAGTGTGTAGGGCACCAAATGCGCCCGCGCCACGCCGCGTTTGACCGCCAGCGAGGCATGGCGCAAAAAGGCCGTGGTGTCTTCGTCCAGGATATTCTGGGCCAGAAGGTCGTCTGCGTCCTTGCGGGCCAGCTCGGTGTCTACTGAGCCGTCCATTTCGGTCACGGTGCGGTTTTGTGTCAGGAAAATCAATTTTTCTGCCCGCAGGGCCACGGCGGCGTTGGTGGCCAGGTCTTCCATCGCCAGATTAAAGGCCTCGCCGGTGGGTGAAAATCCCAGCGGCGACAGCAGCACGATGGCGCCTTGGCTGATCACGTTGTGCATGGCGTCGATATCCAGCTTGCGCACGGTGCCGGCGCGGCGGTAGTCCACGCCATCAATCACGCCCACGGGCCGGGCCGTCACGAAATTGCCGGACATTACCCGGATTTTGGCGTGCGACATGGGCGTATTGGGCAGCCCTTGGCTGAAGGCAGCCTCGATATCCAGGCGGATTTCGCCGGCGGCTTCCTTGGCGCATTCCAGGGCTTCCGGAGTGGTGGTCTCGGTGCCGCGGCCAAACTGCGTGGTATATCCTTTCAGACGCAGTTGTTCGTTGACCTGAGGACGCGAACCATGCACCAGGACGAGCTTGACCCCCAGGGCCGACAGCAGTGACAGGTCGGCCACCAGGGCTTCCAGGCCATTGTCCTCGATGAGTTCTCCGCCAAAAGCCACGACAAAGGTCTTGCCTCGAAAATCGTGTACATAGGGCGCGACTTCGCGAAACCAGCGCACGAACTGGGCCGGGGCGAATTCGGGGGCATCCTGGGCGGAATAGGTATCGGTTTCTGTGGCGCTCATGACAAAGACTGGTGACGGTAAGGTAGCTGACTCTCGAAATTATAATGAGGGATTGCACTTTGCTGACAGCAGTGTCGGTCAGGCTGGGCAGTATCGGGCTTTATAGAGCCAGCCGACTCATCTTATTCGTGGAATTTTCCGTTTTGCCAGAAACCCCAGTACCAAAAACCGATCGAGCATCCCGTGGCCCGCGCCCCGCGTCGACAGCGTCTGATCAAGCAGTGCCCAGCCGTAGTCGCAGGACGCGCCCAGCGGTGCCACCGGCACCCGCTGGCGCCGGTGATCGGCCGCTGCCGACGATCAGCTATCCAGAAGACTTGCCTGTCAGTGCCTGCCGCCAGGAGATCGCCCAGGCCATTGCCGATCATCCTGTAGTGATTGTCTGCGGTGAAACTGGTTCGGGCAAGACTACGCAGCTCCCTAAAATCTGCCTGGAATTGGGGCGTGGCCGTCAGGGGATGATCGGGCATACTCAGCCCCGCCGCTTGGCGGCGACTTCCGTGGCTCAGCGTGTGGCCGAAGAGCTGCACACCGAACTGGGCGATTGGGTGGGCTATCAAATCCGTTTCAGTGACCGGTCTGGTCCCGCGACCGCCATCAAGCTGATGACGGACGGGATTTTGCTGGCGGAAACCCAACGCGACCCTTTGTTGCGCCGTTATGACACCCTGATCATTGACGAAGCCCACGAGCGCAGCCTGAACATTGATTTCCTCTTGGGGTTTTTAAAGCGGCTGTTGGCCCGGCGGCGAGACCTCAAGCTCATCATCACTTCGGCCACGATTGATGCGGATCGGTTTGCTCGCCATTTTGGCACTGAGGCCAAGCCTGCGCCCGTGATTCAGGTATCCGGGCGCTTGTATCCGGTTGAAATGCGCTACCGGCCGGTGCGGCCCGATGACCTTCAGGCCGATGCCGTCAGCCAGAGCGACGAGGAGCGTGATCTGGTCGATGCCGTGGTCGATGGGGTGGATGAGTGCGCCCGCCATGGCACGGGTGATGTGCTGGTGTTTTTGCCTGGCGAGCGCGAAATCCGCGAATGTGCCGAGGCCTTGCGTAAGCGCCATCCTGCCGGCGCTCTGGTTTTGCCGCTGTACGCCCGCTTGTCACGTGCCGAGCAGGAACAGATTTTTCATCCGCGCAGCAATCTGCGGCGCATTGTGCTGGCCACGAACGTGGCCGAGACCTCGCTGACCGTCCCTGGCATCCGCTATGTGGTCGATAGCGGCTTGGCGCGTATCAAGCGCTATTCCTGGCGCAGCAAGGTCGAGCAATTGCGGATCGAGCCCATCAGCCAGGCCTCGGCCAATCAGCGGGCAGGCCGTTGCGGTCGCCTGGGGCCTGGCGTGTGCATCCGCCTGTATGCCGAGCAGGATTTCAAACAACGCGCCCCATTCACCGATCCGGAAATTCTGCGTTCGTCGCTGGCATCGGTAATTTTGCGCATGAAAGCTTTGCGACTGGACGATGTGGAGGCCTTTCCCTTCGTCGAGCCACCCACCGGTCGCGCGATTGCCGATGGCTACCAGCTGTTGCAGGAACTCGGCGCCTTGGACGAGCGCAACCACTTGACCGCCGTGGGCCGGATTTTGGCCAAATTGCCGGTGGACCCGCGGATTGCCCGCATGATTTATGCCGCGCACGATCAGCAATGCCTGACCGAGGTCCTGGTCATTGCCGCTGCCTTGTCCATTCAGGACCCGCGAGAACGGCCCATGCAGGCTCGTGAGGCAGCCGACAATGCCCACGCTCAGTTTCGCGACAAGCAATCCGAATTTCAAACGTGGCTGAAACTTTGGGCCTGGTATGGCGAACAAGTCGCGCATAAGGCCTCTCAGCGCAAGCTGGTGGATCAGTTGCGGGCAAAATTTCTATCGCCCATTCGCCTGCGCGAATGGCATGACACGCACGTTCAGTTGCTGACACTGGCGCGCGAGCAGGGCTGGCGCTTGAACCAGACTCCGGCCACCCGCGAACAACTGCACATGGCCTTGCTGGCGGGTTTGCTGGGCAATATCGGCATGAAATCGGATGACGCCAATTTATATCAGGGCGCGCGGGATATCCGTTTTGCCATTCATCCGGGTTCGCCCCTGCAGAAAAAGGCGGGGCGCTGGGTGTTGGCAGCGGAATTGGTTGAAACCACGCGCTTGTATGCCCGCTGTGTGGCGCAGATCGAACCAACCTGGGTAGAACGAGCGGGCGCCCATTTGCTGAAAAAAGCCTGGTCCGATCCGCGTTGGGAAAAAAAAGGCCGGCCAGGTGGTGGCCAATGAACGCGGTACCGTTTACGGCCTGCCGGTGTATACCGGGCGGCGCGTGCACTATGGCCGCGTTGATCCGCAGGCCGCCCGTGAAATTTTCATCCGGGATGCCCTGGTGCAGGGCGACATCGACAGCAAGTTGCCCTTCATCACGCATAATCGCCGCTTGATTACGGCGATAGAACGTCTGGAGCACCAGAGCCGCCGCCCGGATATTCTGGTCGATGATGCACTGATTTATGCTTTTTATGATCAGCAGATCCCTCAGGATATCTGCCAGACGGCGACCTTGGAGGCTTGGTTCGGCCAGTTGGATGCGGTCCAGACCGAGCGCTTGAGACTGAACCGCGACGAATTGATGCAGCATGATGCGGCCGGGGTGACCACTGAGGTCTTTCCGCGTCGCCTGTCCTGGGCAGGAACAGAGCTGGCGGTGGATTATCACTTTGAACCGGGTTCCCCCCGTGATGGCATGACCTTGACGGTGCCGCTGTTTACGCTGAACCAGATCGAGTCATCGCGCTGTGAGTGGCTGGTGCCGGGGATGTTGAAGGAAAAAGTCCATCTGTTGCTGAAGTCGCTGCCGCAGAAGTTGCGTCGCCATTGCGTGCCACTGCCGGACTACGCTGCGGGGTTTCATGACCGGTGGTTTGAACGTGCTGCCGATCCTGGCCTGGGCCTGCTGGAGGCGATTGCACAGGATGTCTGGGATGAGTGCCGGATACGGCTGGCCATCACTGACTTCAAGCTCGAAACTCTGCCGGCCCACTTGTTCATGAACTTCAAAGTCGTCGATGAGCACGGTCGTATGCTGTCTGGCGGGCGCAGCCTGGATCAACTGCGGGCAGAGCATGGCCGTGAAGCCCAGGCCTCGTTTCAGCAGTTGGCCGCCAGAGACCAGCAGGTGGCCCAGGTGCTGGAGCATGAGAATCTGACGGCCTGGACGTTTGGTGCTTTGCCGGAGCTGCTGGAAATTCATCGGGGCGGCCAATCCCTGATCGGTTATCCAGCCTTGCGTGATCGAGGAGAGTCCTGCGACCTGGATGTATTTGATGATCCGCAGCAGGCGCGGCGCGTTCATGCGGCAGGCCTGCGCCGGTTGTTTCGCCTGGCCCTGCGCGAGCAGGTGCGCTACCTGGAAAAAAACCTGCCCGACCTGACCCGCATGGCCATGTTGTACATGGATTTAGGCAGCCAGCAGGACTTGCGCGACCAGTTGATCGATGCCGCCATTGATCAGGCTTGCCTGATGGAGCCCTGGCCCGAATCGGCTGAATCCTTTGCCCAGCGCAGCGAAGACGCTCGCACACGCCTGAATCTGTTGGCCCAGGAACTCGCCCGACTGGTGGCGCTCGTCTTGCAGGAGCGTACTGCACTGCAGAAAAAACTGCCGCAGGCCAAGTCCTGGCCCGCCGCGCAGCAGGATATGCGTCAACAGTTGGATGCTTTGGTGGGCGCCCACTTCATTCAACAGACACCGGCCGAGCAGTTGAAACATCTGCCACGCTATCTCAAGGCGGCCCAGATGCGGATTGATAAATTACGCGAAGATCCGGCGCGTGACGCCCGTCTGATGGCAGAGATGGCCTTGTTGATTGCCCCCTGGCAGCGCGCCCGGATAGCCTTGAAGGGCGCCCCCGATGCGCAGCTGGACGCATTTCGCTGGCAGTTGGAAGAGCTGCGTGTCGCTCTGTTTGCCCAGACTTTGCGCACCCCTTTCCCGGTTTCGGTCAAGCGCCTGCAAAAAGCCTGGTCTGCCATGCCGCGCTAAATGGGTCACCACCTATCCTTCAGTACAATCCATCCATGACGATGTCCCCTGAATCTCCCTTGTTTGTTCACCTGCGCAGCCATTCCGAATTTTCGGTGGTGGATGGCATTGCCCGTATTCCTGATTTGATCAATCAGGCCAAGGCCTTTGGCCAGCCAGCCATGGCCATTACCGACCTGTGCAACCTGTTTGGCTGGGTCAAGTTCTATAAAACCGCCCGCAAGGCCGGCATCAAGCCTATCGTGGGCGCTGATGTCTGGCTGGAAAATACCCAGGATGTCGATAAGCCTTTTCGTATTTTGCTGCTGGCGACCGATCATGCCGCCTATTTGGCGCTGTGCGAATTACTAAGCCGCGCCTGGATCGACAACAGCAGTCGTGGCCGGGCGGAAATCCGGCGCGAATGGCTGATCGGCCACACGGGTCTGATTATTCTATCGGGCGGCCGGGCAGGGGATGTCGGTCAGGCCCTGGAAGCAGGCCGTCTTGACGAGGCCCGTCGTTTGGCTCGCCTGTGGGCGGCTGATTTTCCAGGTAATTATTTCATCGAACTGCAGCGCGCCGGGTTCGACGGCGATGAAGTCTATGTGCAGGCAGCCTTGCGGCTGGCGGCCGATTGTGGCTTGCCGGTGGTCGCCACACACCCCATTCAGTTCATTGCGGCGGATGATTTTCGCGCCCACGAGGCCCGGGTCTGCATCGCCGATGGCGAATTGCTGGGCAACCCACGCCGGATCAAACGCTTCACGCCGGATCAATACCTGACCGACAGCAGCGACATGGCCCAGCGCTTTGCCGATGTGCCGTCGGCCCTGAGCAATACCGTACGGATTGCCCAGCGCTGCAATCTGAGCCTGACTCTGGGTCACCCAGAGCTGCCCCTGTTTCCTACCCCCGATGGCGTCACGCTGGATGACTACATGGTGCGGTTGGCCAACGAAGGCCTGCAGCGCCGCATGTTGCAGCTGTATGACGACCCCGCCGAGCGTGCGCAGCAGATGCCTGCCTACCAGGAGCGCCTGGATCTCGAATGCCAGACCATCGTCGGCATGGGCTTTCCGGGGTACTTCCTGATCGTGCAGGACTTCATCAACTGGGGCAAGGGCCATGGCGTGCCGGTTGGCCCTGGGCGTGGTTCGGGGGCGGGTTCGCTGGTGGCCTATAGCCTGGGCATCACCGATCTGGACCCCTTGTGCTACGACTTGCTGTTCGAGCGCTTCCTGAATCCCGAACGCGTGTCCATGCCTGACTTTGACATCGATTTTTGTCAGGACAACCGCGAACGCGTGATTGAGTACGTCAAGGAAAAATACGGGCGCGATGCCGTCAGCCAGATCGCCACCTTTGGCACCTTGGGGGCCAAGGCGGTCGTGCGCGATGTAGGGCGGGTGCTGGAAATGCCCTATAGCGTGTGCGACAACCTCTCGAAGATGATTCCCTTCAATCCAGCGGACCCCTGGTCGCTGGAACGCACCTTGGCCAACGAGCCCGCGTTTCGCGAGCGTTACGACACGGACGAAGAAATCCGCGCCCTGATCGACCTGGCGCGTCCTTTGGAAGGCCTGACACGCAATATCGGCATGCACGCTGGCGGCGTGATCATTGCGCGCGGAAAACTCACGGATTACACCCCGCTGTATTGCCAGCCTGGCAACGAAACCAGCGTGGTATCGCAATATGACAAGAACGACGTGGAAGACGTCGGTCTGGTCAAGTTCGACTTTCTGGGGCTGCGTAATCTGACCATCCTGGATTGGGCCGTGCGCTATGTGCGCGAGTTCAATCCGGACCAGCGCGACTTCGACATCATGAGTCTGCCGCTGGATGATGCCGCCACCTACGCCTTGCTGTCTTCGGCCAACACCACGGCGGTGTTCCAGCTGGAATCCCGCGGCATGAAAGAGCTGCTGAAAAGCATGCAGCCCAATACCTTTGAAGACGTGATCGCCTTGTTGGCCCTGTTTCGTCCAGGACCGCTGGAATCCGGCATGGTGGTCGATTTCGTCAATCGCAAGCACGGTCGGGCCGAAGTCGATTATTTCCATCCTGACCTGGAACCTGTGCTGAAAAGCACTTATGGCGTCATCGTCTACCAGGAACAGGTGATGCTGATCTCGCAGATCATCGGGGGTTACTCGCTGGGCGGGGCGGATTTACTGCGTCGCGCCATGGGTAAGAAAAAGCCCGAGGAAATGGCCAAGCACCGGGTTGTCTTCCAGGAAGGCGCGGTCAAGAAAGGCTACGATGCCGACTTGGCCGCCCACCTGTTCGACCTGATGGAGAAGTTCGCCGGTTATGGCTTCAATAAAAGTCATTCGGCCGCCTATGCCCTGATTTCCTATCAGACAGCCTGGCTGAAGCACTATCATCCCGCCGAGTTTCTGGCGGCCACCATGCTGTCGGATATGGACGATACCGACAAGGTCCAGATCTTCTGGCGCGACGCCGTGGATAACGGCGTGGCCGTCTTGCCGCCCGATGTGAATGCTTCTGGCTATCGCTTTGCGCCGGTGGCCGACGAACATACCGCCCAGGGCCGCCCGCCACGCACGATTCGCTATGGCCTGGGCGGGGTCAAAGGCACAGGCCAGGGCGCGGTCGAAGCTATTTTAGCGGCCCGCCAGGCGGGTGGCCCCTTTGCCAGTCTGTTTGATTTTTGTGCCCGGGTCGACCGCCATGCCGTCAACCGGCGCACCATCGAGGCCCTGATCCGGGCAGGGGCCTTCGATCTGCTTGAGGACAACCGTGCCGCCTTGCTGGCAACCCTGGGCAGTGCCATCGAGGCTGCCGAGCAGGCTGAACGCAATGCCAATCAGGGCTCGCTGTTCGACAATGACTCCGATCAACTGGTGGCGGGCGAACTTGCGCGTGTCACTCCTTGGGATCTGCAGACCTACCTGACCGAGGAAAAAGCCGCCCTGGGATTTTATTTCAGCGGTCATCTATTCGAGGCCTGGCGCGATGAGATCCGCCGGGTCGCCCCGACGCCGTTGGCGCGGCTGGCACCATCACGGGGCCAGCAGTGGTTGGCGGGGGTATTGGCCGCCGTGCGCCCGCGCATGACCAAGCGCGGCAAAATGCTGTATGCCTTGCTGGATGATGGTACGGCGCAGATTGAAATCGCCATTTTCAACGAACTGTACGAACAGTACCGGCTTAGTCTGAAGGAAGATCGTCCTTTGGTGATTCAGGGGCGGGTCAGTCACGACGAATATTCCGGCGGATTGCGGGTTTCTGCGGACGATTTATACGATTTGCAGCGCGTGCGCGAGACCCGCGCCCGCAGCCTGCGCCTGTCGGTGCCTGCTGAACTCGATCTTGTGCGCCTGACCGCGCTGCTGGCACCCTGGCGCTCGGTGGATGCGGGGGTGCCGGTCGAACTCTCCTTGCAGCGTGCCGGCTTTGCCTGCCAGCTGCGCCTGGGGGAAGATTGGCGAGTCCGCATGGATGATGCGCTGATCGCCAGTGCCCGCCAGTGGCTGTCCTATGATCAGGTCGAGGTCTTTTACGGATGAGTCCATTACGCATTCTGCACTCAGAGGCTGCCACTGGTTTTGGCGGCCAAGAGAACCGGATTTTCAAGGAAATGTGCGCCATGCGGGCGGCTGGCCACCACCTGGAGGCCCTGTGCCAGCCACACGCCCGTCTGACCCAGCGTTTGCGTGACGAAGGCTTTCAGGTGCACACGATGTTGATGGATGGTCCGCGCAATTATTTCGCGGGATTGCTGAAGGTGCGTCGTATTCTCCGTCAAGGTCGCTTTGATGTGCTCAATACCCACAGCCGACGCGATACCATGCTGGCGGGGGCGGCTGCTCGTCTGGCCGGCACGCCGCTGATCGTACGAACGCGCCATCTTGCCGTGCGCCCGGGCTCATTATTGTCTTATACCGTGGTGCCGCACTGTGTTACCACGGTCAGCGATCACGTGCGCCAGTTGTTGCTGGATCGGGGGGCGCCGCCGAACCGGGTGGCGACGGTCTATTCTCCGATCCCTTTGCCGCCCCGCGTCGAACACTCCAGCCTGCGTCAGGAACTGGATTTGCCGGATGGTGCCATCGTGGTGGGCTGCGTGGCCGTCATGCGCGCTAAAAAAGGCCATCGGGCACTGATTGATGCCATGGCCGGTTTGCTGCAGCGGCCCGATGTGTTTCTGGTGCTGGTGGGCGATGGCTCTCCAACCCTCGAAGAACTGCAGGCTTACGTACAGTCGCTGGGCCTGCAAAATAAAATCCTGTTCACCGGACGCCGCCAGGATATCCCCAATGTTCTGGCAGGGTTTGACCTGTTTGCCCTGGCCACCGAGCAAGAAGCTTCGGGCACCGTATTCGTCGAGGCTGCCGCCGCCGGACTGCCGGTCATCGGCACCGATGTGGGCGGCGTTGCCGAGATGATGCAAGATGGCATCAGCGGGATTCTGGTGCCGCTGCATGACACGGCGGCCCTGGCTCAGGCATTGCAGTCCCTGGTCGATGATCCGGCGCGCCGTCGGGCCATGGGTCAGGCGGGCTTGCAGACGGTTCGGGGGACGGATCGGTTTACCTTAGAAGGCCTGGTCCGCCAGACCGAGCAATGCTATATAAGGTGGCTACAGGAGCGACAGCCATGAGTTCAAGACGCACGGTGCCTGTGCTGATGTACCACCATGTCACCCCGGCAGGTGGGGCCATCAACGTCACCCCCGCGCATTTCCGGGATCAACTGGCATGGCTGAAGCAGCACGGCTATCGCAGCCTCACGTGTGCGCAGTTTGCTGCACACCTGGCGGGCGCTCCGGCCCCCGCGCGTTCTGTGCTGATTACCTTTGATGACGGCTATCTGGATAACTACGTACACGCCTGGCCTTTGCTGCGTGAGTTCGGCTTTCATGCCGTCATTTTTCTGGTCACCAGTTGGGTGAGGGACGGCCCTGCCCGGCATGCCGCAACCGGGCAGGGGGACGCTTTGCCAGAAACCCCCGATCACGCCATTTGCACCCGAAAGGTCACTGAGGGGCAGGCCGGCGATATCGCCTTGCGCTGGTCCGAGATTGCCCTGATGCAGGCCGATGACGTATGTGAATTCCATAGCCATACGCATACGCATACCCGATGGGACAAACAAGACCCCGCCACCAAAAACATCCGTATGCTTGAAGAACTGAGCCAGTCGCGCGCCTGTTTGCAAGAGCATCTGGGCAGCGTATCGGATCACCTGTGCTGGCCCCAAGGCTATTTTGATGCGGATTATGTACGGATCGCTCGGGATGTCGGGTTTTCTCACTTGTATACCACGCGGGCCTTTGGCCAAAATCGCCCTGGCGCCGATCCGGCGTCGATCTTTCGCTTTGCCGTGCGTAATACCAGTGGGGCATCGATGGGTCGTCGCATCCAGGTGGCTGCCAGCCCGATCATCGGGCCGGCCTTCAATGCCTGGAAACGCTGGAAGCGCGGCCAGCACTATGCCGGTTGACCGTATGGATACCGTACGGCTGTCCGTCATCATCATCACCAAAAACGAGGCTGCCCATATTGGTGCCTGCCTGGATACCTTGGGTTTTGCCGATGAAATCATCGTGCTGGATTCCGGCAGCACCGATGCCACGGGCGACATCGTGCGTCAGCATGGGGCGATCTGGCATCAAAGCCCGGATTGGCCGGGCTTTGGCCCCCAGAAAAATCGTGCCCTGGATCTGGCCTCGGGCGATTGGGTGCTGTCGATCGATGCCGACGAGCGGGTAACGCCCGAATTGGCGGATCATATTCAGCAGGTTCTGCAGGCGCCAACGGCAGACGCTTACCGGATTGCGCGCCTGTCCAATTTTTGTGGCCGCTGGATCAAGCATAGCGGCTGGTGGCCGGATCATGTCGTGCGTCTTTTTCGTCGGCAGGCCGGGCGCTTCACCGATGCCGCCGTGCACGAACGCGTGCAAGTGCAGGGCAATCTTGGCACATTGCCGGGGCATTTTCTGCACTATCCTTATGCCACGCTGGAAGTCTTCATCGACAAGATTAACCGCTACTCTGCCGAGGCCGCCCGCATGGCTTACGATCAGGGTCGCCGCACGACCTTGCTGGGTCCTTTCGCCCATGGATTCTGGACATTTTTTCGCCATTATGTGCTGCGGCTGGGCATGCTGGATGGTTGGCAGGGCCTGATGCTGGCGGGGATGGCAGGTACCGGCAGCTTTTATCGCTACGTTAAACTCTATTGCCTGCAGCGCCAGGCCAGCGCAACGGATCGGGCCGTATCATGAAAATCCTCTACACCAATTTTCACCCCCGTAATGGTGGCGGCCACGCGAACTATATCGCCAACCTCGCGCGCAGCTTCCAGGGCGAACACCAGATTGCCGTCGCTTCTCCCAGCACCAGCCGACTGTATGCCATGGCCAGCGATATTCCGGGTGTGCAATGTCTGGATGTGACATTCAATACGCGCCCCGCCGCCATGAGCGCTGAGGTCCTCACCCTGCGTTTGCTGTTGCGCGATGGCCAGTTCGACCTGATTCATGTAAACGGTTCCGCCGATCATCGCCAGGCCATGCTGGCCCGCGTGGGCTTGCGCAATCGGCCGCGTATTATCTGGACCAAACACAATACCGTGCCGATCCGCAGCATGGGCAATTACATCCGCGCCCAAATGGGCACGGATGGTGCGATCGGCGTCAGCGATTTTGTCAGCAGCCTGTTGCTGGATTCCAGCTTTTCACGCTGCCCGATCCGAACCATCCATCATGGGGTGGATACCAATCGCTTTCGTCCGGTGACCGCAGCCCGGGCACAGGCCTTGCGCCAGCAGTTCATGGGCGACTTGCCGGCGGATACCCTGGTGCTGGCCAGCGTGGGCGGCACAGATCGCGACAAGGGCTGGATTTATCTGGCCCAGGCCATTGCAAAGCTACCGATCTCGTTGCGCGCCCGAGTGCGCCTGCTGGTGGCCGGAGATCCCTTGCGTGGCCAGTTGCAGCAGGACTTCAGCCGCCTTGGGGTTGGCACCAGCGTCGTGTTTCCGGGGCTGGTAGAGCGTCCGGAGCTTGTGCTGGCAGCAGCAGATATAGGGTTTGTGCTGTCTTTGCACGAGGCATTTTCCTTCGCGGCGGCGGAATCTCTGTCCACTGGCCTGCCTACGCTGGTCTCCAATGCAGGCGGCCTGCCGGAGGTCGTGCGCGATGGGGTCGATGGCTGGGTTGTGCCTGCGGGCAATGTGGATGCGGTTCATGCCTGGCTGCGCCAGCGCCTGTCCGAACCCATTTCTTCCGTAATGTCTCAGGCAGCCCGAAAGCACGCAGAAAAATCATTTTCCCTGCGGGGCTTTGCCCAGCGCACCATGGATTTCTATCAGCAAATCTGCCACACAAACCCCCGTTCGTCCTACTAAACCTGGGCAACTGTCACCATGCTGGAAAAATCGCTCGTATTTGTGGTGGGGCTGATGCCTCTACTGATCATGACTGGCCAGACCCTGCCCAGTCCGGCTTTCTATTTACTGCTGCTGTGCAGCCTGGCCGTCCTGGTTCAATACCGCGGCCACCCCTTGCATGGTTTTTATCAAAAATACCGGGTGACCCTGCTGTGTCTGGCGGCGCCCGCCCTGGCCGTCCTGTTTTCTTCGATGGTGAATGCCAAGCTTGCAGGGCCGGACTTAGAGGCCGCCTTGCGCTTCTTGCTGGGGTTCTGGATTTTGGGGCTGGCCTTTACCCGGATCAATCCGGCCGTGCTTGGCAAAGCATTATGCGGCTTCATGCTGGCGGCGCTAGTGGCCAGCCTCATCATTATTGTTCTGGCGCTCGCCAGCCCGTTGCGCCCGGACACGCCGGCCTATAACGCCGTGGGCTATGGCAGTCTGACCGGGCTCTTGATGGCGCTGGTGGCTTTTTCCCTGCCCTGGCGGCTCAGCCCCTGGCCACGCGCCGAATCGATGACCAAGCTCGTGTTGGTCGGGTTGGGGCTGCTGGCGGTGATTCTGGTGCAGACACGCACTGCCTTGCTGGCCTTTCCCATCTTCATTGTGGTGGCCTGCCTGCTTTATATGAAACCGCACAGACGTGTCAGGGCCTTAGTGCTGGCCGTGGGCATGGCGGTGCTGCTATCCGCAGTGTTTGCTGCCAACGGCACCTGGCGTCAGCGGGTGGTGGATGCCTACCAAGAAGCCGTCACTTGCTCAGGCGATCAAAGCACCGCTGATACCTCCATTTGCATCCGTTTGCAGCTTTGGCGGGCGTCTTTGGATATGCTGGCACAGCGGCCTGTGGCAGGCATGGGTTCCAAGCGTTATTTCAACGATTATCTCAATCAAGAATCCCTGCCTGCCGGTGTGGTGTCGCCGTCGGTTGCCGAGGGCTGGGGTGAGCCGCATAATGACATCATGCTGGCACTGACCAGCTATGGCGTGCCGGGGGGGATCGCCCTGCTATTGGTGTTTTTGGGACCAGCCGGCTTGTTTCTCCGCCGCCTGGCTTTTCATCATCCAGCCCAGGCCAGGGCGGCTGCCGCGATGGGCTTGTCGCTGACCCTGGGGTTTTTGGTGTTTGGCCTGACTGAAACCATGTTCCGAGGGATGCGCACCATAGGGTTTTATTCCATGTCACTGGCCTTATTCATGATTTTGTCTGATCCTGATCGATATGCACGGTCTGCGCGCCCATGATTCCGATCCTTATGTACCATCAGATCGATCAGCCACAGCCCAGGGGCACGCCTTATCGTGGCCTGACTGTCCACCCCCGAGACTTCCGCCGCCAAATGCTCTGGCTGCGTCGACTGGGCTATCGCGGCCTGTCGATGTCCCAGCTCATGCCCTATCTGGCCGGTGAAAAGCACGGCAAGGTCTTTGGGATTACGTTTGATGATGGCTATCAGAATGTGCTGGACCATGCGGTGCCTGTCCTCGAAGACTGCGGTTTTCATGCCACCAACTATTTTGTGGTCCGCCAATTGGGGGGCAGCAATGTCTGGGATCACGCCGAAGGCGTGCCTTCAGCGGCGCTTATGGGTACGGCTGGCCTGCGCGCCTGGGTCGATGCGGGCCACGAAGTCGGTTCGCACACGCTCAATCACCCGGTTCTGCCGCGCCTGTCTCCCCAGTTGGCCATCAACGAAATTCGCGACTCCCGCGATGCCCTCGAACAGATCAGCGGCAGTCCGGTGACGGCTTTTTGCTACCCCTATGGGAAATACACGCCTGCGCTGGCCGAACAGGTGCAGGCTGCCGGGTACCTCAGTGCCACCACAACGGCGCGTGGTCTGGCGCGCGTGCCTGACCACGCCTACGCCTTGCCCCGGGTGGCGGTAATGCGCTCGACTCTGCTGGTGCGCTTCTTGCAGAAGTGCCTGACGCCGCTCGAAGACCGCAAACGTCGGGCAGCAGAGGCGCGTGCATGATGCACGCCGCCGATATGCCACCAGTGACGGCGCAGCCGCCAACCGCCCCCTTGTCGATCGCCTTCGTGGTCGATCGTTTTGGCAATCGTTTCGGGGGGGCGGAGGCCTATGGTGTCGCGTTGATGCGTGAATTTTGCGCGATGGGACATCAGATCACCGTCTTTGCCAGGGAATATGACCCCGCCTGCGATCTGCAGTTGCCGTTTCATCCGATTCGCATCGGCCGCCACTGGCCCAGTTGGATTCGCGTCTGGTTATTTGCACGTCGTGCCGCGCGGGCCACAAGCCGAGGCTACGATATTGTGCACTCGCATATGAATGGCTGGTGTGGCGATATCGAGGTCGTCCATGTCACTCCCGTGCGCTATCGTTGGCGCGTGCAGCCCATGGCGTGGCTAAAACGCGCCTTGTCTTTCATCAGTCCCCGGGTACAGACTTATCTGGGGCTGGAAGCCCGCCGAGTGGCGCCGCGTCCGGGCCACCGGGTCGTGGCGGTATCCCATCTGATCGCCCATCAGTTGGCGGGGGCCTATGGTTTTTTCCCCGGCCAGATTCCGGTGATTGCCCCTGGGGTTGCCACAGAACCCCCGGTCGGCCCCGATCAACGCCGCCAGGCCCGTCAGGATCTCGATTTGCCCGCCACGGGTACGCTTTGTCTGTTGGTGGCTCGAAATCCCATGCGCAAGGGCCTGCCGACCGTGCTGTCGGCCTTGTCGCGCTTGCCTGACGATGTGCTGTTGCTGGTGGTGGGGGCCAATGCCGCTGCGCGCGACTGTGTGGCCCTGGCGCCCGAAGCTGTGCGTCAACGAGTCCATCTGATTTCAGAGACCTCGCTGGTGGCACCTTACTATCGGGCGGCTGACCTCTACGTGCATCCCACCTTGAATGATAGTTTTGGCATGGCCCCTCTGGAAGCCATGTCTTTTGGCCTGCCCGTGGTGCTGAGTCCCGCCCCCTGGTGCGGTTTTGCCCAATATGTCCAGGATCAGCAAGAAGCCCTGATCCTGAGCCACCCGGAACGCGCCGATGAACTGGCCCAGGCCATCCAGCGTTTGCGCTCGGATGTGGCCTTGCGGGCCAGGCTGCAGGACGGCATGCAGGCCGTCCTGGCCCGTCATGCCTGGCCGCAGGTCGCCCGGCAGTATCTGGCCCTGTATCAGGCCGTCCAGGCCGAACGTCCCGCACGCTGATCCTTTGCGCGTCAGGCCCAGCCGCGCAGCCAATACACCAGTATCCCCAGGTATTCCTTCACGATGGAGCGGCTGGCCTGCAACGCGCGCAGGTCGGGCAACCAAAAAGAAAAATTGGGCTCGGCGGGCACGACGATCTGAGGGGGAGAGGGGGCCGGAACGGGATTCAACCCCTGCTTCTGGAAGCTGGCCATGGCGCGGGGCATGTGCAGCGCCGAAGTCACCAGCAAAAACTGTTGTATGCCATGTTCGCGCAGGATGGCTGCGCTATAGACTGCATTTTGGTAGGTGGTCAGGCTGTGGTCTTCCTGAATGATGGCGTTGGCGGGCACCCCATCGCGCTCCAGCGCCTGGGCCATCATGCTGGCTTCACTGGCGCCGCCATCCAGGGCTGCTCCTGAGACGACAATCAGTGGCGCTCGCCCCGCCGCGTAAAGTTTGGCGGCGGTTTCCGTGCGCGGGATGGTGCTTTGGCGATCATATTCCTCGAACCAGTTTTGTCGGCTGTTGGCGGTATTGCCCCCCAGGACCACGATGGCCTGGGTGGTCGGCAGGTCTGCTGGGGCGGTGTACGGGTAGCGTTGCTCCAGCAGACCGCCCGCCCAGAGCGAGGATGTCGGCAAGGACCAGAACACAAGCCAGGCCAGGGCGCTCAGTGTCAAAATAGCGGCAGTCTTGCGCCAGCGCGTAATGAACAGGATCACAGCCACTAGCAGCAGGGTGATGGATAAGTTCAGTGGGATGACCAGATTGGCCAGGAATTCGGGCAAGCTCATGCGTCGGAGCCGATATCCAGGGTTTCCAGGGCTTGGGTCAGGACTTCGGCGGTGCTGGGCCATGCGCCGAGCCGACCCATGCGCAAGGCTTGATTGGACCAGGGGCCGGTGCGGGCCGCGTCGGTGACCCCGAACAAGGTGATTTGCCGGGCCTGAGCGGCTGCAGCCAGGTGCGATACGCCGGAATCATTGCAGATGACCAGTCTGGCCAGCCGGGTCAGTGCCGCGAACGCCCCCAGTCCAAGGGGGGGCAGGCACAGGGCTGTCGGCGCCGCCAGTCGGGCGGCGTCTTGTTCGGCTGCCGGGGGGGCCATCACCACCTGCAGGCCACGAGCCTGCAGCGCCTGCGTCAGGCTGTCGAATCCTGGCCAGGTTTTGATCTGACCCTTGTGCAGGCCGACTGCGGTCGGCGCAATCAGGATAAAGTCGTGTGCAGCCAGGCCAGCAGCCGAAAGAGCCTGGGCCGCCTGGGATTCGTGCGGGATGGCTGCCTGCCATTGCAGTTCTGGGCTGGGCTCGGGGCTGGTAACGGGCAGTTGCCAGCGCGTCAGCGCAAAGCGGCTGAGGAAATGCCAGGACTGCACCGCATGCAACTGGGTTTTTGGTTTGCGGCAGGGCCAGCGCAAAATCAGGCTGCGGCCATCATCGCGATAGCCTGCGCACGGGATGCCTGCGAAACGAAAGGCCAGGGCGCTGGAAAGAGAATCCGGCAACAGCAGGCCGTAGGGGCGTTTGGCGGCGGATTGCTTCAGGTGCTGGCGCACGCAGGCGCGGTCGGCCCGCCAGTTCCCCCGCATGGGTACAAAACCGGCCAGCGGGTAGGCTGCCAGCAGGTCTTGAGCCCAGGGGCGGGCGCAGACCACGACAGGGATATCGGCCTGCAGCAACAGGTCCAGGCTGGGTAGGCTCATGCAGACATCGCCCACCCAGTTGGGCAGGCGCACATACAGGGCGGGGCGGGTGGCAGGTGTCAACGCGATCAGCTCCAACGACCCGCTGCGGACCAGCGCCGGCAACGGGCTAAAATGCGTGATTCCCAACAGTATATAAGAGAGTGTGCCGGTTGAAACCCGATTCCGAACAGCTGACCGATAGTCGCCCGGTGCGGCGTGCGCTCTGGCATCAAATCTACACCCGTTTGGGCAAAGATTGGAAAATCGGCGTGCTGGCCCTGGTGCTGCTCAGCGTCGCCTCGGCCACCCAGCCCTTGCTGGCAGTCATCATGAAGCCTTTGCTGGACGAGGGCTTCACCGGCGCCCAGCCGTCCTATATCTGGTCCATTCCGCTGGCGGTGGTGGGCTTGATGTTGTTGCGCGGTATCGCGACGTTCGGGGGCACTTACCTGATGTCCTGGGTGGCCAACAACATGCTGCTGGGCTTGCGCCACGATATGTTCGAGCGTCTGTTGGCCATGTCCGACGAGACTTTTCGTGCGCGTGACCGAGGGCGCTTGCTGAATCGCTTCACCATCGACGCAGGTAACGTCAGCGGCCTGTCCACCGAGGTCATCCGGGTCATTGTGCGCGAATCCCTCACGGTGGTGGCTTTGCTGGGGGTGCTGCTCTACATGTCGTGGCAGCTCACCCTCATTGTGCTGGTGATGCTGCCCTTGTCGGTGGTGACGGGGCGCTATTTTGTGCGCCGGCTGCGGCGCATCAATCGCGACACCATCAATATGAATGCCGAACTCACCCGCGTGGTCTCCGAAGGGATTGCCGGGCAGCGCGTCATCAAGCTTTTCGATGGCTATGGCCGCGAGCGCAAACGATTTGCCTACGTCAATGCCCGGCTGCGGCGGTTTGCGATGCGGGCGGCCAGCGCCGATTCAGCCATGTCGCCGATTTCCCAGTTCTTTGTGGGCTTGTCAGTCGCCATCGTTGTGGCCGTGGCTTTGTATCAGGCCAACCACCAGGGCTTGACCGTCGGCAGTTTTGCCGCCTTCATGGCCGCTTTGGGCCAGATATTTGACCCCCTCAAGCGCCTCACCAATATCGCGGGTGCCTCTCAGCGCATGCTGGTCTCGGCAGAAAGCGTTTTTGCGCTGATCGACGAGCCTGTTGAATCCGACACGGGGGGGCAGCAGATCACGGGTCGCGTCTCGGGGCAGGTAGAGTTTCGCCAGGTCACGCACCGCTTTCCCGATGCTGCGCGCAATACGCTGGATGGGGTGTCGTTGTCTGTTGCCGCCGGCCAGACGGTTGCCTTGGTGGGACGCTCGGGCAGCGGCAAGACTACTCTGGCCAATATGCTGCCGCGCTTTATTCAGCCAAGCAGCGGCCAGATTCTGATCGACGGCATGGATATCAGTGATTTGCAGCTGCGCGCCTTGCGTTCACAGCTTTCCTTGGTCAGCCAGGACGTGGTCATGTTCGAGGGCACGATTGCCGAAAATGTCGCTTATGGCGTGCTGGAAGATGTCCCGGAAGACCGAGTCCGCGCGGCCCTGGATGCCGCCAGCCTGCTGGATTTTGTCGATAGTTTGCCCGAGGGCCTGCATACCCAGGTCGGCAGCAATGCCAATGCCTTGTCCGGTGGCCAGCGTCAGCGCCTGGCCATTGCCCGAGCCCTGATCAAGGATGCGCCCATCTTGATTCTGGACGAAGCGACCTCGGCCCTGGACAACGAGGCTGAGCGCCAGGTACAGGCCTCGCTAGAGCGCCTGATGGCCGGGCGCACCACGCTGGTGATTGCCCACCGCCTCAGCACCGTTCAGAAAGCCGATTGCATTATCGTTTTGGACCAGGGGCAGATAGTCGAGCAGGGCAACCATGCCAGCCTGCTTGCCCAAGGTGGTCTGTATGCCAACCTGTACCGTTTGCAATTCCAGGATACTGCTACGCCAGACGGTTGAATATTAGCCCCACGCCCACTGAAGAAGGTGTTTATCGACCTTCTCGAATGCCTCAAAATCCCACGAAGGAGTGTCGATGAAAATTTTTTATGCCCTGAGCGCCGTGCTGCTGCTGTCCGCTTGTGCCAGTCAGCCCACAGGACTGACGGTCGATCAACTGGAGACTAGCCCCTATCTGCTCACCGAGCGCCGCCGCCTGCCGATTGATTTTCCCGCCATTCAGCAGAACCTGTTTCGCCATGCCGCGCTATGTGGCCAGACCTATACCTTCGAGATGCTGCCGCGCGAATCCGCATTTGGGCGCGTGGTATACCGGCCTACGCCGGATGCGGGCTGGGCCGACAGCGTGGTTCTCAGCCTGACGCTGCTGCATGACCGCAGCACCAACGTCAAGGCCTACAGCTATTATTCCGGACAGATGGACCGGGTCCACCAGATGCTGACCGCCATGATGAAGCCTGCGGCCTGCCAGGCGGATACCAGTTGGGAAAACAAGCTGGACGTAGAGGACTAAGCCTCGGTCACATCAAGACCAGATCGTATTGTTCTTGGGCATAGCCGACTTCCACCGTCAATGAAATTGGCTTGCCAATGAAGTCGCCCAGCATCGCCAGATGCTGGCTTTCTTCTTCCAGGAACAAATCGATCACCGACTGCGCGGCAATCACGCGGAACTCCTTGGGATCGAATTGCCGCGCTTCGCGCAGGATTTCGCGCAGGATCTCGTAGCAGAGGGTGCGGGGGGTGCGTACCGAGCCGCGCGACTGGCAAGTAGGGCAGGGCTCGCACAGCTGGTGCGCCAATGAATCCCGGGTGCGCTTGCGCGTCATTTCCACCAGCCCCAGCTGACTGAAGCCGCTGACCGTCACGCGGGTACGGTCATAGGACAGAGCCTTGTGTAGCTCGGCCAGTACGGATGCCTGATGGTCCGAGTCATCCATATCAATGAAATCCAGCACAATGATGCCGCCCAGATTGCGCAGCCGCAATTGCCGGGCAATCGTCACGGCCGCTTCCAGATTGGTCTTGAAGATGGTGTCATCGAAATTGCGCCCACCCACATAACCCCCGGTATTGACGTCCACGGTCGTCAATGCTTCGGTTTGGTCAATAATCAGATAACCACCAGATTTCAGGTCTACCCGACGAGACAGCGCCCGTGAGATTTCCTCGTCTACGTTGGCGGTATCGAACAAAGGCCTGTTGCCGTGATAATGATGGATGCGATCTGTGACAGATGGGGTGTAGCGTTCAGCCCAGCTTCTGAGCTCTTGGGTGACAGAACGCGAATCCACCGTAATGGACCCGGTCTCCGGGCCGACCATGTCACGCAGCACCCGTTGCGCCAGGGTCAGTTCGGTATAAACCACCGAGGAGGCCGGCACCTGGCGGATTCGGATCTGGATGTTCGCCCATAAAGTGCGCAGATAATTCATGTCGGCCGCCAGCTCGATGTCGCTGGCACCTTCGGCCTGGGTGCGCACGATATAGCCGCCCGTCTCATCGTCCAGACACAACGCAACCAGGCGGTCGCGCAGCGCCGTACGTTCGGCTTCCTTGTCAATGCGCTGGGATACCCCAATGTGGGGTTCGTGTGGCAGGTAGACCAGCATGCGCCCCGCGATGCTGATGTGGGTGGATAGGCGCGCGCCCTTGGTGCCGATGGGGTCCTTGATCACCTGCACCAATAAAGATTGCCCCTCGAACAGCAGCTTTTCAATCGGCGTCTGCGGGGTGTGGTCGCCACTATTGCGGCTATGGCGGTTTTGGCGCAAGTCCGCCACATGGATAAAGGCAGCACGTTCCAGGCCGATATCCACGAATGCACTTTGCATGCCTGGCAGCACACGGGCCACCCGGCCCAGGTACAGGTTGCCTACATGGCCGCGCTGGATGCTGCGCTCTATGTGTAATTCCTGGACCACTCCCTGCACCGTCAGGGCGACTCTGGTTTCAAAAGGAGTAACGTTAATGAGGATGTCTTCGCTGTGGTTCATGCCGCAACCTGGCTGATCTGATGGAATGGCCCGCACGGCAGCGCATCCAATGCAGATGCCTCTGTAGTACGACGAGGCCGCCAAGCGCAGCCTTCCCACCAGTGTATGAGAAAAACCTCAAAGGCCTGCCGGAAGACCCATTTGCACAACTCAAAAAAACCGTGCTATAGTTCGACCTCTTCGCCGCCAGGCACCCAGGGGTTAACCCTGAATTCACCGGGTAACACCGATGGATAGCCAGGCAGGAAAGCCAGAGTTTGCAGGCTAAAGCCCGATTCAGGATTTCCCGCTGACGACGAAGATTCGGTCTAGGCCGAATGCGGTAGGGCTTGACGTTGAAACTTAAATGTGTTTTAATTCTGGCCTTCGACGAGAAGATGGAGTCTTTTTGTCGAGCAGCGGCAGGATGTGGTTTAGGCAAGCGGAATCGCGAACTTATACCTTCCCGGGTCAGTGGCTTGACAGGAAATAAAAACTGCTTCATAATCTCGTTTCTCTGCTTCTGGCAGATTTGTTCTTTAAAAACTTAACAGCCGATAAGTGTGGGCGCTGGGTAACAAGCAGCATGGCCCGACGCGGATTTGGTTCTCACGAACCGGTCCTGTGTTGGAAATGCAAACAAGTTATACCAAGTGCTCGCACAGATAGAAATGAAGAAGTAAGGTTAACACCAAGCTTTGTCATTTCTTTTGAGTGATGCAAGCGAACCGTAGCTTTCTGTCTATTTATAGACAAGGAACTACGATTACAGGAATTGAACTGAAGAGTTTGATCCTGGCTCAGATTGAACGCTAGCGGGATGCTTTACACATGCAAGTCGAACGGCAGCACGAAGGAAGCTTGCTTTCTTTGGTGGCGAGTGGCGAACGGGTGAGTAATATATCGGAACGTGCCCAGTAGCGGGGGATAACTGGCCGAAAGGTCAGCTAATACCGCATACGCCCTACGGGGGAAAGGGGGGGATCGCAAGACCTCTCACTATTGGAGCGGCCGATATCAGATTAGCTAGTTGGTGGGGTAAAGGCCTACCAAGGCATCGATCTGTAGCTGGTTTGAGAGGACGACCAGCCACACTGGGACTGAGACACGGCCCAGACTCCTACGGGAGGCAGCAGTGGGGAATTTTGGACAATGGGGGAAACCCTGATCCAGCCATCCCGCGTGTGCGATGAAGGCCTTCGGGTTGTAAAGCACTTTTGGCAGGGAAGAAACGGCCTGGGATAATACCCTGGGCTAATGACGGTACCTGCAGAATAAGCACCGGCTAACTACGTGCCAGCAGCCGCGGTAATACGTAGGGTGCAAGCGTTAATCGGAATTACTGGGCGTAAAGCGTGCGCAGGCGGTTCGGAAAGAAAGGTGTGAAATCCCGGGGCTTAACCTCGGAACTGCACTTTTAACTACCGGGCTAGAGTACGTCAGAGGGGGGTAGAATTCCACGTGTAGCAGTGAAATGCGTAGATATGTGGAGGAATACCGATGGCGAAGGCAGCCCCCTGGGATGATACTGACGCTCATGCACGAAAGCGTGGGGAGCAAACAGGATTAGATACCCTGGTAGTCCACGCCCTAAACGATGTCAACTAGCTGTTGGGGTTTATTAACCTTAGTAGCGCAGCTAACGCGTGAAGTTGACCGCCTGGGGAGTACGGTCGCAAGATTAAAACTCAAAGGAATTGACGGGGACCCGCACAAGCGGTGGATGATGTGGATTAATTCGATGCAACGCGAAAAACCTTACCTACCCTTGACATGTCTGGAAGATTCAAGAGATTGAATTGTGCTCGCAAGAGAACCGGAACACAGGTGCTGCATGGCTGTCGTCAGCTCGTGTCGTGAGATGTTGGGTTAAGTCCCGCAACGAGCGCAACCCTTGTCATTAGTTGCTACATTCAGTTGAGCACTCTAGTGAGACTGCCGGTGACAAACCGGAGGAAGGTGGGGATGACGTCAAGTCCTCATGGCCCTTATGGGTAGGGCTTCACACGTCATACAATGGTCGGGACAGAGGGATGCCAAACCGCGAGGTGGAGCCAATCTCAGAAACCCGATCGTAGTCCGGATCGCAGTCTGCAACTCGACTGCGTGAAGTCGGAATCGCTAGTAATCGCGGATCAGAATGTCGCGGTGAATACGTTCCCGGGTCTTGTACACACCGCCCGTCACACCATGGGAGTGGGTTTCACCAGAAGTAGGTAGCCTAACCGCAAGGGGGGCGCTTACCACGGTGGGATTCATGACTGGGGTGAAGTCGTAACAAGGTAGCCGTATCGGAAGGTGCGGCTGGATCACCTCCTTTAAGAGCAAGCCACTGTGCTTGTTGTCATAGCGTCCACGCTTATCGGCTGTTTGTTTAGTAACATGGTCTGAAGTCCAAGCACTGCAGTCAACGCAGACGGCAGTGGTCACGACTAGGGGGTCAGTAGCTCAGTCGGTTAGAGCACCGTCTTGATAAGGCGGGGGTCGATGGTTCGAATCCATCTTGACCCACCACGGTTTTTTGGCGATAGGCTTAAAAACGGGGGATTAGCTCAGCTGGGAGAGCACCTGCTTTGCAAGCAGGGGGTCGTCGGTTCGATCCCGTCATCCTCCACCAGGCGCTCAGTCAAGAATGGCTTGATATTCAATCAGGCGATTGTTGACTGGGTTTCATCTTCGGGTTTTTGCCCGAGTGGGAATTCAGTAGCATTACCATGTTCTTTAACAATCTGGAAGAAGCACAACAAATGTAAATATCATGATCGACTTAATTGTCGTGATGGGTAATTTACGGGTTGTGATTGCAAAATCAATTGTTCAAAAGTTCTAAGATTCAAGCAACATTGTGTTCTTCGGGATGCAAGGTTGATGAGCCTTTAATGGAATTGAACGGCACAAACACGCGAACTCAAATTCCTATAACCTGCAAAGTTATAGGATCAAGCGAATAAGTGCATATGGTGGATGCCTTGGCGATTACAGGCGACGAAGGACGTTGTAGCCTGCGAAAAGCTGCGGGGAGCTGGCAAACAAGCTTTGATCCGCAGATGTCCGAATGGGGAAACCCACGCTAGCAATAGCGTACCGTGTAGTGAATACATAGCTGCACGGAGCGAACCGGGTGAACTGAAACATCTCAGTAGCTCGAGGAAAAGAAATCAACCGAGATTCCGGAAGTAGCGGCGAGCGAAACCGGAAGAGCCGTGACGAGATAGCACTTCAAATAGTCGAATGGTCTGGAAAGGCCAGCCGTAGCATGGTGATAGCCCTGTAGACGAAATTTGGAGTGTGAGACTAGGCGTCAGACAAGTAGGGCGGGACACGTGAAATCCTGTCTGAAGATGGGGGGACCATCCTCCAAGGCTAAATACTCGTAATCGACCGATAGTGAACCAGTACCGTGAGGGAAAGGCGAAAAGAACCCCGGAAGGGGAGTGAAATAGATCCTGAAACCGTATGCATACAAACAGTAGGAGCCCCCCTTTAAGGGCTTTCGGTGCGGCGCAGCCGCATCAAAAGATCATAGGCTGAAGCAGATCCCGAGCGGATTTGTAGAGAGTCCTTAAAGGGGGGTGACTGCGTACCTTTTGTATAATGGGTCAGCGACTTACATTCAGTGGCAAGCTTAACCGAATAGGGAAGGCGTAGCGAAAGCGAGTCCGAATAGGGCGAATTAGTCGCTGGGTGTAGACCCGAAACCAGGCGATCTATCCATGGTCAGGTTGAAGGCACGGTAACACGTGCTGGAGGACCGAACCCACTAATGTTGAAAAATTAGGGGATGAACTGTGGATAGGGGTGAAAGGCTAAACAAGCCTGGAGATAGCTGGTTCTCTCCGAAAACTATTTAGGTAGTGCCTCACATGATTACTGCCGGGGGTAGAGCACTGTTATAGCTAGGGGGTCATGGCGACTTACCAACCTATGGCAAACTCCGAATACCGGCAAGTACAGTGTGGGAGACAGAGCACCGGGTGCTAACGTCCGGACTCAAGAGGGAAACAACCCAGACCGCCAGCTAAGGTCCCTAAAACGGGCTAAGTGGGAAACGAAGTGGGAAGGCATAGACAGTCAGGAGGTTGGCTTAGAAGCAGCCATCCTTTAAAGAAAGCGTAATAGCTCACTGATCGAGTCGTCCTGCGCGGAAGATGTAACGGGGCTAAGCCAGTTACCGAAGCTGCGGGTGTGCGCCACTGGGCGCACGCGGTAGGAGAGCGTTCTGTAAGCCTGCGAAGGTGGATCGAGAGGTCTGCTGGAGGTATCAGAAGTGCGAATGCTGACATGAGTAGCGATAAAGGGGGTGAAAAGCCCCCTCGCCGTAAGTCCAAGGTTTCCTGCGCAACGTTCATCGGCGCAGGGTGAGTCGGCCCCTAAGGCGAGGCAGAGATGCGTAGCTGATGGGAAGCTGGTTAATATTCCAGCACCGTCGTGAGATGCGATGGGGGGACGGATGGCTGCAAGATCATCGGGGTGTTGGATGTCCCCGTTGCTGCATCATAGAAGGCGCTTAGGCAAATCCGGGCGCGTAATTCAAGGGTGTGGGTGAACAGGAACTTCGGTTCCTGGACTGATCGGAAGTTGTCCCAGGAAAAGCCTCTAAGCTTCAGTCTCACGAGACCGTACCGCAAACCGACACAGGTGGACGGGATGAATATTCCAAGGCGCTTGAGAGAACTCAGGAGAAGGAACTCGGCAAATTGATACCGTAACTTCGGGAGAAGGTATGCCCTGGTAGTGTGAGGTGCCTGCGCACTGAGCATGAAGGGGCCGCAGTGAATCGGTGGCTGCGACTGTTTATTAAAAACACAGCACTCTGCCAAGACGAAAGTCGACGTATAGGGTGTGACGCCTGCCCGGTGCCGGAAGGTTAAGTGATGGGGTGCAAGCTCTTGATCGAAGCCCCGGTAAACGGCGGCCGTAACTATAACGGTCCTAAGGTAGCGAAATTCCTTGTCGGGTAAGTTCCGACCTGCACGAATGGCGTAACGATGGCCACACTGTCTCCTCCTGAGACTCAGCGAAGTTGAAATGTTTGTGATGATGCAATCTACCCGCGGCTAGACGGAAAGACCCCATGAACCTTTACTGTAGCTTTGCATTGGATTGTGAACCGGCCTGTGTAGGATAGGTGGGAGGCGTTGAAACTGTGTCGCTAGATGCAGTGGAGCCAACCTTGAAATACCACCCTGGTCTGTTTGCGGTTCTAACCTTGGCCCGTTATCCGGGTTGGGGACAGTGCATGGTGGGCAGTTTGACTGGGGCGGTCTCCTCCTAAAGTGTAACGGAGGAGTACGAAGGTACGCTAGGTACGGTCGGAAATCGTGCTGATAGTGCAATGGCATAAGCGTGCTTGACTGTGAGACTGACAAGTCGAACAGGTGCGAAAGCAGGTCATAGTGATCCGGTGGTTCTGTATGGAAGGGCCATCGCTCAACGGATAAAAGGTACTCTGGGGATAACAGGCTGATACCGCCCAAGAGTTCATATCGACGGCGGTGTTTGGCACCTCGATGTCGGCTCATCTCATCCTGGGGCTGTAGCCGGTCCCAAGGGTATGGCTGTTCGCCATTTAAAGAGGTACGTGAGCTGGGTTTAAAACGTCGTGAGACAGTTTGGTCCCTATCTGCCGTGGGCGTTGGATACTTGACGGAGCCTGCTCCTAGTACGAGAGGACCGGAGTGGACGCACCGCTGGTGTATCGGTTGTCATGCCAATGGCATTGCCGAGTAGCTACGTGCGGAAGAGATAAGCGCTGAAGGCATCTAAGCGCGAAACTCGTCTGAAGATTAGGTATCCCGGGGGCTTGACCCCCCTGAAGGGTCGTCCGAGACCAGGACGTTGATAGGCTGGGTGTGGAAGCGCAGTAATGCGTGCAGCTAACCAGTACTAATTGCCCGTGCGGCTTGATCCTATAACCTTGCAGGTTAGCCAAAGGCTTGCCTGTATGAGAATAGTGAATCGTGTGTAAAGCCCAATTCAATTCGAACGCAACAAACAATCGTACAAAACAACCCGTGCAAAGCAGGCCTAAAACCTGCTACACTGCGCCGCTGTCAAATCGACACGCCGCACAGCAATGCACAGTGTGCTTCTTCCAAATTCGTGCGCTAGTCCTTAAAAAACTAGCACACAACCAGTTATGCTTGACGACCATAGCAAGGTGGCCCCACTCCTTCCCATCCCGAACAGGACAGTGAAACGCCTTCGCGCCGATGATAGTGGGTGGACACCTGTGAAAGTAGGTCATCGTCAGGCTTTTATTCCGCAAAACCCCTGCAGCTTATCCGCTGCAGGGGTTTTGTCTTTGTGCGTCCGGCCCGGTACGACGAATCATGCTTCCGTGGCCCGACCAATGCGGCAGAGGGGCAGTCTACAAAGGCTGCCTCCCATGCCGATTTAGAACAGTTTGCCGAACTGGTTGATCAACAGGTAGATGGAAAATCCGCCGTAGAACACCACTGCCCAGAGTATCGCCACGAAACGCACGCCGGCCAGGCCGATTGCGCGAGGCAGCATGCAGCGATTCAGTTGAATCAGCAAGACTGAATAAACAAACATGACCAGGCCGTTCAGTGCCGATGCAATCACCAGCAATAGCAGCGGCTGGCTGACGCCCGAGAGCAGGATGACGGAGCCAAAAACCACCATCAGCCAGACCACCAGGAAATACAGGCGGCTTTCGGTCCAGGTCTTGCTGTCGCGCAGCCAATTGGCCTTGGCGATGTCCGCCACGATGCGGCCTATCATGTCCAGTACGGTCAGGTTGGTGGACAGCAGCACCACCACACCAGTCAGCCAGAACGCGGGGCCGCCCCAGCTGCCGACCCTTTCGTTCAAGGTCTCGCCCAGCAGTCGCACGAAGTCGAAATTCTGGGCTTTGCTGCCGACGCCTACGTAGGTATATGCCAGCATCATGAACAGGACGATGGCCAGCAGGCCCAGCACAAAGAAGGTGATGAACTGCTCGCGATCCGCAACCCGCCACCAAGCACGCCAGCGGCGCATATTGGCTTCGTCCTGGGGAAAGAAGTGGCCAATGGAAGCACCAGTGGTTTCTTCTCCGGTGATCGGGGATACGATTTTTGGCAGCAAGGCCCCCATGCCCATGCCTTTATCACGCACCCAGTTGGACTGAGCCAGGTTCATGACCCCTCCGGCGCCTGCAAATGCAATGGCCCCCAGCAACAGGGCAATGGGCAGCTCGCCGATGGCGTCTGGGATCTTGGGGACTTCGGAGGTGAAGCCCGCAAACAGCGCAGACCAGGAGTCTCCGGTGAGCAGTCCGAAGATGATGTACAGCATGAACAGGACAATCAAGGCCACCAGGAAAAACTGGATTTTTTCGACTGTCCGGTAAACCACCGGAGAGACGGTCAGAATGATTCCGATCAAGACCAGCGAGGCGATGGTGATTGGCACAATTGAACCTTCCGACAGGCCGAAGGCATAGGTCAGGGCCGTGGAACTGCCAGTTGCCCAGCCTGGCCACATCCAGGGGATGACCGCCATGATGATGAACAGCCAGCTCCAGGGTTTCCAGAGGCGCGTGAACCCCGTGACGGCGGTTTCGCCCGTGGCCAGCGTATAGCGGGTAATCTCCATGTTCAGGAAATACTGGGTCAGGATGCCGATGGTGGCCAGCCATACCAGCGCCATCCCGGTTTGGGTGGAAATATAGGGCCATAAAACGAATTCACCTGAACCGATGGACCCGGCCAAGAGCAATACGCTGGGGCCAATGACCTTTTTAAGTGATAAGGGCTCTGGGAGATCGCGATAGGTGACGGGGGGGAGATTGCCGCTGCGTATTTCGGGGGCGGGAGTGGATGCAGAATTGACAACAGGGTCTACCATGTGCAATGCCTCTATGATCAGACGTTTGCAAAGGTGGCCGTGCATGCAGCCATGGCCATCACCGAAGGCTTGCGATGTTCAGCAAGTTGTCAATCATCCTATGAGTGGTTTGTCGATTTGGTCAAGCATCCCGCGAGTGCCTGCGGGTAAACACTAGGCAGTGGCCTGCCATGCTTTCAGCAGTTGCAAGGTCTCGTGGGCAGGCAGGCCCATGACGCCGCTGTGGCTGCCCGACAGGTGGGTGATGAAGGCCGCAGCACGGCCCTGGATTGCGTAGCTGCCTGCTTTGCCCAGGGGTTCGTGGGTGGCGCAGTATTGGGTGATTTCCTGGGCGTTTAATATCTGGAAACTGACTTGGCTGACTTGGCAGGTCTCGTGCAGTTGGCCGTGAACCGCCAGGACAACGGCAGTATGTACCTGGTGGGTGCGCCCGGATAGTCGGCGCAACATAGCGCCGGCGTCGTCAAGATCCACGGGTTTGCCCAATACGTCGCCGTCCAGGATGACGGTGGTATCGGCACACAGAATCGGCGCCTGGCGCCAGTCGACGGGCCAGTTGGACGGAATGTCCGGTGGCGCGCCACCCGCAGCCAGCCACTGCATGGCCTGCACGGCCTTGTCGCGGGCCGTGCGTCGGACGTAGTCTTCTGCGGTTTCTCCGACCAGTTGGGGCTCATCCGGGCCTTCGGGGGCGGGTACGCGCAAGATACCGTGCGTGATTCCCAGGAGATCCAGGATTTCATGGCGCCGAGGGCTGGCCGAGGCCAGCAGGATAAACCCCGGCGGCATCAGGCGACTCGTAGGATTTTCAGGCCGTTGGTGCCGCCGCTGTCGCTGTAGAAGTCGCCCTTGGTCAGGATGATCCAGTCGCCTGATTGCAGCAGGCCGCGCTGGCGCAGAATATCGATGGCGGCTGCGCTGATCTGAGCTGGCGGCAAAGAGGCTGCGTCAAATGGCACCGTATATACCCCCCGGAACAGGGCTGCCCGCCGCTGGGTGGCCTCGTGGCGGGTATAGCAATAGATCGGCACGCCCGAGCGGATGCGCGACATGATCAGGGGAGTATGACCGCTCTCGGTCAGGCTGATGATGGCCTTGACGCCGGGGAAATGATTGGCGGCGTACATGCTGGCCAGGGCTATGGTCTCGTCGCACCGGGAAAAAGTTTCGCCCATGCGGTGGTGAGATTTGACACTGGTGGGTTCTTGCTCGGCGCCCAGGCAGATGCGTGCCATGGCTTGTACGGCTTCGACTGGGTATTGCCCGGAGGCGGACTCAGCCGACAACATCACGGCATCGGTGTAGTCCAGCACCGCGTTTGCCACATCCGAGACTTCGGCTCGGGTGGGGATGGGGCTGGCGATCATGGATTCCATCATCTGCGTGGCCGTGATCACCAGTTTATTCAGGGTGCGGGCGTGCTGGATGATGCGTTTCTGGATGCCGACCAGGCGGGCATCGCCGATTTCCACCCCCAGGTCACCGCGCGCCACCATGACGCCGTCGCTGGCCCGGATCAGGTCGTCCATGGCTGCATCGTCGGCGACAGCCTCGGCACGTTCGATCTTGGCGATGATCCAGGCCTGGCTGCCGGCTTCGCGCACCAGGCGACGGGCTTGTTCTATGTCGGCCCCGCTGCGTGGAAACGAGACTGCGACATAATCCAGCTGGAGTTCGGCGGCCAGATGGATGTCCTGGCGATCCTTGTCTGTCAGGCTAGGGGCGGAGATGCCGCCACCGCGACGGTTGATGCCTTTGTTGTTGGAGAGCGGCCCGCCGACGGTCACGGTGGTGTGCACCGCATATTCGTCCACGGAATCGACCTGCAGGATGACCCGGCCATCATCCAGCAGGAGTTCGTCGCCGGGGGTGCAGTCCTGTACCAGGGGTGGGTATTCGATGCCGACGATGCGCTGGGTGCCGCCATCCAAAGGGTGCTGGATGGAGAGGGTGAAGGGTTCACCCACCTGCAGTTCGATCTGACCGTCGGTAAAGCGGGCAATCCGGATCTTTGGGCCTTGCAGGTCGCCCATGATGGCGACGTGGCGATCGTTTTTTGCCGCGATTTCGCGCACCAGCCGGACGCGCTGACGGTGATCATCGGCTGAGCCATGAGAGAAGTTCATGCGTGCCACATCCAACCCGGCCAAGATCAAATCCTGGATGCGTTCGGGGCTGGATGTTGCAGGCCCGAGAGTGGCGACAATCTTGGTACGACGGCGAGGGGTAACCATACATGCGTTCCAGAGAGGATCTGGCAATAAAGCCCAGACGGGTGAATGGAGCCCATCAGCATACCCTAAAGCCCCGCTGGGGCAAGGGGCGTGTCCAGAGATTTGCGCGTTGCCTATTCGCGGTGATAGGGGTGGCCGGACAAGATGGTCCAGGCACGGTACAGTTGCTCGGCCAGTAAAACGCGCACCATCGGGTGGGGCAGGGTGAGTGACGACAGGCGCAGCATCTGGCGGGCGGTTTTTTTCAGAGCGGGCTCCAGACCATCCGGGCCGCCGATGATCAGCGCAATATCCTGGCCGGCTTCGCGCCAGGTTTCCAGGTGGCTGGCCAGAGCCCGGGTGCTCAGGTCCTGACCGTGCTCGTCCAGAATCACCCGCCAGATTGGCGACGCGGGCAGGGCGGCCTCGATGCGTTGGGCCTCTGCCTGCATCAGTTGAGCAGGTGTTTTGCCATGTGTCCGGGGTTCTGGACGGATTTCGTGCAGTTCGATCTGACATTCGCGCGGCATGCGCTTGGTGTAGTCCTGCCATGCAGCTTGCACCCAGGCTGGCATGCGGGTGCCGACGGCATAGATGCGCAGTTTCATTCCTCGACGTCGTCGTCACCGGTCCAGGATGCCTGGGCTGGACCCGTGGACAGGAGCTTCACGCGCACCGGATGAGCGCCCCAGATTTCTTCGAGGTTGTAGTAGCTGCGGATGGCAGGCTGCATGCAGTGCACGACGATGTCGCCCAAGTCGAGCAGCACCCATTCGCCGGTGTCCTCGCCTTCGAAGGCGACGACCTGCAGGCCGTCTTTCTTGGCCTGATCGGCGACGTGCCTGGCCATTGCGCGGGTCTGGCGGTTGGATGTGCCGCTGGCGATGATGACCCGGTCGAACAGGCCGGTCAGGGCGGTGGTGTTGAAGATCTGGATGTCCTGGGCCTTGGTGTCTTCCAGGGCGTCGATTACGAGGCGTTGTTGTTTTTGCAGATTCATGGTGTGCTGGGCTTAGGCGCCTGGAATAGAGGGCTGTTGATAGAGCTGATGGGTGTGGATATAGTCCAGCACCAGGGGATCGAGCTCTGGAATATGGGTCTGGCCTTGGGCCAGAGCCAGGCGGATGGTGGATGCCGCAATATCCTGAGGAGGGAATGGGATGCGGACCAGGCCTTCGTCGGGCAGGAGTTGTTCCAAAGAAGGCGGGATGGTTAATGTTGTGCCTGGCCGTTGAGCCACGGCCAGGCGCACATACTGGATAATATCGCGCCAGCGGTGCCAGTTGCAGAAGTTCGCCAACTGATCGGCACCCATGATCCAGGTGTATTGGGCGCTGTCAGGCAGCGCCGTCAGGGTGTCGATTGTATAAGTAGCGCCACTGCGCTGGAGCTCGATGGGGTTGATATGCAACTGGGGGTAGGGGCTGCTGGCCAGGCGCAGCATGGCGAGACGGTCATTGGCCGAGGCGCCTAATTGGCCTTTTTGCCAAGGCAGTCCGGCAGGCAGTAACTGAACTTGTTCCAGGGATAGTGCCTGGATTGCTGCCAGCGCCAGGCCAATATGGGCCGTATGGACGGGATCGAAACTGCCCCCCAGCAGGCCCACCTGAGGCTTTACAGCCATGTGCGCGGGGTGAGATAGGCCGACAGGGCAGCTTCTGGAGAACCTGGTTCCGGGGTCCAGCTATAGCGCCATTGGGCCATGGGCGGCATGGATAACAGGATGGACTCGGTGCGCCCGCCTGACTGCAGGCCAAACAGGGTGCCACGGTCATAGACCAGGTTGAATTCGACATAGCGTCCCCGGCGATAGGCCTGGAATGCGCGCTCGCGTTCGCCATAAGCCGTGTTCTGGCGTGCCTGGACGATGGGGACGTAGGCCGCCAGGAAGCAGTCGCCAACGGATTGGGTCAGGGCAAAGCTGGTGTCAAAATCCGGCACATTCAGATCATCGAAGAACAGCCCGCCCACGCCGCGGGTTTCCTGGCGGTGCTTGAGCTTGAAGTAGTCATCGCACCAGGCTTTGTATTGCGGGTATTTGTCGTCGCCATAGGGGCTGACTGCGTCGTGGCAGACCTGGTGAAAATGCCGGGCGTCAGCTTCAACCAAATAATAGGGGGTCAGGTCCAGTCCGCCACCGAACCAGAACACATCTTGTTCTGCTTTGGTGCCGTGCGCAACGAACATCCGGACGTTCATGTGTGTCGTGGGGACGTGCGGGTTACGGGGATGCAAGACCATTGAAACCCCCATGGCCTCCCAGCTGCGTCCGGCCAAGTCGGGCCGGTGGGCGCTGGCCGAGGGCGGCAAGGTATGGCCCTGGACATGACTGAACAGTACGCCGGCGCGTTCGAATACAGCCCCGTCCTCGCAATAGCGGGTCAGGCCGCCGCCGCCTTCGGTGCGGGTCCAGGCATCGCTGCCAAAGGCAGCCCCTTCCAGCGCTTCCAGCCCTGCAACAATGCGGGCTTGCAGCCCAGAAAAGTATGTGTGAACCTGCTCAACGGGAACATGCATGAGGGTTGCGACCTAGTCGTGTTTGGAGTGGGTCAGGGCACGCCAACCGATGTCATGGCGGTATTGGCGGCCTTCGAATAGTGTTTGGTTGACCGCATCGTAGGCGGCCTGTTGGGCGCGGCGCAGGGAGTCAGCCAAGGCGGTGACGCAGAGTACCCGCCCGCCGCTGGTCAGCAGCTGATTATCCTGACGCAGAGTGCCGGCATGAAAGGTGATGCAAGTGTCCGTATCGGGCGCCATGCTGGTGATGGGGGTGCCCTTCAGGGGGGCTTCGGGGTAGCCGGCGGCCGCCAGCACGACACCGACGGCTGTGCGGCGGTCCCAATCGATTTCAGCTTGGTCCAGCGTGCCGTCGATGGCGTGGTCAAAGACCTCGGTGAGATCGTTCTTGATGCGCAGCATGATGGGCTGAGTCTCGGGATCACCCATGCGGCAGTTAAATTCCAGGACCCTGAGCGGGCGGGTCGCGTCCTTGCCATCGCCGATCATCAGGCCGGCATACAAAAACCCGGTATAGGGGATGCCGTCTTTTGCCATCCCTTGGATGGCAGGCTGGATGATTTCGCGCATGACGCGATTATGCAGGGCCGGGGTAATGATGGGCGCGGGGGAATAGGCCCCCATGCCGCCGGTATTGGGGCCGGCATCGGCGTCCAGCAGACGCTTGTGGTCCTGGCTGGTGGCCAGGGGCAGCACGTGCTGGCCGTCGCACATGACGATGAAGCTGGCTTCTTCGCCACTGAGGAATTCCTCGATGACGACCCGGGCGCCAGCGGCACCGAATGCGCCGTCTGCGCCCAGCATGTTGTCGATGGCCTGCAGCGCCTCATCCAGGGTCTGGGCCACGACCACGCCCTTGCCGGCGGCCAGGCCGTCGGCCTTGATGACAATGGGTGCGCCTTGTGCCTGGATAAAGGATTTTGCCTGGGCTGCGTCAGTAAAGGTCTGGTAGGCGGCGGTGGGCAAGCCATGGCGCAGCATGAAGGCCTTGGCGTAGTCCTTGGAGCTTTCTAGCTGGGCGGCTGCCTGGGTGGGGCCGAAAATACGCAGTCCGGCTGCCCGGAACGCATCCACGATCCCAGCGGCCAGCGGGGCCTCCGGGCCAACCACGGTGTAGGCGATTTTTTCCTGGCGGGCAAAATCGATCAGTGCCTGAGTGTCTTGCAAGGCCAGGTTCTCGATCAGAGGCGGCTGGGCGGTACCGCCGTTGCCAGGGGCTACGTAGATCTTCTGGACCCGGGGTGATTGGGCCAGCCGCCAGGCCAGGGCGTGTTCGCGGCCCCCTGAGCCGATTACCAGGATTTTCATTCGGCCTCGTCCAGCACGGCAGTGGTGTAGACCTCTTGGACATCGTCCAGGCCTTCGAGCAGATCAATGATTTTTTGCATGCGCTCGGCGTCTTCGCCTTGTAGTTGGACCTCGGAGAGGGCCTTCATGACAATGCCGTGGACTTCGGCATTGAGTCCGGCCTGATCTAGCGCCAGTTTCAGGGCGGGGTACTGGCCGGGTTCGCAGGTGACCTCGATGACGCCTTCGTCGTCGGACTGAACGTCGTCGGCGCCATTGTCCAGGGCGACTTCCATGACCTGATCCTCGGAGGTGCCGGGGCCGAAGATGAATTGTCCGCAGTGCTGGAACATGAAGGCCACGCAGCCGTCCTGGCCGAGGTTGCCGCCGTGTTTGCTGAGGGTATGCCGGACTTCGGAGACGGTGCGCTGGCGGTTGTCTGTCATGCAGTCGATGATCAGGGCTGCGCCGCCAATGCCGTAGCCTTCGTAGCGGATTTCTTCGTAGTTGGCGTCGTCGGCGCCACCGGCGCCCCGCTGGATGGCCCGCAGGATGTTGTCCTTGGGCATGTTGGCAGCGGTGGCCTTGTCCCAGGCCAGGCGCAGAGCCGGGTTGGCATCCGGGTCGGGGCCGCCAGCGCGTGCTGCCACGGTGATTTCACGAATGATTTTTGTCCAGAGCTTCCCGCGTTTCGCGTCTTGGCGACCTTTGCGGTGCTGGATGTTCGCCCACTTGCTGTGTCCGGCCATAATATGTCAACTAGGATAAAACAGGGAATCCATCATTTTAACCATTAGCGGCGCTTTCAGCTTGGTGATGGTCGCCGCAGGCCCGCCCAGACGATGGTGACGATGATGATGGCCCCGCCCAAGAGCGCTCTTTCGCTGGGATATTGGGCAAATAGAATTGCTGCAAATGCAATGGCATAGACGGGTTCCAGGGCGATGACGATGCCGGCGGATCGGGCGTTCAGGCGGCTGAGGCTGGAGACCAGCAGCGTGTGCGACAGGGCGGTGCACAGCACCCCCAGCATCAGCAGCCACAGCCAGTCGATCTGGCGCAAGTCCGCGAATTCCGTCAGGCACCAGGGCAAGGTCAAGGCCGCCACGATCAGGTTTTCCCAACAGGCCAGCTCATGGGCCGAGTGCTGCGTCACGGCCTTGCGGTTGGCCAGGGTGAATAGGGCAAACGCCAGTCCGGACAGCACGGCCCAGACCAAGCCGGTTGTGGCCTGATCCTGCAAATCGAAGCGGGGAGTCACCAGGACCAAGCCGAAGGTGATCAGCATCACGACCAGCCATTCGGGCAGGCGCGTGCGCTCGTGGAAAAGCATGCCCTCCAGCAAGGTGATGAAGGCGGGAAAGCTGGCAAATCCCAGGGTGGCAATTGCGATGCCGCCGATCTTGACCGCCACGAAAAAACTGATCCAGTGGATGGCCAACATGAGCCCGGCCAAGCCCAGGGGCAGCCAGGCGCGTCCACGCGGCATGGACATGCGATGCCCCGTGTGGCGGATATAGAGCAACAGGGCGATGGCGGCCAGCGTGGCTCTGCCTGCCGTGATCAGGGTGGCGCTGGCCTGGATGAGTTCGCCGAAGATGCCGGTCAAGCCAAACAGGACGGCGGTGGTGTGGATGGCGAACTGGGCCTGGCGGGAATTCATGCTAGTCTAATCGATCGTAGTGCCCATGACGGGCCGGAGGAAATTGCCGTGGAAAAGACACGCGTCGTTCAGGTCCACCAGCACGGTGGTCCTGAAGTCATGCAAATCGTGGAAGTTGATGTGCCAGCTCCCGCGCCCCATGAGGTGCAGATTCGCCAGAAAGCCATCGGGCTTAACTTTATCGACATCTATTGTCGCACAGGCCTGTACCCGCATCCCTTGCCGCACGGCTTGGGTTTCGAGGCGGCCGGCGTGGTCTCGGCGATCGGGGCGGATGTGAGCCATCTGCGAGTGGGTGACCGGGTGGCCTATGGCCAAGGCCCCCTGGGTGCCTACGCCGACTTGCGCAATGTCCCGGCGGATCGCGTCGTGACGATTCCGGATGCGCTGGGTTTCGAGCAGGCGGCGGCTTTGATGCTCAAGGGCCTGACGGTTCAATATCTGTTTCGTCAGACTTATCGTCTGCAGGGCAATGAGACCATTTTGTTCCATGCGGCAGCCGGCGGGGTTGGGCTGATCGCTTGCCAGTGGGCACGGGCTCTGGGCGTGCGTCTGATCGGGACAGCTTCTTCGCCTGAAAAAGCTGCGCTGGCACGCCAGCACGGTGCCTGGGAAGTCATCGACTACAGCCGGGAAGACGTGGTTGCTCGCGTGCAGGAACTCACCAAGGGCCAAAAGGTCCCGGTGGTTTACGATGGCGTAGGGCGCGACACCTGGGAGACCTCGCTGGATTGTTTGCAGCCGCATGGGCTGATGGTCAGCTTCGGCAATGCGTCCGGGCCTGTCGAGGGCATCAACCTGGGCCAGTTGGCTGTCAAAGGCTCTTTGTATGTTACCCGGCCGACGCTTGCGTCCCATGTGGCCACGGCGCAGGCCATGCAGGCTGCTGCTGCGGATCTTTTCGATTTCGTGACCGCAGGCAAGATCAGCATTGTGGTGGGCCAGCGCTTTGCCCTGGCGGACGTCGCACTGGCCCATGAGGCCCTTAAATCTCGTCAGACGACAGGGGCTACCGTATTGACGCTGGATTAGGCTGGGTTTATTGGTGGTAGCGCTGTACGCGCTCCACTTCTTCTTTGGACCCCAGCACCACCCCGACGCGTTGGTGGATGGCCTCGGGCTGAATGTCCAGAATGCGCGTACTGCCGTCCACCGCGCTGCCACCTGCCTGTTCCACTAAAAGACTCATGGGGTTGGCTTCATACATCAAGCGCAATTTTCCATTGCGCCCGGATGTGCGTACATCTCGGGGATACATGAAAATCCCGCCACGGGTCAGAATGCGATGTACGTCAGCCACCATCGAGGCAATCCAGCGCATGTTGTAGTTCTTGCCCAGCGGGCCGGTTTCGCCTTGCTGGCATTCGTCGATATAACGTTGAATCGGGGCTTCCCAGTGGCGCTTATTCGACATATTGATGGCGAATTCCGTGGCCTTTTCCGGAATGCGGATGTTTTCGTGGGTCAGCAGCCACGAGCCCATCTCCCGATCCAGGGTAAAGCCCATCACTCCGTTCCCTACCGTCAGCACCAGCATGGTCTGCGGGCCATAAATCGCATAGCCCGCAGCGACTTGGCGGCTGCCCGGCTGCAGGAAGTCCGCCTCGGTGATCTCGCGTCCGGCGGCCTCGGGAGGGGCCTGCAGGACTGAAAAAATCGTGCCGATGGAGACATTCACGTCAATATTGGATGAGCCATCCAGCGGATCGAACAGCAGCAGGTTCTGGCCCTTGGGGTAGTGATTGGGGATGCGGTGTATGGTCTGCATTTCCTCGGAGGCCATGGCAGCCAGATTGCCCCCCCATTCGTTTGCTTCCAGCAGGATTTCATTGGATAGCACGTCCAGCTTTTTCTGGATCTCACCCTGGATGTTTTCGGTGCCCTGACTGCCTAGCACACCACCCAGGGCGCCTTTGCTGACGGCGTGGCTAATGGCTTTGCAGGCCCGCGAAACGGTCTCGATCAATAAGCGGACATCGGGTGAGACAGCCTGGTGCAGCCTTTGCTGCTCGACCAGGTACTGGGTAAAAGTTTTGAATTTCAAGGTATTCCCCGTGAGTGATGGAAAGTGTGCGGGCTGCGGCAGTGCTGGGGCGGGAACCGCCTGAGCACTGCCGCGGCCTATGAATCAGGAATCAAGTGCTTTGGAGACGATCTCGCGGACATTGCGTGACAGGTCTGGGGCTGCCAATATCCGCCGCAGTGCGGCCTGCATGCCATCCCGGCAGGCGGGCTCGAAGCGTGCCCAGTTGTCAAAGGCCCGTGCCAGGCGCGCTGCGATTTCGGGATTCAGCTGGTTCAGGACCAATACCTGCTCAGCCCAGAAATCATAGCCTTCCGGTGTATGCAGATTGGCGGGATTATCCATGCAGAAGCGAAAAATCACCGCCCGTGCACGGTTCGGCGTGCGCAGCGTGAAGTCGGGCAGCGCCATCAAGGCGCGGGCCTGCGCCACCGAGCAGGAGGGCGCGCTGGCCTGGATGCTGAACCAGCTGTCCATGACCAGGGGCTCGTGCTGCCAACGCTGATGAGCTTCTTCCAGCAGGTCGGTGCAGGCCTGGGGTGCGTGTTGCAGCAGGGCTGACAGCGCCCCCAGGCGTTCGGTCATATTGCAGGCCTGGGCGTACTGTTGGCGGGCGCTATCGATGGCATTTGCCTCGGTGGTGGCCAGTAAGTAGTCCAAGGCCAGATTGTGCAGCGCACGCCGTCCGGCGGACACTGGGTCGGGCGAATAGGGGCTGCCGTCGTTTTTCAGGCTGTCATACAGTTGACGCCAGACGGGCGCCAGTGCCGCCCCCAGGGCTTGCTGGGTCTGATCCCAGGCGGTGACGGCGGCCTGGGGATTCATGGGGCGGCTGTGTTCAATGAGTTCGCGCAGGGCGGGCAGAGTCAGCAAGCGAGTGCGGTAGGCGGTTGACAGCGTGTGGTCTTGCAGGGCTGCGCGCCAAATGCCGATCAGGGTGTCGATGGTGGGCAGATCCGTGGTGTCCGATGGCGCCTGGATTTTAGAGAGCAGATAGCGCAGGGCGATTTCCTGGGTGGCGTCCCAGCGGGCAAAGGGATCGGGATCGTGACAAGCCAGCAGCGCCAGGTCGGCGGTGCTGCGAGGGCTGTCAATAATGACGGGAGCCGAGAAGCCACGTAATAGCGACAAGACCGGGGCACCAGGGATATGGTCTAGTATCCAGGTTTGTTCTGTGTCGCGCAGGTCCAGAATCACCGTGTCCCGGATCTGGCCCTGCCAGGTGATCGGCATGGCTTGTCCGTGCTTATCCAGCAGCCCGATGGCAACCGGCAGATGCAGCGGGGGCTTCTGGGCGACCGGGTTTTGGCGGGTTTCCAGGCCGGCCGGGGCGCAATGTTGCTTCAGCGTCAGGTGTAGTTGTTGATTGGCGGGGTCGTAGTGCTGCTGGACCTGCAGGCGCGGGGTGCCTGCCTGGGAATACCATTGGCGAAACGCCTGGAAATCCTGGTTGGCGTGCTGGCGGGTGTAGATGGATTCCATGACGTTGATGAAATCGTCGCAGGTCACCGCCTGACCATCGTGGCGGCGAAAGTACTCGTCCATACCGGCCCGAAAACCGGCTTCGCCCAGCAGAGTGTGCTGCATGCGGATGACTTCGGCACCCTTTTCGTAGACGGTGGCGGTATAAAAATTACCGATTTCCTGGTAGCTGTCCGGGCGGATGGGGTGGGCCATCGGACCTGCGTCTTCAGGAAACTGCATCATGCGCAGTACGTGCACGTCATCAATGCGTTTGACGGCGCGCGCGCTGGCGGATTCGTGCGGCAGCAGGCCGTCGGCCTGCATGTCGGCCGAGAACTCTTGCTCGCGAAAGACGGTCAGACCTTCTTTTAAGGAAAGCTGAAACCAATCGCGGCAGGTGACGCGATTGCCGGTCCAGTTGTGAAAATATTCGTGCCCGATGACGTCTTCGATGCGCCGATAGGCCACATCAGTGGCGCTATCCGGATCGGCCAGTACATATGCGGCATTGAATACATTCAGCCCCTTGTTTTCCATGGCGCCCATATTGAAGTCGCGTGCCGCCACCACCATGAAGCGATCCAGATCCAGTTCCAGTCCAAAGCGTTGTTCATCCCAATGCATGGCGCGCGCCAGGCAATCCAGGGCCCAGTGGGTTTGCTCTGCGCAGCCCTTGTCGCTGTAGACCTGCAGCAGCACGGGACGCCCGCTGCGGGTGGTGTCGTGGCGTTCGATGCAATCGAAATCGCCTGCCACCAGGGCGAACAAATAGGAGGGCTTGGGGTGCGGGTCCTGCCAATGGGCCTGAATGCGGCCATCGGGCAGGGTGGATTCCTGGACCAGGTTGCCGTTGGACAGCAGGATCGGGTAGGCAGTCGGCTGGGCTCGCAGGGTGACCTCGTAGCGCGACATGACGTCCGGGCGGTCGGGAAACCAAGTGATGCGGCGAAAGCCCTGGGCCTCGCACTGCGTGAAAAGCTTATCGCCCGAGACATAAAGCCCCATCAGGCTGGTGTTTTTGGCGGGATGGCAATGGCTGGTGATGCGCACCACAAAAGGCTGGCCGTCGCTTGGCGGGATCAGGCGCAGGGTGCTGTCATCCAGTTGGTAGTCCTGGGGACTCAGTGCTTGGTCGTTGATGCACACCTGGATGAGTTCCAGGTCTTCGCCATGCAGGACCAGCGGTGTGCCCGGCGGGGTCTGGGCTGCGGGCTCGAGGTGCAGTTCGGATTGCACGCAGGTGGTGTCGGCGTCCAGATCAAAGATCAGCCGGACTTGCGGCAGGCGGTAGGGAAAGGGAGTGTAATCCTGGCGATAAATCGTCTGGACGAGATCGGTGCGCATGATTTTTCCATAAAGCCTATATCAAGTCTGCATTGTAGTCGGCTGGCTGATTTTGGATGTGCGTAGCCGACCTTGAATTCGTTCTTCAATGCGGATCGGAAGATGCATGTTCGATACAGGTGTAACGATTTTTAGATGTGTGTCCTTTTGGAACGGACCCTGTCTATCATGGAGACTCGAGAATCTTCCGAGGCCGCCATGGGGCTATCGAATCAATGCAAGCGCTGGCTGACGAGCCTGGGCCTAATAGTCCTGACCATGGTCTTGTCGGGCTGCAGTAATGTGTTTTCCGCCCAGTTGACTCGCTATCAGCAATGGCCGGAACAGACGGTAGGCGCCTATTACTGGATCGCCCCTGATGCGACTCAGCAGAATAATCTGCAGTTTCAGACCTATGCCGATACAGTGCGGGCAGCCATGGGGTCGGCAGGACTGGTCGAGGCCCAGTCGCAGGCTCAGGCCAGATTTATCGTGCATATGGATTATGTCAGCCAGGAAAAACAAGGCTGGCGCCAAGAAACTGTTGATCCGTTTTTCTATTCTGGCGCGTATGGCCGGGGCTTTGGGCTTGCTTATCCCTGGATGAGTGGGCAGATGGTCCAAAGCGTGCCCGTGGTGTTTACCGAATATCGCCTGTCAGTGCGGCTGGATGATCAGAACCAGCAGGGGCGCGAGGTTTACCGGGCATCGGCGACCACCAGAGGGCAGACGGGTCAGCAGGGTGCAGTCATGCCCTATTTAGCCCGCGCCTTGTTTGATCAGTTTCCGGGGCGCAATGGTCAGGAGATCCAAGTGCGGTATCCCCTGAATTAGTATCCCGCTGAAATGCGGATCAAGCGGCTTTTTCGATCAGGAAAGTATCGCGCGAGGTGCCGGCGGCCTCGGCATCGGAAATCCAGCGCGGGGCCTTGCCACGGCCAGTCCATTCGGCCTTGGTTTCAGGGTGGCGATATTTAGGCGGAATCACGCGTTTGGCGCCGCCGGTATTGGATTTTCGGGCCGTGGCCGTGCCGCGGACAGAGGACTTCCGTTCGTAGACGGCGACGATTTCTTCTGGAGTAATGCCATAATCGCGCATGGAGCGCACGATGGATGTAATCACGGGTTTGCGCTGCTTGGCCTGCAGCGACTGTAGCTGTTTCTCGATTTTGGCCATTTCTTTTTCGAGTTTGGTTTTTTGTGTGACGTAACTGCTGCGGGCCATGAGGGGGCTCCTGAGGATGAGAGTGAATGGTCGGGATAACAGGTGCTGGTGCGAACCCTAATCAGTTTCCCATAAGTTGGTATTTTAATCAGATTTTCACATCGCCATGCAAGTTGATTTTGATTTTTTATGTATCAACTATTTAATGGCTGACCTGCACCAGGTTAAGGATAATTTAATTATGCGGAACAATGCATTTCCAGTGGCGGCAGTGCAGATGGTATCGGGGTTGTCGCTCGATGATAATCTTCAGCAGGCCGCCTATTGGATCAAGCTTGCTGCTCAGGCTGGCGCAAAACTAATTGCCTTGCCTGAATATTTTTGTTTTATGGGTCGTCGAGATCCCGATAAACTTGCTTTGGCAGAAGCCCCGGGGGCCGGCCCTATTCAGTCTTTTCTGGCAGACCAGGCAAAACAGCATGGCGTTTGGATGGTCGGCGGAACCTTGCCTTTGCATAGTCCCGATGCCGATCGTATCTACAATGCTTGTCTGGTTTTCGACCCCCATGGACAGCAGGCAGTACGCTACGACAAAATTCATTTGTTCGGGTTTCAAAAAGACACTGAATCCTATGACGAGTCCATTTCGATTCGTCCCGGGGATAATCCGCCGCAGGTCTTTTCCTTGCCTTTTGGGCGGATTTCGCTGGCCACCTGCTACGACCTGCGTTTTCCCGAACTGTTTCGCGCCCAGGGGGATGTGCGCCTGATGGTGCTGCCCGCCGCTTTTACATACACCACGGGTTCTGTACACTGGGAGGTATTGCTGCGCGCGCGCGCCATCGAGAACCAGTGTTATGTATTGGCCAGTGCCCAGGGTGGGACACACGAAAATGGCCGCCGTACCTGGGGGCATTCCATGTTGATCGACCCTTGGGGGGAGGTCTTGGATTGCCTGCCGGAAGGCCCTGGTGTCGTGTCGGGCGTGCTGGATATGGGTCGCCTGGATGCTGTGCGGCAGGCCTTGCCGGCCTTGAAGCATCGCGTTTTATAAGTTGGATGGATCATCACTGATGAAATTGATTGAACCGGGCCTGGATGCCCTGAATACTGCCCGTACCTTGCTGCTGGACCCCTGGGGGCTGGACGAATCCCATTTGGCGCGGGCTTTGTCCGAGATTCATAGCCACCGGGTGGATTATGCCGATTTGTATTTCCAATACAGTTGCTCCGAGAGCTGGGGCCTCGAAGAAGGCATTGTAAAAACCGGCAGCTTCTCTATTGATCAGGGGGTTGGGGTGCGAGCCGTCAGCGGTGAGAAAACTGCTTTTGCCTATTCTGATTCTCTGTCGCCAGAAGCCTTGATGTCGTCTGCCCAAGCGGTGCGTACCATTGCACGCCAGGGGGCGGGGCGCCGCCGGGTGGATGGCGGGCAGGAGACGCCACATCATCTGTATTCGGCAATCAATCCGGTCGAATCAATGACCGCCCCCGATAAAGTCGCCTTGCTCGAGCGTGTCGAGGCCATGGCGCGTGCCGCTGATCCAAGCATTATCCAGGTGATGGCGGGACTGGCGGCTGAATATGATGTGATGATGGTAGCGGGCAGCGATGGCCGGCTGGTGGCGGATGTCCGCCCGCTGGTGCGTCTGTCGGTCACCGTCATTGCCGAACACAAAGGCCGCCGCGAAATGGGTCACGGTGGCGGTGGCGGGCGTACTGGGCTGGCATACTTTACGGATGAGATTCTGCGCGGCTATGTGGATCGTGCGGTGCACGAGGCGCGGGTCAATCTTCAGGCGCGTCCGGCCCCGGCAGGTCAGATGACGGTGGTGTTGGGGTCTGGCTGGCCTGGGATTTTGCTGCACGAAGCTGTCGGCCATGGGCTAGAGGGCGACTTCAATCGCAAGGGCTCCAGCGTGTTTTCCGGGCGCATCGGCGAACAGGTCGCTTCGCGTGGTGTGACGGTGGTCGATGATGGCACGCTGCCCGATCGCCGTGGTTCGCTCAATGTCGATGACGAGGGTCACCCCACCCAGCGCAATGTCCTGATCGAAGACGGTATTTTGCGCGGCTATATGCAGGACTCCCTGAATGCCCGTCTGATGAAGCAGGCCCCCACGGGCAACGGACGCCGGGAATCCTATGCTCATTTGCCCATGCCGCGTATGACCAACACCTATATGCTGGCGGGCCAGGCTGATCCTCAGGAAATCATCCAGTCCGTGGAGCGCGGGCTGTATGCCGTGAACTTCGGCGGTGGTCAGGTCGATATCACCAGTGGCAAGTTTGTCTTTTCCGCCTCCGAGGCCTATCTGATCGAGAAAGGCAAGGTCACTTATCCCGTCAAGGGGGCCACGCTGATCGGCAGCGGGCCAGAGGCCATGCGCCGCATCGGCATGATAGGCCACGATCTGGCGCTGGATTCCGGGGTGGGAACTTGCGGCAAGGAAGGCCAAAGCGTGCCTGTCGGGGTGGGCATGCCGACCCTGCGCATTGATGGCCTGACCGTGGGTGGCACCGCCTGATTGATTGTGTCGATCGGCAGGCGGCTTAGTGGGGGTGGGCCGCCTGACCGAATACCTGTCGCAGATAGGCCAGGAACGTGGCATCTGTGCAGTGTTCCTTGCCTGGGCTGTCGGCCAGCTTTGCGGTGGGCATGCCGTTGCACTCGAACAGTTTCATCACGATATTCAAGGGCTTGGGGCCCAGGTCGTTGGTCAGGTTCGTGCCGATCCCAAAACCCAATTGCACCCGGTCGGCAAAGTGCCGATAAATCTCCAGTGCCTTGGGGATGTCCAGCCCGTCTGAAAAAACGAACCGCTTGGTGGCCGGGTCGATGCGCAAGGCTTGATAATGCGCGATGGCCTTTTCGCCCCAGATGAATGGATCGCCGGAATCATGCCGCAGGCCATCAAACAATTTCGCGAAATACAGGTCGAAATCTGCCAGAAAGGCATCCATGCCCACGACGTCGGTCAGGGCGATGCCCAGATCGCCGCGATATTCCTGCACCCAGTCTTCCAGCGCGCTGCGCTGGAAGTCGCGCAGGCGGACCTTGCCGAAGGCCTGATAGGATTGCAGGTATTCGTGGGCCATGGTGCCTACGGGGACCAGGCCGTGGGATTGGGCCAGCGCTACATTGGATGTGCCGGTGATGATGTTCGGGACGGCTTGGTGCAGGCGTTCGACGACCTCGGCCTGCCAGGTGCGGGAAAAACGGCGGCGCAGACCGAAATCAGATATCTGCAAGGGAAATCTGCGTGGCGGTTCTGTGGAAAAATCATGCAGCAGCGCGATTTTTTCCTGAAGCCTGCGCCGTCCTTCGGCCAGGGTGTCCGGGGTTTGATATCGACGAAAATAGAGCTCGTTGACAATCGCCAGCACAAAAATCTCGAAGCCCATGACGTGGACCTGCGGGCCGCGCGCGACGATATTCAGGGCATCGCCATCTGTGCTGATGTCGATGAATCGGCGTTGAAAATGAAACAGCGACAGAAAGTCGACAAAATCAGATTTTATATAGCGTAGGCCAGCCAGATAATCCAGTTCGGACTGGCTGAATCGCAGTGTGCACAGATGGTCGATCTGCTGACGGATCTCGGGCGCCAGATCCGCCAGCGGGTGGGCTGGCGGATGGCGGCTGATGAAACGATATTCGGCCTGCGCCGCCGGGTGCCGGTGCAGCATGGTCTGCCACATGGTGAACTTATACAAATCCGTGTCCAGCAAGGACTCGATCACGGGTTTGAAGGGGGGGGCGACCATGAAGCGCGGCTCCTTTGTCTAGGCTTGCAGGCGGATGCGTTGGGCGCGCACGCGATCCAGGGTTTCGCCAAACTGCACCAGGCGTGCCTTTTCCTGATCGACCACGGCCGCTGGGGCGCGTTCGATGAAGCTGCTATTGGATAGCTTGCCATTGGCCTTGGCGATTTCCTTTTCCAGTCGATCGATTTCCTTGTCCAGGCGGGCGCATTCGGCGGCGATATCGATTTCTACGTGCAGCATCAGCTGGGTGGTGCCCACTACCTGCACCGGGGCGCCCAGATCAGGTAGCTGGTCGACTGCCTGGACGTTTTCCAGGCGTGCCAGGGCCATCAGATATGGTGCCAGTTCAGCCAGGTCGGTGGTGGCGCCCTGGACCAGCAGGGGTACCCGCTGACTGGGGACGAGGCTCATTTCGCCCCGCAAGGCCCGGATGGCATCGGTCAGGGATTTGAACTCGGTCATCAATTGGGCGGCCTCGGGGGCCAACAGCACGTCGTTGGTTTGGGGAAAGGCCTGGACGCTGATGCTGGCAGGGGTGTCGGCCTGGCGTACCCCAGCCGCCACGGAGACTTTTTGCCAGAGCTCTTCGGTGATGAAGGGCATGATGGGGTGAACCAGGCGCAGCAAAGTTTCCAGCACATGGATTAGCGTGCGCCGGGTTGCAGCCTGCTGGATGGCGTCGCCCGTATTCAGGCGGACCTTGGCGAGTTCCAGGTACCAGTCGCAGTATTCGTCCCAGATGAAGTGATACAGGCGATCAGCCACCTGATCGAAGCGATACTGGGCGAAGCCGGTGTGTACGTCGGTGATTAGCTGCTGCAGGCCGTCGATGATCCATCGGTCGGCAAATGACAGGTCGTTTGGCTGGGCTTGGCCCAAGGGGTGGCCTTCGACGTTCATCAGCACAAAACGGGTCGCATTCCAGAGCTTGTTGCAGAAATTGCGGTAGCCCTCGCAGCGCTTCAGGTCGAAATTGATGTTGCGCCCCAGGGTGGCATAGGCCGCCATGGTAAAGCGCAGGGCATCGGCGCCATAGGCCGGAATCCCATCGGGATAGTCCTTGCGCGTGCGCTTGCGGATGGAATCGGCCTGTTTCGGGTTCATCAGGCCTGCGGTGCGTTTGGCCAGCAGGGGTTCCAGGGCAATGCCGTCGATCAGATCCACCGGATCAATGGTGTTGCCCTTGGATTTGGACATTTTCTTGCCTTCCATGTCGCAGACCAGTCCGTGAACATAGACTGTGCGAAAGGGCACCTGGCCGGTCTGGTGCATGCTCATCATGATCATGCGGGCGACCCAGAAGAAAATGATGTCAAACCCCGTGACCAGCACCCCGGATGGCAGATAACGCGTCAGATCGGGCGTCTGGTCAGGCCAGCCCAGGTCGGTGAACGGCACCAGGGCGGATGAAAACCAGGTATCCAGCACATCGGAATCACGCGTCAAGGGGCCGGTGACGCCGGCCTCGCGGGCCTGGCGCTCGGCGTCCTCGGCAGATTTCGCCACAAAGATGCGGCCGTCCTCGGCATACCAGGCCGGGATCTGGTGGCCCCACCAAAGTTGGCGGGAGATGCACCAGTCCTGGATTTTTTCCAGCCATTGGTTATAGGTGGTGGTCCAGTTTTCCGGCACGAATTGCACCCGGCCATCGGCCACGACCTCCAGCGCCACCTGGGTGATGCTTTTGCCTGGGTGCAGGCTATCAGCAGGGGCAGGTTGGCTCATGGCCACGAACCACTGGTCGGTCAGCATGGGCTCGATGATGCTGTTGGTGCGATCGCCGCGCGGCACCATCAGCTTGTGGTCGCGTACTTGCAGCAGCAGGCCTTGGGATTCCAGGTCCGATACGATCTGCTTGCGGGCGGCAAAGCGGTCAAGGCCACGATAGGCTGCCGGGGCATCCTCGCAGACCTTGGCATCCAGCGTCAGCACGCTGATCATGGGCAGGCCGTGGCGCTGGCCCACGGCGTAGTCGTTGAAATCGTGGGCGGGGGTGACTTTGACCACGCCAGTGCCGAAATCCCGGTCGACATAATCATCGGCAATCACGGGGATCTCGCGGCCGACCAGCGGCAGGACGACGGTCTGGCCAATCAGGTGGGCATAGCGTTCGTCTTCGGGGTGGACCATGACGGCTACGTCGCCCAGCATGGTTTCAGGCCGGGTGGTGGCCACGACCAGATGGGTCAACCCCGCCACCGGGATGCTCAGGGGGTAGCGGATTTCCCACATGTGGCCGTCTTCTTCGGCGCTGACGACTTCCAGGTCGGAGACTGCGGTGCCCAGCACCGGGTCCCAGTTGACCAGGCGCTTGCCACGGTAGATCAGGCCTTGTTCGTACAGCCGGACGAAGACCTCGACGACGCCGCGCGAAAGGCGCTGGTCCATGGTGAAGTATTCGCGCGTCCAGTCGCACGATGAACCCAGGCGGCGAAATTGCCCGGTGATGGTATTGCCGGATTGTTCTTTCCAGGCCCAGACGCGATCCAGAAATTTATCGCGGCCCAGGTCATGGCGCGACACGCCTTCGGCATCCAGTTGGCGCTCGACCACGATCTGGGTGGCAATCCCGGCATGGTCGGTGCCTGGGATAAAGACCGTATCGTCGCCGTTCATGCGGTGGTAGCGGATCAGGCCATCCATGATGGTCTGATTGAAGGCATGGCCCATATGCAGGGTGCCCGTGACATTGGGCGGCGGAAACTGGATGGCAAAGGGCGTGGATGCCCGGCCGGGTGCAGGGGCGACATGCTGTCCCCCGGCAAACAGGCCTTGTTGGTTCCAGTAGGCATACCAACGGGACTCGATGTCCTGGGGTTCGAAGCTTTTGGGCAGGGAGGCGGAAGAAGAGTCGCTCATGGGATTGGGCAGCGAAAAAACGATTATTGTAGGCGGATGACCCGCGAAAGGCGCATGGTAAAATGCACGGTTGACCGTACGCATCAATGCAGCCCTGTATCGGGATTTGCGATTGCGCGGGTTTCATTCTACCTTTTCACCAGAGAAATCCTTTTTCTCCGTTTTTTATCGGAAAACTCCGTCATGGCTATTGAACGCACCCTCTCCATCATTAAACCCGATGCCGTTGCCAAAAACGTCATCGGCCAGATCGTCGCCCGTTTCGAAAAGGCCGGTCTGACAGTGGTCGCCGCCCGTTTGCAACAGCTCTCGCGCAGCGAAGCCGAGCGCTTCTATGGCGTGCACAAAGAGCGCCCCTTCTTCAAGGATCTGGTGGATTTCATGGTTTCCGGCCCGGTTTTCGTCCAGGTTCTGGAAGGCGAATCCGCCATTGCCAAAAACCGCGATCTGATGGGCGCCACCGACCCGAAGAAGGCCGAAGCCGGCACGATTCGCGCCGACTTTGCCGACAGCATCGATGCCAACGCCGTGCACGGTTCGGATGCCCCGGAAACCGCTGCTGTTGAAATTGCTTTCTTCTTCCCCGAAAGCAACGTTTTCAGCCGTTAATTGTCGGCTGACGGCCCTTGTTGATGCGGGGGCCTTTGTTTGATTGCCTGAAGCTCATGTCTGATACTGAATTGATCAATGTCCTGGGGCTGGACCCCGCCGCACTGCAGTCCCTGGTCGCTCAATGGGGAGGCAAGCCCTTTCGTGCGCGCCAGTTGTCGCAGTGGGTGCACCAGCGTGGGGCGGATCATTTCTCCGACATGAGCGATCTGGCCAAAGAGTTTCGTGCGCAGCTGGGCGCCCATTGCGTTGTCCAGGCGCCGCCACTGAATTTCCAAAAGCACTCGACCGACGGCACCCGCAAGTGGCTGTTCGATATGGGTGCGGGCAATGCCATTGAAACCGTCTATATCCCCGAGGACGATCGTGGCACCCTTTGTATTTCCAGCCAGGCAGGCTGCACGGTGGCCTGTCCGTTTTGCTCCACGGGTTATCAGGGTTTCAGCCGTAATCTCACCACCGCCGAAATCATCGGCCAGCTGTGGTATGCCAATCGCGCCCTGCACGACGACCCCCAGGCCGCCCGCCTCAATGGTCCTGCGGCCGATGCCCGACGCGCTGTCAGCAATGTGGTCATGATGGGCATGGGCGAACCTTTGCTGAATTACGACCAGGTGCTGGGCGCTTTGCGCCTGATGGTCGATGACCATGCCTATGGCCTGTCGCGTCGGCGCGTCACCGTGTCCACTTCCGGCGTCGTGCCCATGATCGATCGCCTGGCGCAGGATTGCCCCGTGGCGCTGGCCGTGTCGCTGCATGCGCCCAATGATGCCTTGCGGGATCGTCTGGTGCCGCTCAACCGAAAATATCCGCTGGCGCAGTTGCTGGATGCTTGCAACCGCTACCTCGAAGTCGCGCCGCGTGACTTCATCACGTTTGAATACATCATGCTCGATGGCGTCAACGATGCCGACGAGCAAGCGCAAGAGCTGATTCAGATCGCTCGCCAGGTGCGCTGCAAATTCAATCTGATTCCGTTTAATCCCTTCCCGCAATCTGGCCTGAAACGCTCGCCATCCGCCCGTATCCGTCTGTTTGCCCAGCAGTTGACCGATGCGGGGCTGGTGGTCACGGTGCGCAAGACCCGGGGCGACGATATCGATGCGGCTTGTGGTCAACTGGCCGGCGAGGTCAAGGACCGCACCCGCATCAACGAACGCCTGCCAGACAGGGCCCGCATTGTCATACGCAAAAAGGAAAATGGATGAGTGACCTCTCTGACGATCTGCTGTCGCCCGCTGCGGCCAGCGGCGCTGAAAGCCTGTCGGTAGGCGAGACCCTCAAGCGCCTGCGCGAGACGCGTGGCCTGACGCTGCCCGAGGTTTCCGCACGGATCAAATACTCCGCCGTGCAACTGGGGTATCTCGAATCCTGCGACTGGAGCCGTCTGCCCGAAGGCGTACCCCTGCGTGGGTTGGTGCGTAATTACACCCGTTTTCTAGGTGCGGATACCGATGCATTGCTGCGTTTGCTGGACCAGGCAGTCGGTTCGACGCGGCCGACGCCTGTGGCCAGCAGTTCGCTGGGCACGCGGCGGGTCATCCAGCAATCCGACAAGAGCGCCCGCGGTGAACCTGCCCATCGCACCTGGGCCTGGCTGCTGCTGTTATTGGTTTTATTTGCCGTGGCCGGGGTGTATGCCATCAATCGGGGGTGGGTACCTGACGAGTGGCTGATTTTTGATTGGTTGAAGGCTTTGCGCCCATGATGTCCGATTCTGTTGTGACCGAGCCCGCCGCCGCAGCGCGTCGGCCCACGCGTGCGGTGGACGTGCGCTGGGGCGATCATGTGGTGCGTGTGGGGGGGGATGCGCCGGTGGTGGTGCAGTCCATGACCAACACCGATACCGCCGATGCCCAGGCGACGGCCCGCCAGGTGCAGGAACTCTGGCAGGCGGGTTCGGAACTCGTCCGGGTCACGGTCAACACTCCCGAGGCCGCCGCCCAGGTCGCGGCTCTGCGCGAGGCCCTGGATGGCATGGGCGTGCCTGTGCCCCTGGTGGGGGATTTTCACTATAACGGGCATAAACTCCTGACTCAGTTTCCGGACTGTGCCCAGGCGCTGTCAAAATATCGCATCAACCCCGGCAATATGGGGGCGGGTAAACATCGCGACGATAACTTCGCCCAAATGATCGAGGTCGCCTGCCGCTACGACAAGCCGGTGCGTATCGGGGTCAACTGGGGCAGCCTGGACCAGGTACTGCTGGCCCGGATGATGGATGACAATGCCGCCCGTGCCCAGCCCTGGACGGCAGGCGCCGTCATGCGCGAGGCCCTGGTGGTGTCGGCCATCAGCAATGCCGAGCGTGCCCAGCAGCTGGGCTTGGCGGGCAATGCGATCGTGCTGTCCTGCAAGGTCAGTCACGTGCAGGATTTGATCACGGTGTATCGGGACCTGTCCCAGCGCTGTGATTATCCCCTGCACCTGGGCTTGACCGAGGCGGGCATGGGCTCCAAGGGCATCGTGGCGTCTACTGCCGCCTTGGCCGTGCTGCTGCAGCAGGGCATTGGCGACACGATCCGTATTTCCCTGACGCCTGAACCTGGCGGCGACCGTTGCCGCGAGGTCATTGTGGCCCAGGAAATCCTGCAGACCATGGGCTTGCGGGCTTTCACCCCGATGGTGGTGGCCTGCCCAGGGTGTGGCCGGACCAGCAGCACCGTGTTCCAGGAACTCGCGGCCAGCATCCAGGACTACCTGCGCAATCAGATGCCGGTCTGGAAGCATCATTATCCTGGGGTCGAAAACATGCACGTGGCCGTCATGGGCTGTGTCGTCAATGGTCCTGGCGAGAGCCGTCATGCCGATATCGGCATCAGCCTGCCGGGCACGGGTGAAATCCCATCCGCCCCGGTCTATGTCGATGGCAAGCGTGTCGTCACCCTCAAGGGCGACTCCATCGCCCAGGAATTCAAGCAAATCGTTGAAGATTACGTGGCGCGGCGCTACGGACAGTGCGGGCAGGCGCCTGCGCATCGTCCCGGCGTCGTGGCGCGTCAGACAGAGTAGTTCATGTCCGCATTTAAAAAAGTCGCCGGCCTGACCGGCATGAAAGATACATTGCCGCCCGAGTCCGCACAGTGGGAGTCCCTTGAGGCCCTGGTGCGCGACTGGCTGGCCGCCTATGGCTACCAGAACATGCGCACGCCGATACTTGAGCAGACACGGCTGTTTGCGCGTGGGATCGGCGAAGTCACCGATATTGTCGAAAAGGAAATGTATTCCTTTGTCGATCCGCTGAACGACGAGCGCCTGACCATGCGGCCAGAGTTCACCGCCGGTATCGTGCGTTCGGCCATCGAGCATAATTTTCTGTATGACCGGCCGCGCCGCATTTACGCCATGGGTCCGGTGTTTCGCCACGAGCGTCCTCAACGGGGCCGCTACCGTCAGTTTCACCAGATCGACGTCGAGGCTTTGGGTTTTTCCGGCCCCGACGTGGATGCCGAACTGATTCTCATGCTGGCGCGTTTGTGGCGCCTGATGGGGTTGGATGATATTCGCCTGGAGCTTAACTCTCTGGGTCAGGCGGCTGAACGCGCAGCCCATCGTGCGGCCTTGATCGCACACCTGGAAAAACATATGGATGTGCTGGACGAGGAAGCCCGTCGCCGTATGCACGTCAATCCTTTGCGGGTGCTGGATACCAAGAACCCTGCCATGCAGGACATGGCCAACAGCGCGCCGCGCCTGTTTGATTTTCTGGGCGAAGAATCTCTCGCGCACTATCAGGGGCTGTGTGCCCGTTTGGATGATGCCGGGATCTCCTACACGCTCAATCCGCGTCTCGTTCGAGGCCTGGATTATTACAATCTCACCGTTTTTGAATGGGTCACCGATCGCCTGGGTGCCCAGGGCACGGTCTGCGGCGGCGGACGCTATGATGGCCTGATCGAACTGCTGGGGGGCAAGCCCGCCCCGGCGGTGGGGTTTGCCATCGGCATGGAGCGCTTGTTGGATCTCTGGACCCAACAGGCCGAGGTCGCGCCTGCAGCCGAGTGCCAGGTCTATCTGATCCACCAAGGAGACGCCGAGCAGCGCTGCGCTGCGCGTCTGGCAGAGTCCCTGCGGGATGCCGGGCTGCGGGTACTTGTCCATGCAGGCTCGGCTGGGTTTAAATCACAGTTTCGTCGGGCTGACGCCAGCGGTGCAATGGCAGCCGTCATTCTCGGTGCGGACGAACTGAGCAATAGTGCCGCATCGGTCAAGTGGCTGCGCGCCGACGACTCAGGCAGTGCGCAGCAAGAAACCGTCGCATTTGGCCAGTTGGCCGATTATCTCAAGCAAAGGATCTGATTTCAGGCATGGCATACGATCTCGAAGAACAGGAAAAACTCGACGCACTGAAAGCCTGGTGGGAACGCTATGGCACGCTCAGCATGGTGCTGGTGCTGGCCGTGGTGGTCGCTTTTGCCGGTTGGCGGGGCTGGCAGTGGTACGCCTCGCACCAGGCGTCCCAGGCCATGGGCTACTACGAGGCGCTTGAGACCGCCGCCAGCCAGTCTGGCGAGGACTCGGTCGCCCGCATCAAGGCCGCCAGCACGGCCTTGCGGGATGATTACCCTGGTTCCGGCTACACGGCGCGCGGGGTATTGGTCGCGGCTTGGGCCCTGCAGAGCCAAAAAGACCTGGATGGTGCGCGTGAGCAGCTGGAATGGCTGGTCCGGGATAGCCAGTCGCCCGCTTTGCAGGCCGTCGCCCGCTTGCGTCTGGCCGGTGTCCTGTTGGCACAGCAACAATACGAGCCTGCGCTTGCTCAGGTTCAGGATAAGGTGCCTACCGGTTTCGCCGGCCTGTATGCCGACCGCCGAGGTGATATTCTGGCGGCCTTGGGGCGCCTGGATCAGGCAACCGAGGCCTGGCATGAAGCCCTGACCGCGTTTGGCGCAGATCCCGCTGCCCAGATTGTTCAACTGAAAATCGATGCCCTGAACGGAGCCTGATTCCCATGCATATTCCTGTTCGACTGTTTCGCGCTGCAGTGCTTGGCCTGGCTGTGGCAGGCTTGGCAGGTTGCGGCCTGTTTTCCACGACGGATGCCCGATTCGATCCGGCCGAACTCACCGAGTATGCGCCTGCGCTGGCCGCTTCTACCCGTTGGTCTACTGCCATCGGCAGTGGCGGCGATTATGGTTTTTCACCCCAGTTGGTGGGCGATGCGGTGTATGCCGCAACCCCTTCGGGGGCAGTGGCAGCGGTGGACCTCAATTCTGGCGCGATCCGCTGGCGTGTCGCAAGCGACCAGCCTTTGCAGGCGGGTGTCGGCAGCAACGGCAATACCACCGCAGTCGTCACCCAGGCGGGCGTCGTCGTTGCCTATGATGCCCAGGGCCAGGAACGCTGGCGTGCCCAGGCTGCCAGCGCGGTCAATATCCCGCCGGCCGTGGGCAATGGCGTGGTAGTGGTGCGCACGACCGATTACCGGATTCAGGCCTTCGACGAGGCCAGTGGCAAGTTGCGCTGGTCCGTGCAGCGGCCCGGTCCCGCACTGGCCTTGCGCACCAGTATCCGCATGGTGATGGTGCCCAATATATTGGTGGCCGGCATGCCCAATGGTCGCTTGTTGGTGATTGATACGGCATCTGGTGCGGTGCGCTGGGAAGGCACCGTGTCGGCCTCGCGTGGCGCATCGGATTTAGAGCGCATCACCGATGTCGTGGGTGAACCCTTGGCGTTGGGGCCTTTGTTGTGCGGCACCAGCTATCAGGGGCGCACCACATGCTTTGATATTTCCCAGGGGGGGCGCCCCATCTGGGCTCAGGATGTGTCCTCAGCCACTGGGCTGGGCTCGGACGGACAGAATATTTATCTGGCGGATTTGCGGGATACGGTCCATGCCCTGGCCCTGCAAGACGGTCAGGAATACTGGAAACAGCCCGCTTTGCTCAATCGCCGCCTGACCGCCCCCGCCTTTGCCGGCAAGACGGTGGCCTTTGGCGACTACGAGGGCTATCTGCACTTTCTGTCGCGGGCGGATGGCAGGCTGTTGGGCCGCATACAGCTGGGCGGCGGGGCAATCCAGTCCGCCCCGCTGTCCACCGCCCGAGGCATTGTCGTTCAGACCGGGGCGGGTAACCTTATTTTGGTGGGTGTCAGTGACTGACCTGCATTTCAAACCGGTAGTGGCCCTGGTTGGCCGCACCAACGTCGGTAAATCGACTCTGTTCAATCGCCTGACCCGTTCGCGGGCGGCTCTGGTGGCAAATATCTCGGGCCTGACCCGCGACCGCCACTATGGCGAAGGCCGGGTCGGTGATCGGCCTTTCATTGTGGTGGATACCGGCGGCTTCGAACCTGTCGCCACCCGCGGTATTCTGGTCGAGATGGCGCGCCAGACCGCCCAGGCGATTGCCGAATCCGATGTTGTGCTGTTTCTGGTGGATGCCCGCGAAGGCATCAACGCCCACGACCATGAAATTGCCCGCTTGCTGCGCAAGTCCGGCCAGCGCGTTTTGCTGGTGGTGAATAAATCCGAGGGCATGCGCGATCACGGGACACTCAGCCAGTTCCATGAATTGGGCCTGGGCCAGCCGCACCCGATTTCTGCAGCCCATGGCGATGGCATCCCCGATCTGGTCGATCAAGCCTTGCAGCCCCTGCTGCAGGCGGCCAGCAATGCCCAGGATGCAGAAGCAGCGGGCGATGATGATGCTTTCGACCCGGATGCGGTGGTTGACCATCGTATCAAGCTGGCCATTGCCGGGCGGCCCAATGTCGGCAAATCCACGCTGATCAACACGCTGGTTGGCGAAGATCGTGTGATTGCCTACGATCTGCCGGGCACCACCCGGGATGCCATCGAGATTGAATTCCAGCGTGGCGAAAAACGCTACACCCTGATTGATACTGCCGGGCTGCGGCGGCGCGGCAAGGTCTTCGAAACCATTGAAAAGTTTTCCGTCATCAAAACCTTGCAGGCCATCGAGGCGTCCAATGTCGTCTTGTTGCTGATCGATGCCGAGTCCGGGATTTCGGATCAGGACGCGCATATTGCCGGTTTCGCTGCCGAGGCAGGGCGTGCTTTGGTTGTGGGGCTGAACAAATGGGATGCCATTGATCGCGAACAGCGCGAATGGGTGCAACGCGAATACGACCGCAAGCTCCGTTTTCTGTCATTTGCCAAAATGCTGCACCTGTCGGCCCTGAAGGGGCAGGGTATCGGCCCGGTCTTGAAGGCCGTCGATGCCGCGCATGCGGCGGCCTTCGCCAAGCTCTCCACCCCGAAACTTACCCGCGTCCTGCAGGCCGCCGTCGAGCAGCAGCAGCCTCCGCGCAAGGGTATTTTCCGTCCCAAGATGCGCTATGCCCATCAAGGCGGGCAAAATCCCCCCCGCATCATCATCCACGGCAATGCCCTGGATGCCGTGCCGGACTCTTACCGCCGCTATCTCGAAGGTCAGTTCCGCGAGGCCTTCAAGCTCGATGGCACGCCCCTGAGCGTCGAATTCAAGTCTTCGCACAACCCTTATCTGAAGGACAACAATAAGTGAGCACGCTCTGGAGCGATCACATTGCCGGATTGATCCCCTATGTGCCTGGTGAACAGGCCCGGATACCCAATCTGCTGAAGCTCAACACCAACGAGAACCCATACGGGCCATCCCCCAAGGCGATTGCAGCCATGCGGGCGGCCCTGGGCGACGACCTGCGGCTGTATCCCGATCCCCATGGCACGGCGCTGCGACGGGTGATCGCCCGGCGTTATCGTTTAGAGCCCGACCAGGTGTTTCTGGGCAATGGCTCGGACGAAGTGCTGGCGCATGTATTCAACGCCTTTTTTCTGCGGGGTGGGCGGCCTTTGTGGCTGCCGGACATTACCTACAGCTTCTATCGGACGTATTGTCGCTTCTTCGAAGTGCCGCACCGCCTGATTCCGCTGGCGGGAGACTTTACGCTGCGCCTGCAGGACTACACCGAGGCCGCCGATCAAGAGCCCGTCGGCATTATCTTCGCCAATCCCAATGCGCCCACGGGCTGCGTGCTGGACCTGGATGCCATCCGCCAGATTACACTGGCGCATCCAGATAGCACGGTGGTGGTGGACGAGGCCTACGTGGATTTCGGCGCACAGTCGGCGGCGGTCCTGATTCGCGAACTGCCCAATATTCTGGTCGTGCATACGCTCTCAAAGTCCCGTGCTTTGGCCGGGCTCAGGGTAGGCTATGCGATGGGCTCGCCGGACTTGATCGCCGGGCTGGTGCGGGTCAAGGACAGCTTTAATTCCTATCCCCTGGATCGGGTGGCCCTGGCGGGCGCCCAGGCAGCCATCGAGGACGAGGACTGGTTCGACCAGAGCTGCCAGGCCGTGGTGAATGCCCGCGAGAGCCTGGCTCAAAAACTGCGCTCCCTGGGCTTTACGGTGCTGCCTTCCCTGACGAATTTTCTCTTTGTGACCCACCGGACCCAGGAAGCAGCCGACATTGCTCGCAAGCTGCGCGATGAGGGCATTCTGGTGCGTCACTTTCAGGCGCCGCGCATTGATCAATACCTGCGCATCACGGTCGGTACGCCTGAACAATGCACGCGCTTGTGTGATACGCTGAAAAGCATTCTGGCGGCAGCCTGAGCAATTCACCCGGGCTAATTCCGGTGCTTATGCTGCAGCGCACGAAACGCATTAAAATAACTCGACACTATAACTTCAATAACTGGAGCCTCGTCCATGAGCAACAAAGGGCAAATTCTTCAAGACCCGTTCCTCAACGCTTTGCGCAAGGACCACGTGCCCGTGTCCATCTATCTTGTCAACGGGATCAAACTGCAGGGCCAGGTCGAATCTTTCGATCAATACGTCGTGCTGTTGCGCAATACGGTCACGCAAATGGTCTACAAGCATGCTATTTCCACAGTCGTTCCGGCACGCCCGGTTGCTTTCCAGGTGGACGACTCTGCTGAATAATTTCCCGGTTGCACCGGTGCAACCGATACCCGCCATGCTGCCTGCATCGGCGGGTCTTCATTTTTCCTTGCCCCTGAATCACAGGGGGGCATGCGTATGATTTCCTTGGTGATCAGCGTCGATCTGGGCGAACCCGATTACGCCGCCCACGCCGAGGAATTCCTCATGTTGGCCAGCGGTGCCGGGGCCGAGATCGCCGAAGTCCTGGTGGCCCGCCGCAGCCGACCGGATGCGGCGGGGTTCATCGGTTCCGGGAAAATCGAAGAAGCCGCCGCCCTGGTCCAGGCAACTGGGGCCGAGGTCGTCTTGTTCGACCAGTCTCTCAGTCCGGCTCAACAGCGTAATCTCGAACGCAAGCTGGGGGTCCGGGTGGTTGATCGTGTCGCCCTGATCCTGGATATTTTTGCGTTACGGGCCAAAAGCCACGAAGGCAAACTGCAGGTGGAGCTGGCCCAGCTGCAGCACTTGTCCACCCGCCTGACCCGCATGTGGACCCACCTGGAACGCCAAAGCGGCGGTATCGGGGTGCGTGGGCCGGGCGAGTCCCAGCTCGAAACCGATCGGCGTTTGATCGGGGAACGGGTGCGAGCCTTAAAAGAACGTCTGGATCGGGTACAACGACAGCGCCTGACGCAGCGCCGCGCACGGGTGCGTGGTCAGACCCTGTCAGTGTCCCTGGTCGGGTATACCAATGCGGGTAAATCCACGCTTTTCAATGCGTTGACGCGGGCGGACGCCTATGCCGCCGATCAACTTTTTGCGACGTTGGACACCACCACGCGGCGGGTCTGGATCGAGGGGGCAGGGCAGGTTGTGGTATCCGATACGGTGGGTTTCATCCGTTCCTTGCCCACCATGCTGATTGCCGCCTTCCGGGCCACCCTCGAGGAAACCATTCATGCGGATCTGTTGCTGCACGTGATCGATGCGGCCAGCCCTCAGCGGGACGAGCAGGCGGCCGAGGTCAATCAGGTGTTAAAGGAAATCGGCGCTGACGAGATTCCTCAGATCCGCGTCTATAACAAAATCGACATGGCGGGATATGAACCCCGGGTCGAGCGAAATGAACATGGTACGATTGCGCGAGTCTTCGTCAGTGCCCTGCAACGCAGTGGCCTGGACGGATTGAGGCAGTCGATAGCAGAATTTAAGGGACCAACGGTAAACAATGCGTGGAATGAAACTGTTCAACCTGAATGATCCGGGCTGGGGGCGCGGACAGCAGAACCAGGATGGCGACCCGTCGGGCAGGCCTAAAGGCAATAATGATGGCCCCCCCGATCTTGACCAAGTCTGGCGCGATTTCAATAATCGCCTGACTGGCTTTTTTGGGCGTAAGGGCGGCGGGCGTGGCCCGCGCATGCCATCGGGTGGCGGCGGCTTGCCGTCTATGCCGGGCCCATCGCCGCGGTTTGTGATCTTGCTGATTATTGCCGGCGTTTTGTTGTGGCTGGCCAGTGGTTTCATGATTGTCCAGGAAGGCCAGGTGGCGGTGGTGACGCGTTTTGGCAAGTACGTGCACACCCTTAGCCCCGGCCTGCAGTGGCGCATGCCGTATCCCATCGAAAACTCCCAGGACGTCAATATTGCACGTCTGCGGACTTTCGAAGTCGGGTTTCGTGGCTCGGCGCGCAATAAGGTTCTTTCCGAATCCCTGATGCTGACCAACGACGAAAACATCGTTGATGTGCAGTATGTCGTGCAGTATCGCCTGCGACCCGATGGCGCACCTGATTATTTGTTCAATACAAATCAACCGGATGAATCCGTGCGCCAGGCGGCCGAAACCGCCATGCGCGAGGTCGTCGGCAGCAAGCCCATGGACTTTGTTTTGTATTCCGGTCGAACCGAGGTCGCCTCTGAGGTCCAGTCGCAGGCCCAGAAAATCCTCAATCGATACGACACAGGGATCGAGATATCCACGGTGGCCATCCAGAACGTCCAGCCGCCCGAACAGGTCCAGGCTGCGTTTGACGATGCCGTCAAGGCCGGTCAGGATCGCGAGCGTCAGATCAACGAAGGCAATGCCTATGCCTCCAAGGTCCTGCCCGAGGCCGAAGGCCAGGCAGCGCGCATGGTTCAGGACGCCGAGGGCTATAGCGCTCAGGTCATCGGTCAGGCCCAGGGTGATACCTCGCGCTTCAGCAGCGTAGCGGCCGAATACAACAAGGCGCCTGCCATTACCCGTGAACGTATTTATCTGCAGACCATGCAGGATATCTTCACCGATACGGCCAAGGTCATGATCGATGCGCCCGTCGGCAACAATATGTTGTATCTGCCGCTGGATAAAATCATGCAGCAGGCGGCGTCCGGCAGTAGTCCATCAGCAGCCACCTCGTCAGCAGGCTCATCCAGCAGTTCCCCCGTCAGTACGGCAGGTGCGGCCCATGCCGCCAACCAGGCTTCCTCGTCTGGCACCCCAGCGCGTGGCGTTCCGTCCGGCCTGGATTCGCTGATGTCTAGCCCGTACTCGAACTAGGAGCCCATGATGCAACGTTTTTTTCCTGCCCTGGTCGGTCTGGTATTGTTGGTTGCGGCGCTCTCGTCGTGCCTGTATATCGTGCCGATGCGCGATTATGCCCTGCTGTTCGCTTTGGGTGAGGTCCGCGAGACCATCACCCAGCCGGGGCTTTATTTCAAATATCCACCACCCTTTGAAAACGTCGTTTATCTGGATAAGCGCCTGCAGACCATCGAAAGCCGCGACCCGGAACGCATCCAGACCGCCGAAAAGAAAAACCTGCTGATCGATTCGTATGTCAAATGGCGGATTTCCGATCCGCGTCTGTACTACGTCACTTTCGGTTCCAACAGCGGGGCGGCAGTCGAACGGCTGCAGGCCCAGATCCGCGACGCCCTGAATGCGGCCGTCAACGTACGCACTGTGAAGCAGGTCGTGTCCAGCGATCGTGATGCCATCACCCGCGAAATTCAGGCGTCCGTGGCTCAGCGGGCCAAGCCCCTGGGGGTGGATGTGGTCGATGTGCGCCTGCGCCGCATCGATTTCACCCCTGAAATTTCCGAATCCGTCTATCGCCGCATGGAAGCCGAGCGCAAGCAAGAAGCCAACCGTCTGCGCGCCAGTGGTGCTGCCGACAGCGAACGCATTCGTGCCGAGGCTGACCGCAAACGTCAGGAAGTCCTGGCCAAGGCTTATGCCGAATCTCAGGCAAAGCGTGGTAACGGGGATGCGACTGCGGCCGCCATCTATGCTGAATCCTATGGCAAGGATTCCGAGTTCTACAGCTTTTACAAGAGCCTGGATGCCTATCGTGCGGCATTCTCCGGTTCTGGCAGCACGCTGGTCCTGAGCCCGGACTCCGACTTCTTCCGCTACTGGGATCGCACCCAGCCGAAGCAGGACTAAGGGCCGTCATGCTGTCGAATTGGCTATTACCGGAAAACCTGTCGGATATTCTGCCTGCCGAGGCGCGCCGCATCGAAGAGCTACGGCGCCAGTTGCTTGATCTCTACCGCACGCATGGGTTTGAGCTGGTTGCACCGCCGATGGTGGAATACCTCGACTCGCTGATGCTGGCCGACGACGAGGCGTTGCGCTTGCGCACCTGCAAGCTCGTGGATCAGCTCTCAGGGCTGACCATGGGCGTGCGGGCCGACATGACAGTGCAGGTTTCTCGCATCGATGCGCACTTGCTCAATCGGCCCGGTGTCACACGCCTGTGCTATTGCGGGCCGGTGGTGCATGCGCGGCCTTCAGGGCTGCTGTCGGATCGTGAACTCTTGCAGATCGGGGCCGAGATCTTCGGCCATGCCGGGGTGCAGGCCGATATCGAATGCGTCCGCCTGGCGCTGGAGTCCGTGCGTTGCGCCGGGGTTGCCCAGCCCAGCCTGGACCTGAATCACCCTGGGGTGGGGCGTGCGCTGGTCGATGCCGACCCGGCGCTGATCGATGTGGCCGATACGGTATTCGATCTGCTGAGCTCAAAGGATGCCCCTGGGTTGCAGCTCTTGTGCCGGGACGTCGGCGCCCGCGACGACAGCTTGCGGGCTTTGAAGACGTTGACAACGTTATATGGCGGCTTGGACGTGGTGGATCGAGCGCGCCAGTGCCTGCCGGATCTGCCTGCGGTGCATGCTGCCCTGGATGCCTTGCGGACCCTTTGTCAGGCGCTATCGGATGCGCCGGTGGCCATTGACCTGGCCGATATGGGCGGCAGCTACGGCTATCATTCGGGCGTGGTGTTTTCGATTTACGCGGCAGGCTGGCATGATGCCCTGGTCCGTGGCGGGCGCTACGACGGCATAGGCCGTAAATTTGGCCGTGCCCGGCCTGCTACCGGCTTCAGCCTGGATTTGCGCAAGCTTTCTGCGGGCCTGCCCGACGCCCAGCGTGCCCGTGCCATTCGTGCGCCGTGGTCCGATGACCCCGGCCTGACGCGGGTGGTGGCGGATCTGCGCACTCAGGGCCATATTGTGATTCAACATCTGCCGGGCGAACAGCAGCAGTCTGATGAATTCCAGGTGGACCAGGAACTTATTTCTTCCGACAACGGTTGGGTCTTGCATCCGCTGGCTGTCGCTTAAGATGGTATAAACTTATTTGTTTCCCCAAGGCGGCATGGTGCTGCCACAAGCAAGGCTTATGAGCAAGAACATCGTCGTGATTGGCACCCAATGGGGTGATGAAGGTAAAGGCAAGATCGTGGATTGGCTTGCCGAATCCGCCCAAGGGGTGGTGCGTTTCCAGGGGGGGCACAATGCTGGCCATACCCTCTGGATCAATGGCAAGAAAACCATTCTGCGTTTGATTCCCTCGGGCATCATGCACCCGCATGTCACCTGCTATATAGGCAATGGCGTGGTGCTTTCCCCCGAGGCGCTGCTCAGCGAAATTGCCGAGCTCGAGGCTGCGGGTCTGGATGTGCGTTCGCGCCTGCAGATTTCGGCCGCCTGCCCGCTGATTCTGCCCTACCACGTGGCGCTGGATCAGGCCCGCGAAGCCCGCAAGGGCGAGGGCAAGATCGGCACCACGGGGCGTGGCATTGGCCCCGCCTACGAGGACAAGGTCGCACGGCGCGCCTTGCGCGTCCAGGATCTCTACGATCCGGCCGTGTTCGACGAAAAGCTCGCCGAAGTCCTGGACTACCATAACTTTGTCCTGACTCAATATCTGGGTGCAAAGCCGGTGGATGCGGCCCAGGTGCGCGATCAGGTCATGGCGTTGGCGCCTCAGCTCGAACCCATGGTGTCGGACGTTTCCAGCAATATACACATCGCCCGCAGGGCCGGCCACAATCTATTGTTCGAAGGGGCTCAGGGCACCTTGCTGGACATTGATCATGGCACCTATCCCTTTGTCACCAGCAGCAATTGCGTGGCGGGTGCAGCTGCTGCTGGTACCGGCGTGGGGCCGCAGGCGCTGGACTACGTGTTGGGCATTGCCAAGGCATACACCACGCGGGTCGGCTCCGGGCCGTTCCCTACCGAACTGCTCGACGACACAGGGTTGCGTCTGGCGACAGTCGGCAAGGAATTCGGCTCAGTCACTGGCCGTCCGCGTCGTTGCGGCTGGTTTGATGGCGCGGCCATGAAGCGTTCGGTCATGATCAATGGCCTTACCGGCCTGTGCATCACCAAGCTTGATGTACTCGACGGGGTCGAACAAATCAAGATCGGGGTGGGCTACCGCTATAAGGGTCAGTTCCTGGACGTCCTGCCGTATGGTGCCCATGCGGCCGCCGAGGCCGAGCCCGTCCTCGAGGAAATGGCCGGCTGGACTGAAACCACCGTCGGCATCACCGAATACGACAAGCTCCCGATCAATGCCCGGCGCTATCTCGAACGCATCGCCGAGGTCTGTGACGTGCCTATCGATATGGTCTCCACCGGCCCTGACCGCTTGGAAACCATTGTGTTGCGGCACCCTTTCCAGGGTTGAGCCACCAAAAACCGCAAGCCAGCTTGCGGTTTTTTGATTCATTATCTTTTTATACGGACACACAGGAACGCCATATGAGCATCCCGCCAAGCACCGATCGCGATCTTTGGATCAGTTGGGAGCAATACCACACCCTGATTGAGCGGCTGACCCTGCAGGTGCACGAATCTGCATGGGCCTTTGATAAGATTCTTTGTCTGGCCCGGGGCGGGGTACGTGTGGGGGACGTGATGTCGCGTATTTTTGATGTGCCCCTGGGGATATTGGCCACCAGCAGCTACCGCGAGGCCGCCGGCACCGTGCAGGGGCAGCTGGATATTGCTCAATTCATCACGATCACGCGTGGCACCCTGGAAGGCAAGGTTCTGCTGGTGGATGATATGGTCGATACCGGGTTGACTTTCACCCGCGTGCGCGACCACCTGCTGCAGCAATTTCCCGGAATTACCGAACTACGCACTGCGGTACTCTGGAAAAAAGGCCATGCCCAGGTCCAGCCGGATTATTTCATCGAGGACCTGCCCACGAATCCCTGGATACACCAGCCCTTCGAAGACTATGACAGCCTGCGGCCTCATCAGCTGGAGTCCTGGATTCGCAAAGGTGTACGCACTGCCTACCAAAGCCCCGATTAAGCTGGATTCATCAGTGGATTCATGATAGAATCTTTTGCTGTCCAGATTAAGATATTATTAACCCATAACCGTGGGTGCACCGGCTGATATTAATGGCCGACGCCCATGATTTAACAGGCTACCCAAGGATTTACATGCCGATTGTCCGCCTCAAAGAAAACGAGCCCTTCGAGGCTGCCCTGCGACGCTTTAAGCGCACCATCGAAAAGACCGGTTTGCTGACGGAACTGCGCTCGCGCGAATTCTACGAAAAGCCCACCGCCGAACGCAAGCGCAAGCTCGCCGCTGCGGTCAAGCGTCACTACAAACGCATTCGCAGCCAACAACTGCCGCCGCGACTCTATTGATTGATTCCAGAATCATTCATACAGGATCTACTCGCGCGCGTTGATATCGTCGATATAGTCGGCCGGTATGTACAGCTGCGCAAAGGGGGCGCAAACCTGCTGGGTTTGTGCCCTTTTCACACAGAAAAATCCCCTTCGTTTACAGTCAGCCCCACTAAACAGTTCTATCACTGCTTTGGTTGTGGGGCGCATGGCAGCGCCCTGCATTTTCTGACCGAGCATACCGGCGCGACGTTTCCCGAAGCGGTGCAGTCGCTGGCCGCCAGCGTGGGGATGAGGGTGCCCGAAGAATCGCGCAGCCCCCGGCAACAGGCTGCTGCGAAGGCACGCCACGAAGAATCCAATCGCCAGCGCGATGTCTTGCAACAGGCTCAAGCCCACTATAAGTCCGCCCTGAAAAGCACCCCCGCAGCAGTTTCTTATCTGAAGAAACGCGGCCTCAGCGGTGAAATTGCCGCCCGCTATGGCCTGGGCTGGGCCAGTGCCGACCGGCGCGGCTTGGCAAATGTTTTTGCCCACTATGAAGACCCGGCCCTGATCGAGTCGGGCCTGGTGATCGAAGCCGAGGACGGGCGCCGCCACGATCGCTTTCGTGGCCGAGTGATGTTCCCCATCCATAACACCCGGGGCCAGTTGATTGGCTTTGGCGGGCGTCTGATCGAGCGCGGTGAACCGAAATACCTGAATTCCCCCGAAACCAGCTTGTTTTCCAAGGGCCATGAACTCTATGGCCTGTACGAAGCGCGGGCGGGCATCCGGGCCGAAGGCTGTGTGCTGGTGGTCGAAGGCTATATGGACGTTGTGGCATTGGCCCAGTTCGGACTGGGCAATGCGGTGGCGACGTTGGGGACCTCGACCACCGAGACGCACTTGCAGAAGCTATGCCGCGCCAGCGACCGCATCATCTTCAGCTTTGATGGGGATGGGGCAGGGCGCAAGGCGGCCTGGCGTGCTCTGCAGGCTTGCCTGCCCTGGGTGGCCGAAGATATCTCCATGCGGTTTTTATTCTTGCCCGACGGTCAGGACCCGGATTCCTATGTCCGTGCCTACGGGGTAGAGGCTTTGCGCGCCTGCCTGGATGAGGCCGTGCCATTGTCGCGCTTCATGCTTGAAGAGCTGGCGGCCCGTCATGATCTGCGCGAAGCCGAAGGCCGTGCCGCATGCTTGCACGAGGCACGGCCTTTATTTGTCCAGATGCCCGAGGGTGGCTTTCGACTGCAGGTAGAGCGCGAATTCGCGCAGCAGGTCCGATTGACCCCTGACGAACTGACGGGCTTGTTGGCTGCTGGAGCGACTCCTCAGGGTGTGGCGCCTGTGGTTCACGCCAGTCCGCCAACTGGCCCGGCACCACAAGGATGGCAGGGGCATCCCGAGCCGGATGACGCCATGCTGAATGAACCCTGGCTTGATGCGTCAAACATGTCGCCAGAGCCGCCCTGGATGGCCGATGGCTATGGTAGCGGCACCATGTCGGCGCCCCGTGCGCGTGGCGCAGCGCAGCGGGGGCGTCGGCAGCAGCAGGCGCGTACCGTTACCCCGATGGCGCGGCGTTTATTGCGTCTATTGCTGGGGCATCCAGGCCTGGTGGATGGGCTGGGCGATCAACAGCTTGAATTATTGGCCCACCATCCCCATCTGCATCTGGTACGCGAACTCATCAGCTTGGCCAGCGCCACTGGAGGGCGCCATGCCGGCGCCCTGCTAGAGGCAGCAGACCCTGACTCCGATCTGGCGCAGGCCATTCAGGATCTGTCCGTCGAACTGTTGATGCAAGAGCTTCCTGACCCCCAGGCCGAATGGCGCGATGCCTTGCGGCAGATCGAATTACAGGCAGTGCAGCAACAGTGTGACCTCTTGATCGAGACCGGACTGCGGGATGAGCACCAACGTCGGCGCTATCAGGATCTCAGTCGTCGCATGGCCCGGCTAAAGTCCGGCGCAGGATGATTCTTCTTGTCAACTGCAGTAAACTACATGGTTTTCAATAAGTTGAACGCCTTTATTTGGTTGCCTAGGCCAACAGCATGGCCCGGGAAACAGCAAAAGAATGGAACCCAGCACCTATGACCACCCAATCTACTGGCAAAACCCCTAAGGCAGCCCCCAAAACGGCGGCCAAAAAAACCAAGGCGCAGAGCCCAGAGCTCGAGTCCGCGGTCAAGGCGGCCAGTGTGACGGCGGTCACACCCGCCGCGGCAAAGAAAGCCACCAAGGCAGCCCCTAAGGCAGCCAAGGCCGAAACTACGGCGAAAACCACCAAGACTGCGGCAAAAACCACGACAGCGAAGGCTACGGCGACCAAAACTGCAGCGGCCAAGAAAACCACGAAAAAAGCCGCTGAGCCGCGCGCGCCTAAGGTTGCCAGCGGCCGCAAGCCCGGTCGTCCCGCTAAAAACGCGGGTGGCGATGGCGCAGACTATGTGGATGATGATAATGATGACGGCGAAGTCATCCCTGATCTGAAGCCCCTGCCCAAGCGCGGCAGCAAGCGTGCCAAGGGCGAAAAAGAAACCCCGTCGCGCAGCCAACTGACCCCCGAAGAACAAGAAGCCCGGCGCAACCGCCTGAAGATCCTGATCAAGCTCGGCAAGGATCGCGGCTATCTCACCTACGGCGAAATCAACGACCATCTGCCCGATGACTTGGTGGATGCCGAGGCCATCGACGGCATTATCAGCACCTTTAACGACATGGGGATCAAGGTCTATGACCAGGCGCCCGATGCCGAGACCCTGCTGATGAGCGATAACGTGCCTTCGGCCACCAGCGACGACGACGTCGAGGATGAAGCCGAGGCCGCGCTGACCACCGTAGATTCCGATTTTGGTCGCACGACCGATCCGGTGCGCATGTACATGCGTGAAATGGGCACGGTGGAACTCCTCACCCGCGAGGGCGAAATCGAGATCGCCAAGCGCATCGAGGATGGCCTGAAGCACATGGTCATGGCGATTGCCGCATGCCCCACTACCGTCAATGAAATCCTCGAACACATCCGCAAGGTCCGTGACGGTTCGGCCCAGATCGACGAAGTCGTCGATGGCTTGATCGACGAGGAAGGCGAAGACTACGCCGGGTCCGGCGTGACCTCGGATGACGATGACGGCCCTGCTGGCGGCATGAGCAGCAAGCAGCTGGAATACCTGCGCACCAAGGCCCTCAAGAAATTCGATCTGGTCGAATCCTGGTTTGACAAGATGCGTACCGCCTTCGAAGGCGAGGGCTATCGTTCACCCGCCTACACCGAGGCCCGCGAGGCCATCCACGCCGAACTCCTGGGGGTGCGTTTCACCGCAAAAATGGTCGAGCGCCTGGCTGATGCCTTGCGCACCCAGGTGGCTGAAGTTCGCGCGCATGAACGCGCAGCCATGACGATTTGCGTCACACGTTCGGGCATGCCGCGAGCCTATTTCATTAAATCCTTCCCAGGCAATGAAACCAATCTGGATTGGGTTGCCCAGGAAATCGCGTCAGGTCGTGATTATGCCGAGACGCTGGAGCGCCATGCGCCCGCCGTCCTGGAGATCCAGCAAAAACTGATCGAGCTGCAGCGCAGCGTGGTGTTGCCGCTGAAGGATCTGAAAGACGTCAATAAGCGCATGGCCACCGGCGAAGCCAAGGCCCGCAAGGCCAAACGCGAAATGACCGAGGCCAACCTGCGTCTGGTGATTTCCATCGCTAAAAAATACACCAATCGCGGCCTGCAATTTTTGGATCTGATCCAAGAAGGCAATATCGGCCTGATGAAGGCGGTCGATAAGTTCGAATATCGCCGAGGGTATAAATTCTCCACCTATGCCACGTGGTGGATTCGTCAGGCCATTACGCGTTCTATCGCAGACCAGGCACGCACCATCCGGATTCCGGTGCACATGATCGAAACCATCAATAAGATGAATCGCATCAATCGCCAGATTCTGCAAGAAACCGGCGCCGAGCCAGATCCCGCTACCTTGGCCCAGAAGATGGACATGCCCGAGGACAAGGTGCGCAAGATCCTGAAGATCGCCAAGGAACCGATCTCCATGGAAACCCCCATCGGCGATGATGATGATTCGCATCTGGGCGATTTCATCGAAGATACCGGCACGGTATCGCCGTCGGATTCGGCCTTGCATGGCTCCATGCGCGACGTGGTCAAGGAAGTTCTGGATTCACTGACGCCGCGTGAAGCCAAGGTCCTGCGCATGCGTTTCGGGATTGAAATGAGCACCGACCAGACCCTGGAAGAAGTCGGCAAGCAGTTCGATGTCACGCGTGAACGCATCCGCCAGATCGAGGCCAAGGCACTGCGCAAGTTGCGCCACCCCAGCCGCGCCGATAAGCTCAAGTCCTTCCTGGAAGGCCAGTAAGCTTTTGCTATTCCTGCGATGGCGGGAATATTGAAACAAAAGGCCCGTATCGCCCAAATCCAAACCCGAGGGCTGGATTCTGGCGATACGGGCCTTTTCTATACGTGTGCTCGAAAAAGCCGCTGCCGCTTGCCATGGGGCTTGTTCAGAGGGTCCCCTAGTGGCTGTGCAATTTCCGGTAAAGCGTGCTGCGGTGGATGCCCAGCCGTTTGGCGGCCTGGGATATATTGCCGCCGCAGGCCTGCAGGACTTGCGCGATGGCGTGGTGTTCCAGGGCCTGCAGGCTGCCGTCGCCAGGGCTGTGGGGCGCTGCTGTGTCAGGGGCTGCCGGGCCATCCTGGCTGGCTGGGATATCCAGGCAGGGCGGGGGTCGTACAGGTGTAGCGTGCAGGCTATCCGGCAAGTGCTGTGGTCCCAGCAGGATGTCATCCGGGTACTGGCAGCGCAGGCGGCGCAGCATGCTGTCCAGTTCTCGGTAGTTGCCCGGCCAGTGATGGGCGGCCATCACTGCCACGGCGGCGGGGCTGATCTGCCCGCCCAGTGTCTGGTAAGCACGCAGGATGAAGTGTGCGAGATCGGGGCGCTGCCGCAGGGCGGGCAGATTCAGCGGCATGTCTTGCAAGCGGTAATACAGGTCAGCCCGAAATAAGCCGCGTTCGACCAGGCAGGGCAAATCCTGGTGGCTGGCGCTGATCAGGCAAAAATCAAGCGCATGGCGTTTTTCGGACCCCAGCGGCTGGACCTCGCGTTCTTGCAGGACGCGCAGCAGCCGGGTCTGCAGGCTAAGCGGCATATCGCCGATTTCGTCCAGAAACAGCGTGCCCTGGTGTGCTTGCCGCAGCAATCCGCGGGCACCCTCGCGCCGGGCCCCTGTAAACGCACCCGGTTCGTAGCCGAAAAGTTCGGACTCGATCAGGTGTTCGGGCAGGGCAGCGCAGTTGATTGCGATAAAGGCGCCCTGTGCCCGCGCCCCCTGGGCGTGGATGTGGCGTGCCAGGACTTCTTTTCCGGTGCCGGTTTCGCCATGCAACAGAATGGCCAGCCCGGCATGGGTGGCCCGAATGGCTTGCTCCAGCAGGGGCTGGGTCAGCGCGTCGGGGGCGGGTAGCGTAGGGCTGGAGGGTACCGCATGGGCGGACGGCTGGGGCTTGGCAAGAGGAATGGGCCCCCGGCGGGCTTGGACGGGATGCTGCACATGGCCCACCAGCGGCTGGCCGTCATGGCGATGCAGGAGGCTGTCCTGAGCGGTGGGATTGCCGCTGATCCACTGCTGGTACGGGCTGCCGATCAGTTGCCAATTGGTGTTCAGGGCCTGCAGAGCGACTTCGTTGGCGCCGATGATCAGGCCATCGTCGTCCAGCAATAACAAAGCCTGTTGATGGGCTTGGGGGGTGGCCTGTTCGCCCACTTGAAAAATCAGGCGATGGCCAGGCTGCGCCAGCAGGATTTGCCGACTGATGCCTTGGGCCATGCGCTGGACCAGGGGCAGGGTGTGGTCGTGCAGGGCGTTGGCTGGGCCGGAAAAGTCCAGAATGCCCAGGATGCCGCCGATCCCAGAGAAGATAGGGGCTGCATGGCAGCTGAGAATGCGATTGCGTGCCAGGAAATGATCGGGCCCGTGGATGCAGACGGCGCGGCCATCGTGCAAGGCCGTGCCGATGGCATTGGTGCCCCGATGGGTTTCGGCCCAATTCACGCCCGGCTGCAAGGAGACGCGCTGGGCCTGGCTGAGGAATCCGGGATTGCCCTGTTCGTGCAGAATCATGCCAGAGGGATCGGCCAGAATCGCAATGCTGTCACGGTGATCAGCCAACGAGCTGAGAGCGCATAAACCTGCCTGGGCATGTTCCAGCAATAGCCGGTTGGCCTCGCGGTGCAAGTCGAGATCAGCACGAGAAAGCGGATTGGGATCGGCCAGCAGGTGCTGATCGAGGTCGGCGCAACGCGCCCATGAGCGCTGTATGCGGTGCGGTGTCTGAGGCCGTGCGCTGGAGGCCAGAAAAAACGGCGCTGAGGTTTGCATGAGGCGTCCCCGTCAGGAGGCAGGTGTCGCAAGCTGCAACACCTGCTGTCGCGAAATAAACAGCCTGGGTGTCGCGTTTTGCGACAAGTCCCTGTTTTCAAAACAGCTTTGTGCCAGTATGCCATCACTAGCGGGCGCTGAGTAGGGCTTTAAAAGTTGGCATGGGTTTTGCTTCAGTCAATACAAGCACAGAGAACAAATGCTCTGGCCAATATAGCGCCTGGGTTTTCAGGCGTACCTGAGTTCAAAGGAGACAAACATGGACATGACAGATCTGAAACACTTTGGCATCGATATCGGCTTTCCGTATAAGAAACACTATGAAAACTATATCGGAGGACGCTGGGTAGCCCCGATTGGCGGGCAGTATTTCGATAATCTTTCACCCATTACCGGCCAGGTATTTTGCGAAGTGCCACGCTCGGACGCGGCCGATGTCGAGGCCGCGCTGGATGCCGCGCATGCCGCCCGTAAGGCCTGGGGGGAAACCTCGGTGGCCGAGCGCGCCGGCGTGCTGCTGCGCATGGCCGATCGCATGGAGCAAAACCTGCGCTTGCTGGCTGTGGCCGAGACCATCGACAATGGCAAACCCTTGCGTGAGACCATGGCTGCCGACCTGCCCCTGGCGATTGACCACCTGCGCTATTTTGCGGGCTGCATTCGCGCCCAGGAAGGCGGGATCTCCGAAATCGACAAGACGACGGTGGCCTACCACTTCCACGAACCCATGGGGGTTGTGGGTCAGATCATTCCCTGGAATTTCCCGCTGCTGATGGCTGCCTGGAAGCTTGGCCCCGCGCTGGCCGCCGGGAATTGCGTCGTGCTGAAACCAGCCGAGCAAACCCCGGTCTCGATTCTGGTGCTGATGGAGCTGGTGGGCGACCTGTTGCCCCCCGGCGTGCTGAATATCGTCAATGGCTTTGGCCGTGAAGCCGGTGCTGCCTTGGCATCCAGCAAGCGCATCGCCAAGATCGCGTTTACGGGCTCTACCCCCACGGGCAAGCATATTCTGCATGCCGCCGCCGACAACCTGATTCCCAGCACCGTCGAATTGGGCGGTAAAAGCCCCAATATTTTCTTCGCCAACGTGATGGACCAGGATGATGCCTTTTTTGACAAGGCACTGGAAGGTCTCAGCATGTTTGCCCTGAATCAGGGCGAGATCTGCACCTGCCCATCGCGCATCCTGGTTCAGGAATCCATCTACGAACGTTTCATCGAGCGTGCCGTCAAGCGCATTGAGTCCATGAAGACCGGCCACCCCCTGGATAGCACCACCATGTTGGGGGCGCAGGTCTCGCAGGCCCAGATGGATAAGATTTTGGGGTATATCGACATTGGCCGCGAAGAAGGGGCGCGTTGCCTGACGGGTGGTGCACGCAATGCGCCGGGCGCTGGCTTGGATCAGGGCTTTTACGTCAAACCCACCTTGCTGTTTGGCGATAACAGCATGCGCGTCTTCCAAGAGGAAATTTTCGGCCCGGTGGCATCCGTGACCACCTTCAAGGACGAGGACGAGGCCATCGCCATTGCCAACGATACCGACTATGGCCTGGGGGCAGGGGTCTGGACGCGTGACGGTTCACAGGCCTATCGGGTGGGGCGCCAGGTTCAGTCCGGCCGCGTCTGGACCAACTGCTTCCACCTGTACCCCGCGCATGCAGCTTTTGGTGGCTATAAGCAGTCAGGGATTGGCCGTGAAACCCACAAGATGGCGCTGGGGGCCTATCAGCAGACGAAGTGCCTGCTGGTCAGCTACAGCCCCAATGCCTTGGGCTTCTTTTAAGATCCGATGGCATGAATGATGTGCAGCCGGAAATCCCTGGGGGATTGTCCGGCTGTTTTGCGAAAGAACCGGGTGAAATGTGCTGGCTCTGAAAAACCCAGATCGTCGGAGATTTCCTGGATGGTCATCGTCGTATAGATCAGACTGCGGGTGGCCTCAAGGGTCAGACGCTGGTGAATGAGCTGCAGCGGGGTTTTGTTTGCGTGAGTGCGTGTCAGCAGGTTCAGGTGGGTGGTGCTAAGGCCTAGCCGCTGGGCGTACCAGGCGACTGCATGGTGGCGCTTGTGTGCCTGTTCCAGCAGTTCATTGAAGCGGGTGTAGTGTCGTAGCCCCTTGGTGGTCTGGGGTTGGTGCTCGGTATTGCCCGGCTGGCTGCGCAGGCGGGCATACAACAAGGTCAACCAGGCTTCGATCTGGGCTTCCCGATAGGGATGCCGGGCCGCGTATTGGGTATTCAGCTGGGCACAGGCCTCGTGCAGATCGTTGCTGTGTTGGCCGATGCTCAGCGGGTGCAGCGCCGGGTGGCGGGTGGGGGCCGCCGTTGGCCCGAGGCGCAGCGCAAGCCGGGTCAGCAATGCATTGGTGATGGTGATGACGTAGCCGGTGCAGTCGGTATCAAATTCAAAGCCGTGCACATAAGCCTGGGGGATTTCAACGGCAGCCGGGCCCTGGATGGCCGAACGGGTTTCGTCCAGGCTGACGATGGCCTGGCCCCGGTGCAGATACAGGATTTGGTAGAGGCCCGCATGGCGGTGTGGCCGAATATGCCAATGGTGCAAGCGGCTGCGCGAAGCAATGGTTTCGCAGTGCAGCATTTCTGCCAGAGGCCAGTCGGTCTGTTCACCATATAGCTGGAACAAAGGCGCATGTTCAAAATAGTTCATATTGGCAATTTTATGCTTGAAAAATACATTCTCAAAAGATAGTTGCATTGTCATCATGGTGCCTATGCCGGACCTGATCTAGTGCCATGGGGTACGCGGGCCTGGGCGGAGGAGAATCATGAAAACACAAGTCGCAATAATCGGGGCCGGTCCATCCGGGCTGTTGCTGGGCCAGTTGCTGCATCGCTGTGGCATTGATAATGTCATTCTGGAGCGCCACACGCCTGACTACGTGTTGAGTCGGGTACGCGCCGGTGTGCTGGAATATGGCTTTGTCGACCTGATGCGCGAGGCTGGCGTATCCGCCAACATGGATGCCGAAGGCCTGGATCACGGCGGTTTTTCCCTGGCGTTCCAGGGCCGCCGTCAGCGGGTTGATATGCGGGAATTGACCGGAAAATCCGTGCTGGTTTATGGACAAACCGAGGTAACGCGCGACCTGATGGAAGCACGCGAAGCCAGTGGGGCGCCGATTTACTACGAGGCGACCGATGTCCGTCTGAACGATTTCCTGGACGGGGATAAGCCCAGCGTCAGCTTTACGCATCAGGGCGAGCAGCATGTGCTGCAATGCGACTATATCGCCGGATGCGACGGGTTTCATGGCGTGTCGCGCCAGTCTGTGCCCCAGGACCGCATTCGCAATTTCGAACGTGTCTATCCGTTTGGTTGGCTGGGCTTGTTGACCGATACGCCGCCCGTCGAGGACGAACTGATCTACGTTCACAATCCCCGTGGTTTTGCCCTGTGCAGCATGCGTTCACATACGCGCAGCCGCTACTATCTTCAGTGCAGCCTGGCCGAACACGTGGATGATTGGTCGGACGATCGTTTCTGGACAGAATTGACCGCCCGCTTGCCGGAAGATGTCGCTGCCAAGCTTCAGACTGGTCCGTCGTTTGAAAAGAGCATTGCGCCCTTGCGCAGCTTTGTGGCTGAACCCATGCGCTTTGGCAATCTGTTTTTGGTAGGGGATGCCGCGCACATTGTGCCGCCGACCGGCGCCAAAGGCCTGAATCTGGCTTCCAGCGACGTGTATACCCTGTACCACGCGCTGCGCGGTGCCTGCCTGGATGGTCGCCCTGATTTGCTGGATCGGTATTCAGAAATTTGTCTGCGCCGCATCTGGAAGGCCGAGCGCTTTTCCTGGTGGATGACCATGCTGCTGCATACGTTTGATGATGATGCCTTCAGCCAGCGTATCCAGCAGGCCGAGCAGGACTACTACACCAGCACCCGGGCAGGGCTGATGACGATTGCGGAAAACTATGTCGGCTTGCCCTACGAGCCGGTGGTCTAGTTCTGCGTGCCAGCGTCCTTTTTCTGACGGCGGAAATCCTTGGGCGCAGCCCCGGTCAGCCGTTTGAAAAACCGGGTGAAGTACCCTGGGTCTGCAAAGCCCAGGGTATCGGCGATCATGCTGATGGTGCGGGTGGTGTAGATCAGCTCGCGCCGGGCTTCCAGCAACAGCCGTTCGTGGATCAACTGCAGGGCGGTCTTGCCGGCCAGGGCCTGAGCGATGCTGTTCAGGTGCGCTGGCGTGACACCGATGCGTTGAGCGTACCAATGGACCCGGTGTTGGCGGGGGAAATGGTTTTCGATCATCTGCATGTATTTGCTGAGGTGCTGCGCGCCTACATGGGCATCGCCCGGCGCGGCATCGGTCGGCTGCCGTTGCCGCTGCATCCAGACCAAAATAATGCCCAGCAGAGATTCGAGCAAGGGTCCGCGCTGAGGCGTGGGCAGACTGCGGTATTCGTGATTCAACTGGTGAAATAGCTGGACTGTGTGCGTATCGCTGGCGCCTAACGGCAGGGTGGCCGCCGCCGTCATTCCGGCCAGGCTTAATTCATGGCGTTCGCACAGCGGCTGCAACAAGGCATAGGTCAGGGTCAGGATATAACCGCTGGCACCAGGCTGGAAAATGAATTCGTGCACTACATGACTGGGCACCATGATGATGTGCCCGATGGCGGGCGTGGTGGGCTGGTCCGCCGGTTCTGGCATTGTGGTCAGGCGCTGGGCCAGGCCGTCCAGCACCACCGTCACGCTGCCGGACTCCAGAAACAGGATTTGGAACAGGTCAATGTGCTTGTGTGCCGTGACATGCCAATTATGCAATTTTTCCTGAGCGGCAATGGTCTCGCAATACAGTGGGTCGGCCATGGTCCAGACGTTGCCATAGCCGTATAGCTTATAGATAGGGATCGCCGTGTGGTCATGCACGGGCGGGGCGGGCGTGAGGGATTCCATGGCGCTATGCAGATGATGTGAATCCATCAAATGTACTTTTTTAAAGCATAAAAATCCATTCTTGATTGGCCAGGCCTGGGCCATCATGGACCTGTCTGATGACCCGCGAACGGTAAATACCGAGACGGGCTATTTTCTAGGAGACAAGTCATGACATCAAACACACGAGCGCGTCGGCGGGGAATTCCCGGTACGGTCATTTTCGATGGGGATCTGGCACGGATCGGCTACGCCTTGAATCGGATGTGTTTTAGTTTTAATTCTGCACAATGTCGCCAGGCCTTTCTGCAAGATGAGGAAGCCTATATGACGCGTTACAGCCTGAACGATACCCAAAAAGAAGCCGTGCGCAGCCGCCTTGTCCTGAGCATGATTGCCGCTGGCGGGCATCCTTATTATCTGGCCAAACTCGCCGGCATATTCGGCCTGGATATGCAGGATATCGGCGCCCAGCAGACCGGGATGAGCAAGCAGGACTTTCAGGCAAAATTGCTTGCCGCAGGAGCATAATCATGGCAAAACTTATTGGCAGCATCAGCACTTCTCATGTCCCGGCCATTGGCGGCGCCTTGGCGCGCCGAAAAGAGCAGGAGCCCTATTGGAAGCCTTTTTTCGATGCCTATGACGAGGCCCGGGCCTGGCTGGCACAGGTGCGCCCCGATGTCGTGGTGATCGTGCATAACGACCATGGGCTGAATTTCTTTCTGGACAAGATGCCGACCTTCTCCGTCGGGGCGGCAGACGTCTACCAGACCGGCGATGAAGGTTGGGGCATCCCGGCCCTGGTCCAGCCGCGTGGCTGTGTAGACTTGTCCTGGCATATGATCGAGACCCTGGTCGAGGACGAATTCGACATCACCACTTGCCAGGAAGCCCTGATCGATCACGCGGTCTCGCTGCCTTTGGCCTTGCTCTGGCCCGAAGGCCAAGAAGCGGGCGCATGGCCGGTGGAAATCGTGCCGGTATGCATCAATACGGTCTTGGCGCCTTACCCCTCTGCGGCGCGGTGTTATCGCCTGGGGCAGTCGCTGCGCCGTGCCATCGAGTCCTGGGATGATGAGCGGCGCGTGCTGGTGATCGCCAGCGGCGGCCTGTCGCACCAATTGGATGGCGAACGTGCAGGCTTCATCAATAAATCCTTTGATCAGCAGTTCATGGAAAGCCTGGTCGATGACCCGACCTGGATCACGCAATACACCAACGACGAACTGGTCGAACTGACCGGAACGCAAGGGATTGAATTATTGATGTGGGTGGCGGCGCGCGGGGTGTTGGATGATATTCCGGTGCGCAAGCGCCATGCCCACTATCATGTACCGATTTCCAATACGGCGACAGGTCTGCTGGTGCTGGAACCTGCATGATATTGTTGGCGGGGCAGTGAATTTCTGCCCGCCCAGCCCGCTATCGCAATCGCTTATAGCTGTTAGTGGTCGATGCGGGCTTACACTGCCCCGTTGTTCTGGGGATAATTCAACTACTATGACATCAACACGCACGCTCGCCGGCATGCCGGTTTTTCCGATTGGCTTGGGATGCATGAGCCTCAGCCACGGCTATGGCCCCGCCGCTTCGCCTGAACAGGCGCAAACCCTGCTGCTGGGGGCGCTGGACCGGGGGGTGACACTATTCGACACGGCGGCTCTTTATGGCTTCGGCCACAACGAAGAAATGCTGGGTCGGGGGCTGTCGCCGCATCGCAGCCGTTTTTTGCTGGCCAGCAAGTGCGGTATTTTTCGCGAAGACGGCCAGCGCCGCATCGATGGCCGCCCGGACACGCTGCGGCGTACCTGCGAGGACTCGTTGCGCCGCTTGCGTACCGATGTCCTGGATCTGTATTACTTGCATCGCTGGGACAAATCTGTCCCCATCGAAGATAGTATTGGCGCATTGGCGGATCTCGTGCAGGCAGGCAAGATCCGCCACATCGGCTTATCCGAGGTTTCCGCTGACACCTTGCGCAAGGCGCATGCGGTACACCCTATTGCTGCAGTCCAAAGCGAATACTCGCTGTGGTCGCGCAATGTGGAAATTGCCGTCCTGCAAGCCTGCCGTGAGATCGGGGCGCAACTGGTGGCATTCAGCCCCTTGGGGCGGGCATTTCTGGCCGATGGCTTGCCTTCTATCAGTCTCTTGGCGGACACTGATTTGCGCCGTCGCATGCCGCGTTTTCAGCCCGACGCTTTTGCCCGAAACCAGTCATTGCTGGGGCTGCTGCGTGACAGCGCCCGAGCGCTGGGCTGTACCCCCGGCCAATTGGCCCTGGCCTGGCTGCTGCACCAGGGGCCAGACATTATTCCCATCCCAGGCACTTGTGATCTGGCGCACTTGCAAGAAAACCTGGACGCGGTCGATGTGGTGCTGAACGACGCCTTGTGTGCCGCACTGGCGGCGCACTTCCGCCATGATCGTGTGGCGGGAGACCGCTATGGGCCGGCCACACAGCTGGAAATCGATACGGAGCAATACCCGTCCGCCTAGGGGGCGGATGGTGGCTGGCCCGTGCATCGGGCCAAAAATATTTAGTCCTTTGGAGCAATCATGCAGGATACGCGGTTGGGGTTGATCGGTTATGGCGAGGTAGGCGGGATTTTCTGTGCAGGCCTGAAGTCGCAGGTGGCAAGCGCCCAGGCCTGGGATTTGAAGCTGACTGATCCCGTGGCAGCGCAGCCGCTGAACCAGCGGGCCGCACAGGACGGTATTACTCTGTGTGCGTCGGTGGCCGATCTGTGCGCCGCCAGCAATCTGGTGATGTCCGCCGTCACGGCATCCAATACGGTGGCGGTGGCGCGTGCCGCCGCAGACCATCTGTTGCCAGGCACGGTTTTTCTGGATTTGAATTCCGCCTCGCCGGGCGCCAAGCGCGAGGCCGCTTCCCTGGTCGAAGCTGCAGGCGGGCACTATGTCGAGGCCGGGGTAATGACCTCGGTGCCGCCGTACGGCATCCGGGTGCCCATGTTGTTGGGGGGGCCGCATGCGCAGGCCCTGGCCGTCCGCCTGACTGCCTGGGGGATGGATGCCACGGCGGTATCGCCAGAACTGGGGATAGCATCGGCCATCAAGATGTGCCGCAGTGTCATGATCAAGGGCCTGGAGGCCTTGGTGATTGAAAGCTATACGACTGCGCGCGCTTACGGTGTCGAAGATTACGTACTGCCTACCCTGCAGGAAACCTTCCCGTCCATCGACTGGGCAGAGCAGGGGCGGTATTTCTACAGCCGGGTGGTGCAGCATGGTCGACGCCGTGCCGAAGAGATGCGCGAGGTTGCCAATACCGTGCGCGAGGCAGGCTTCGAGCCTTGGATGGCCGCCGCTACCGCTGAAAAGCAGGATTGGGTGGCCGGTCTGGCTGCTCAGGATCTGTTTGCCGGCGTCGATCAGGCCGAAGGCTGGCAAGCCTATGCCGATCGCCTGATCGATCAGGCGAAGTAAGCCGTCTGGCGCCAGTTGCCTGCGACCAGGCTGAGACTGCCCTGGTGGGCAGTCTCAGCCGGTTTGCGTCATTGGTGCCGGATAGACCTGCTGTACCATGGTCTGAATCAGATCCAGCATGGCTTTTTGTGTCAGCGTGGTGATCCGGCCTGACGCTGTTGCCAGGTATAGCTGGCTGCGTAGCTCGGGTGGTTTGATCAGGCGTGTATGGTAGTGATCCGGGTATGCCGTGGTCAGCACGGCATGCTCGCTCAGCACGGCATAGCCCGCTCCGTCGGCCACCAGATCCAGGATGGCAGGCACGCTATCGATTTCCAGACGGATATTGGGGCGGCAGCCGATCTGCGCCATGTGGGATTCCAGCAGCATACGAATGGTGTGCGGGCGGTTTGGGATCACCAGGGGCATGCCTGCCAATGATTTCAAGGAAATCGGCTGTGTCGAGGGGTGCGGACCCCGGGGGCCGACCAGATACAGCAACTCGCTGGTCAGCGGGATAAGATCCAGTTCGGCCGATGCCGATGGGTTATACAGCAGCGCAATGTCCAGGCGGCCCGCCAACAGTGATTCCTGCATCATCAGCGACAAGCCCTCGGTGATGGACAGAGAGGCATTGGGCAGCTGCTTGCGAAATGCCCGCGTCAGCTGCACCGTCAGCATTTTCGAGGCGCTGGGGGCGATGCCCAGGGTGACCCGGCCCGCCAGCGCGCCATGCACCCGGGCCATGTCTTCTTTGGCGCGTTCAACCTGATGCAGTATCCCTTGGCAGTGTTCCAGCAGAAGCTTGCCGGCCTCGGTGGTCGTCACACCCCGGCCGTTGCGATTCAGCAGATTCTGGCGTAGTTCGACCTCGAGCAGACGAACCTGTCGGCTAAGTGCCGGTTGTGCCACATCCAGCGCGTGCGATGCCTGGGTGAAGCTGCCCAGTTCGGCAACCCGAGCGAAGTATTCCAACTGTTTCAGATCCATGTCAGGGTTTACCCTTGGGTTTGATATGTGAGCCTGTTAATTATAACAATTCGGCATAACAGCTAGTGACATCATCCTCTTATTTGTTGGCTTGCATCTGGCCATAATGGCTGTAATCCAGCAATGTGGTGATGAGATGCAAAAGCCTGTCCCGACCTTGTTCATGCGTGGTGGCACTTCACGCGGTCCGTTTTTTCTGGAATCCGATCTGCCGTCGGACACGGCAGCGCGCGACCGTGTGTTGCTGGCCGTGCTGGGTTCGCCAGATCGACGCCAGATCGATGGCCTGGGCGGGGCGCATCCCTTGACCAGCAAGGTCGGCATCGTCCGGGCAGGAACTACCCCGGATGTGGATTTGGAATTTCTGTTTGCCCAACTGCAGCCGGATCAAGATACCGTGGACACCACCGCCAACTGCGGCAATATGCTGGCCGCCGTGGTGCCGTTTGCCCTCGAACGTGGGCTGATTCAGGCCCAGGCCGATGAAACAACGGTGCGCGTTCTGACCCGCAACACCGGTATGCTGTGCGACATCACGGTGCAGACACCACTGACGCCGACAGGCCGTCAGGTCAGCTACGAAGGCCAGGCCCGCATCGATGGCGTGCCCGGCACCTCGGCCCCCATCACCATCAACTTTCTGGATACCGCAGGCTCGGTATGCGCCAGCCTGCTGCCGACCGGTCAGGTGCTGGACCGCGTGCATGTCGAACCGACCGCAGGCGCGGATTTTCCGGCGTTTGATATCGACGTGACCTGTATCGACAATGGCATGCCCCTGGTCTTGTTTCGTGCTCAGGACGTAGGCTGCACTGGCCAGGAAACACCGGCCCAACTGAATGCGGACGTGGCGCTGAAGGCAAAAATCGAGGCTTTACGCCTGATCACCGCCGAACGCATGGGGCTGGGCGACGTCAAAGATCGCAATTACCCCAAGATGACCCTGGTGTCGGCCCCGCAGTCAGGGGGTGCCATCAGCACGCGTTGCTTCATCCCGCATGTCTGCCACGAAGCCATTGGCGTGCTGGCTGCCGTCACGGTGGGGACCGCCTGTGTGCTGGAAGGCGCGGTGCCGCATGCGCTGGCCCGTTTGCCACAAGGCGCCCGCAAGGCGGTTTCCATTGAACACCCCAGCGGGGAGTTCACCGTCGAACTTGAATTGGACCCGCATGATGCACAAAAAGTCGTGCGTGCTGCTTTATTGCGCACGGCACGGCTGATCATGCGTGGCGATGCCATGGTCCCTGCAGCCGCCTGGTCGGCCCAGGCCACAGGCGCAGCCCGCTGAAGCGGTTTATCTACTAGGAGAATCCGTCCCCATGAACCGAAAACCCCTGATCATTGATTGCCATGGGCACTATACGACAGCCCCTCAGGCCTTGGCCGATTGGCGCGAGCGCCAGATTGCCGGCCTGCAGGATGCGTCCCTCAGCCCGAAAGCGTCTGACTTGCACATCAGCGACGATGATCTGCGTGAAAGCATCGAGACCAACCAACTGCGCCTGATGCGCGAGCGTGGGTCCGATCTGACGATTTTTTCGCCCCGCGCCAGCTTTATGGCGCACCATATCGGTGATTTCCAGGTATCCAGCACCTGGTCGGCCATTTGTAATGAACTCTGCCACCGGGTCGCGACCTTGTTTCCAGAGCATTTCGCCATGGCGGCCATGCTGCCTCAGTCGCCAGGGGTCGATCCGGCCACCTGTATTCCCGAACTAGAACGCTGCGTCGAGGAATACGGTGCCGTCGGCATCAACCTGAACCCAGATCCTTCTGGCGGGTATTGGACTGCGCCGCCGCTGTCGGATCGGTCCTGGTATCCGATTTACGAGAAAATGGTGGAATACGATATTCCCGCCATGATTCACGTCTCGACCAGTTGTAATGCCTGCTTTCATACGACCGGCGCGCACTATTTGAATGCCGACACCACGGCCTTCATGCAGTGCCTGACGTCTGATCTTTTTAAAGACTTCCCCACGCTGCGTTTTGTGATTCCGCACGGCGGCGGCGCGGCACCCTACCATTGGGGCCGGTTCCGTGGTTTGGCGCAGGCGCTCAATAAACCTCTGCTGGACGAACACCTGCTGAACAACGTGTTCTTTGATACCTGCGTGTATCACCAGCCGGGCATTGATCTGCTGACGCGCGTCATTCCCGTCAAAAATGTGCTGTTCGCTTCCGAGATGATCGGCGCGGTGCGCGGCATCGATCCGGAAACCGGCCATTATTTCGACGACACCAAGCGCTACATCGAAGCCGCCGACACCCTGTCCGATGCGGATCGTTTTCAGATTTACGAAGGCAATGCCCGGCGTGTTTTCCCGCGCCTGGATACTGCCCTGAAGGCCAGGGGCCTTTGATTCCTAGAGGACTATGGATATGAGCATTCCCTTGAATCAGCTGGGTGTCGTGCATCGCACGATCCAGCGTGCAGATGCTGCTGCTGTCGAACACCTGTCGCATTTTGGCGTGGCCACCATTCACGAAGCCATGGGGCGGGTGGGCCTGATGAAGCCCACCATGCGCCCTGTCTGGCATGGGGCAAAGCTATGCGGTCCGGCCGTCACGGTGCTGCTGCAGCCGGGCGATAACTGGATGCTGCACGTGGCCGCCGAACAGATCCGTCCAGGCGACGTGGTCGTGGCGGCTTGTACGGCCGACAGCACCGATGGCTTTTTCGGTGATTTGTTGGCGACGTCCTTCAAGGCGCGCGGCGCAGCGGGTCTGATCATTGACGGCGGCGTGCGCGATATTGATACCTTGGAATCCATGGATTTTCCGGTATTCGCCAAGGCCATCAGCGCCCGCGGCACCATCAAGGCCACGCTGGGCTCGGTCAATATCCCGGTCGTATGCGCCAATGCCAGTGTGATGCCGGGCGATGTGGTTGTGGCGGATACCGATGGCGTGGTGGTGGTACCTGCCGCCCTGGCCGCCGAGGTCGCAGCCCGGGCCCAGGCCCGCGAAGACAATGAAATCAGCAAGCGCGATATTTTCGCTTCTGGCGTCTTGGGCCTGGACTACTACAAAATGCGGGAAGGCTTGGAAAAAGCCGGTTTGAAATACCTGGATTAAGGACTGCACCATGAGCGCCGACGGCATTTTCGTCAAGACCCCGGGCTGGCTGGATTACTACAATGGGCCCAGCCAACCGCATTTGCGCCTGCCGCCGGGTGCGGTGGATGCACACTGCCATGTTTTTGGACCGGGCGCTGTGTTTCCTTATGCGCCGCAGCGTAAGTACACGCCTTGCGATGCGTCCAAAGAAGCCCTGTTCGCCTTGCGCGATCACCTGGGGTTCAGCAAAAACGTCATCGTGCAGGCCACCTGCCACGGCACGGACAACCGTGCCCTGGTCGATGCGCTGCAGTCGTCCGAGGGCAGGGCGCGTGGCGTCGCGACGGTCGCACAGGACATTAGCGATGCCGAACTGCAGGCGCTGCATGCTGCGGGGGTGCGCGGTACGCGCTTCAATTTCGTCAAACGCCTGGCGGATTTCACGCCGCGCGAGGTCTTGGCCGATATTGCCGCCCGTATTGCGCCGCTGGGCTGGCACGTCGTGGTCTACTTCGAGGCGGCCGACTTGCCCGAGCTCTATGACTTCTTCACGACTTTGCCGACCACTGTGGTGGTGGATCATATGGGGCGTCCTGATGTCACCCAACCAATCGATGGGCCGGAGTTCCAGCGCTTTGTGTCGCTGATGCACGACCACCCCAATATCTGGACCAAGGTCAGTTGCCCAGAGCGCCTCAGCCAATCCGGGCCGTTTGCCCTGAATGGTGAACAGCATGCCTATCAGGATGTCGTGCCTTATGCGCGCCATCTGGTCGAGACCTTTCCCGACCGGGTCCTGTGGGGCACCGATTGGCCACACCCTAACCTGAAGTCCCACATGCCTGATGATGGCTTGTTGGTGGACTATATTTCGCAGATCGCCTCAACCCCTGAGTTGCAGCAAAAGCTGCTGGTTGATAATCCTAACCGCTTGTACTGGAGTTAAGCCATGTCCTTGAACAAGCCCTATGTCGATATACCCGGCACCACGATTTTCGATGCAGATCAGTCCCGCCTGGGATATCACCTGAATCAATTCTGCATGTCGCTGATGAAGGCCGAGAACCGTCAGCGTTTCCTGGCCGATGAACGTGCCTACCTGGATGAATGGCCCATGAGCGAAGATCAGAAGCAGGCTGTTCTAGCCCGCGACTTGAATCGCTGCCTGTCCTTGGGGGGCAATATTTATTTTCTGGCCAAGCTCGGCGCTACGGATGGCCGGTCGTTTCAGTATATGGCCGCCAGCATGACCGGCATGTCCCAAGAGGAATATGCCGCCATGATGCTGGCGGGCGGGCGCTCCATCCAGGGCAACCGCAAAATCGGAGATCACTCATGAGCAATACCCATGCGCGTATCACGGCCAGCGTGTACACCTCCCATGTGCCGGCCATCGGCGCAGCGCTGGATCTGGGCAAATCGGGCGATGCCTACTGGGCACCGCTGTTCAAGGGCTATGAGCCTTCGAAGCAGTGGATGCAGGCAAATACGCCTGACGTGATTTTCCTGGTGTACAACGATCACGCCACGGCCTTTAGCCTGGATATGATCCCGACGTTTGCCATCGGCTGCGCGGCTGAATATCAGCCCGCCGACGAAGGCTGGGGTGCGCGTCCCGTGCCGCCAGTGGTCGGGCATCCGGAACTGGCGGCGCATATTGCGCAATCGGTCATCCAGCAAGACTTTGACCTGACGATCGTCAATAAAATGGACGTCGATCATGGCTTGACCGTGCCTTTGTCGCTGATGTGCGGCCAGCCTCAGGCCTGGCCATGCCCCATCATCCCGTTTGCCGTCAACGTCGTGCAATATCCCGTGCCTTCGGGCCAGCGCTGCTTTCAGCTGGGCCAGGCCATTCGGCGCGCCATCGAAACTTTTGACCGCCCCCTGAATGTACAGATCTGGGGCACGGGCGGCATGAGTCATCAGTTGCAGGGGCCTCGGGCCGGCCTGATCAATCGTGAATTCGACACCGCTTTCATGGATCGCCTGATTGCCGATCCCGCGGGTCTGGCGACGCTGCCGCACATCGATTACGTGCGCGAAGCCGGCTCAGAGGGTATCGAGCTGGTCATGTGGCTGATTGCGCGTGGCGCCATGGCCGATGTAGCGGGAGGGCCTGCGCCGCATGTCGCGCATCGCTTCTACCACGTGCCGGCATCGAATACCGCCGTGGGGCATCTGATTCTGGAGGAACAGGCATGACGCAGCATTTGAAGGTGGCCCTGGCCGGCGCCGGCGCCTTTGGTATCAAGCATCTGGATGGCATTGCCCGGATTGACGGTGTCGAGGTAGTCGCCCTGGTTAGCCGTGACCTGGAGAAGACTCAGGCAATCGCACAGAAATACGGTATCGAGCAAGCCGCCACCGAGCTGGATGAGGTCCTGCAGCGCCCGGATATCGACGCTGTCATTTTGTGCACCCCCACCCAGATGCATGCGGCCCAGGCCATGGCCTGCCTGAAGGCAGGCAAGCACGTGCAGGTCGAGATCCCCATGGCGGATAAGCTGCAGGATGCGCAGGCCCTGGTGGCGCTGGCCAGTCAGGCAGGAAAAATCGCCATGTGCGGTCATACGCGCCGTTTCAACCCCAGCCACCAGTATGTGCATCAACGCGTTCAGCGGGGCGAATTCAACATCCAGCAAATGGACGTGCAGACGTACTTCTTTCGTCGCACCAACATGAACGCGCTGGGCGAACCACGCAGCTGGACCGACCATTTATTGTGGCACCACGCCGCCCACACCGTGGATCTGTTCGCCTATCAATGTGGCAGTCCTGTGGTCAAGGCCAATATCGTGCAGGGGCCGATTCATCCGGCCTTGGGCATTGCCATGGATATGTCGATTCAGCTGCAGGCGGCCAATGGGGCCATTTGCACCTTGTCGCTCAGTTTTAACAACGACGGCCCATTGGGCACCTTCTTTCGCTATATCGGCGATAGCGCCACCTATATTGCCCGCTACGACGACTTGTTCACTGGCCGTGATGAAGTCATCGATGTCAGCCAGGTGGATGTGTCCATGAATGGCATCGAATTACAGGATCGTGAGTTTTTCGCAGCAATTCGCGAAGGGCGGGAACCCAATGCCAGCGTGGCCCAGGTTCTGCCGTGTTACCAAGTTCTGCATGACTTAGAGCAGCAATTGTCCAGCTGAAAAGCTGGTTCTTGAAAGTACCAGGAGTGAGACCATGAAAATCATCAAGACCCTTGGAGCAGTGGCCTTGGCTGTCGGCGCCATTGCTTTTACCCCCGTTCACGCCGAAGACCTGAAGATCGGCGTGGTCATGCCTATGTCAGGCCCGTTTGCCGCCCACGGCAAGCAGCTGCAGCATGGCATTGACTTGTACATGGCCGAGCACGGCGACGAAGTCGCTGGCCGCAAGGTCAAAGTCCTGATCAAGGATGACACCGGCATCGCCCCGGCCGTGGCCAAGCGCCAGGCCCAAGAATTGCTGATCAAGGACAAGGTCAATATTTTGGCCGGCTTCAGCCTGACGCCTAATGCGTTTTCGGTTGCCCCCCTGGCCACTGAAGCCAATGTGCCGATGGTGGTGCTGAATGCCGCCACGTCCTCGATCACCGAAAAATCACCCAATATCGTGCGCGTGTCCATGACTCTGCCGCAGGATACGGCGCCGATGGCGCAGTGGGCCTATGCCAACGGCATCCGCTCGGTGTATACCTTGGTGTCTGATTACGGCCCCGGCCACGACGCTGAGAAACAATTCCAGAAGACCTTTACCGAATTGGGCGGCAAAATCATTGGCGAAGTTCGCACACCTGTAGCAACACCCGACTATGCGCCTTACCTGCAGCGCATCAAGGATGCCAAGCCGGATGCGGTGTTCCTGTTTGTGCCCAATGGTGAACAGGGCGTGGCTTTGGCCAAGGGCTTTAAAGAGCGCGGTCTGGATCAGGCCGGTATCAAGGAGCTGGCCACGGGCGACGTGACCGACGAGGACGTGCTGGATGCCATGGGGGATGCGGCGATCGGCATGATTACCTCCTTCCATTATTCGGCAGCGCATGATTCGCCGGAAAACAAGGCCTTTACCGCCGCCTACGCCAAGGCTTATCCCAACGACCGCCCCAACTTCGTGGCAGTGGCCGGGTACGACGGTATGCACCTGATCTATGAAGCCCTGAAAAAGACGAATGGCGATTCCAGTGCCGCCGCCTTCATGGATGCCGTCAAGGGCATGAAATGGACCAGCCCGCGTGGCCCGGTCGAAATCGATCCCGAAACGCGTGACATTATCCAGAACGTCTATATTCGCAAGGTCGAAAAGGTTGACGGCGTGTTGCAGAACGTCGAATTCGACAAGATCGAAGCAGTAAAAGATCCGGGCAAGCAAGGCTAATCTGCATTGCTGGCAGCGGCATATGGTGTGCTGCTGCCGATCTGGATTCCTGCGGGGGTGATGTTGCAGTGCGGCATCACCTATCTCCATCATCAGGATAAATCATGACTATATTGTTCGATGGCCTTGCCTACGGGATGCTGCTGTTTTTGATCAGCGTCGGCTTGTCCGTAACCCTGGGTTTGATGAATTTCGTGAATCTCGCCCACGGTGCTTTTGCCATGCTGGGCGGTTATGCCTGCGTCGTTACACTGAATGACTTCGGGGTGCCGTTCTTGATGACATTGCCGGTGGCTGCCTTGCTCCCCGCGCTGGTTGGCATCGTCCTGGAGCGCTTTCTATACCGCCGCCTGTACGCCGCGTCAGAACTCGATCAGGTGCTGTTTTCCATTGGTCTGGTGTTTATGGCCGTGGCCACCGCGCATTTCTTCTTTGGCGCTCGCCAGCAGCCCTTGCAGTTGCCTGAATTCCTGTCTGGTCAGGTGCAGATCATGCCGGGCCTGGACCTGGGCGTCTATCGCATATTCTTGATTGTGACGGGGCTGGTTGTGGCCGCCGCACTGCAGTTTTCCGTGATTCGCACTTCTTTCGGTGCTCGATTGCGTGCCGCTGTGGATAACCAGCGGGTCGCCCGAGGCATGGGGGTAGATGTGAATCGCGTCTTCAGCCTGACGTTTGCGCTGGGCTCGGCCCTGGCGGGATTGGGCGGTGCGCTGGGGGTCGAAATGCTGGGCCTGGACCCCGAATTCCCCGTGAAGTACTTGGTGTACTTCCTGATTGTCGTGTCGGTCGGGGGCAGCGGCAATATTCTTGGCTCTCTGTATGCCGCAATCTTGCTGGGGGTGGCTGATGTGGCCGGCAAATACTATATCCCTCAGGTGGGCGCTTTCATCATCTATGCCGTGATGGTGGTGACGCTGATCTATCGTCCTCAAGGCCTGTTTGGCCGCCCTCACCAATAGGAACCTGACATGACGACCTCTTTTTTAAGCGGGGCCGATGCCAGTCGGGGGCCGCAGCGCGCTGAAGTTCTGGCCGACTATCGCCGGGCCGCAAATTGGAAGCCTCTGGAATATATCTTCTGGTGCTTGCCTATCCTGGCGTATTTCGCTTTTCCCGGTAATTACCTGCTGCTCAGTCAGATTGCCATCACGGCTTTGTTTGCCCTGTCGCTGGATCTGATTTTCGGCTACGCCGGGGTGATTTCTCTTGGCCATGCCGCTTTTTTTGGCATTGGCGCCTATACGGTGGGGCTGTTGGGCTCGCACGGTTTGGGGGACCCTTTATTAGGTCTGTTGCTGGCGGCCATTTTTGCCGGCATTGTGGGGTTTTTCAGCAGCTTTCTGCTCTTGCGCGGCAACGATCTGTCGCGCCTGATGGTCACGCTCGGTGTGGCTCTCATGCTCTACGAACTGGCCAATAAGTTCACCGATATCACGGGGGGCGTGGACGGCATGCCAGGCATCGAGATCAAACCCATTCTTGGGATATTCGATTTCGATATGTTTGGCCGGGTCGGGTTTGTATATTCCGTCATCGTGCTGTTTATCCTGTTCTGGTTGGCACGCCGGCTGGTGTACTCGCCTTTCGGGCAAAGCCTGCGCGGCATCCACATGAATGCCTTGCGCATGCCTGCCCTGGGTGTGCCAGTCAATAATCGTCTGGTGCGGGTCTATACCATTGGTGCGGCCTATGCCGGGGTGGCGGGTGCTTTATTGGCTCAGACCAATCAGTTCGTATCCCTGGATGTGCTGGGTTTTCAGCGTTCGGCCGATCTGTTGCTGATCCTGATCCTGGGCGGCGCAGGGCACCTGTATGGCGGCCTGATCGGTGCCATCGTTTTTGTCATGATCAATTATTTCCTGTCTGATATGAATCCTCAGTATTGGCAGTTCTGGCTGGGCTTGATCCTGGTGCTGATCGTGTTGTTCGCCCGCGGCGGTATTCTGGGCACTGCCCAGCAATGGATACGCGCTTCTCGTCATCGGGCGCGGGCTGCCGCCGATGCCGACACGGAGGCCTCGTCATGAACCCGGTTTTACAAACGCATGACCTGGTTCGCAATTTCGGTGGTTTCGTCGCCACGGACAAGGTCAATCTATCAATTGCCCCGGGTGCGCGCCACGCGCTGATTGGCCCCAATGGGGCGGGCAAGACCACTCTGATCAATCTGTTGACCGGCTATCTGGCCCCGACTTCCGGACGGGTCAGTCTGCTGGGCCAGGATGTCACCGAAATGCCTCAGCATGCCCGTTGCCGTCATGGGCTGGTGCGTACCTTTCAGATCAACCAGCTGTTCATGGATATGACCGTGCTGGAATCCGTGGCGTTGGCCGTCAGCGAATGCCGGGGCCTGGGCACCCAGTGGTGGAAACCCATGGTTTCCCATGGAGAAGTCCTGGACGAAGCCGCCGCCATTCTGGAACAGTTGCACCTGCTGAACGACGCTTACGAAGTCACCCGCGATCTGGCTTATGGCCGCCAGCGGCTGATCGAGATCGCCTTGGCACTGGCCTTGCGTCCTAAAGTCCTGCTGCTGGACGAGCCAGCGGCAGGTGTGCCGACCGGGGAGTCCCGCGAACTTTTCGACACCATTGCCCAGTTGCCGCAAGACGTCACGATTGTATTGATCGAGCACGACATGAATCTGGTTTTTCAATTTGCCCAGCGTATTTCGGTGCTGGTGTCCGGGGCTTTGCTGCTGGAAGACACCCCCGATGTGATTGCCCATCACCCCAAGGTCAAGGAAGTCTATCTCGGAGAAACCCATGGCTGAAATGCTGCGTATGGAAAAAGTCTGGGCCGGTTATGGTGATGCCATCGTCCTGGAAGACTTATCGTTTTCCCTGGAGGCGGGCGGTAGCCTGGCTTTGCTGGGACGCAATGGCATGGGGAAAACCACGCTGCTGGCCACCCTGATGGGGGCAACGCGCTTGCGTCAGGGGCGGATTTTTTTTGAAGGCGCCGATATTGCCCGTGTGCCCAGCCATCTGCGGGCGCGGGCAGGTCTGGGCTGGGTGCCTCAGGAACGCGATATTTTTCGCTCGTTGACCGTCGAGGAAAACCTCACCGTTGTGGCCCGCCCGGGCGAATGGACGCTGGATCGGGTTTATGACCTGTTTCCCCGTCTGCGCGATCGTCGCATGAACATGGGCAACCAGTTGTCAGGCGGCGAGCAGCAGATGCTGTCGATGGGGCGGGCGCTGATGCTCAACCCCAAGGTTCTGTTATTGGACGAACCCCTGGAGGGCTTGGCACCCCTGATTGCCCAAGAGTTGCTGCACATCATCAACACCATGGTGTCTGAAGGCCGTATGGCCGTAATTCTGGTCGAGCAGCATGCCCGGCAGATTTTGCCCATTACCCGCCAGGCCATCGTCCTGGAGCGCGGGAAAGTCGTTTATGCGGGTGCCAGTGCTGCGTTGTTGCAAGACCCCGAACAACTGGATCGTTGGCTGGGGGCGGGATCGACCGATAATCAGAATTCGGCCAGCAAAAAAAGCTCGTCTTCCATTATTTCCGCGATTGAAACGATTCGGGAAGAGCACCGCGCCATTGCGGCGATTCTCAGTGCATTGACGCGTATTCTGGATAATATCGAAGCAGGGCATTTGCAGCCGGATTTCACGCTGCTGGCCAGCATGATTGAATATATTGCCGAAATGCCCGATAAGCTGCACCACCCCAAGGAAGATCGGATTTTCGCGTTGCTGCGCAGTAAAACCCGCGATGTCGATACACAGTTGGACATGCTGGAGGCCGAACACCGCGATGCGATAGCGGCCACCAGCCGCCTGGATCGGGCCTTGGTCAGCTATATGCAGGGCGGCGCATCGGAATTTGCCGGGTTCCGGGATGCAGTCCGCGTCTATATCGCTGACGAATGGCGGCACCTCAATACCGAAGAAGCCGACATTCTGCCTGCGGCCAGACGCCTGTTCACCCAGGAGGACTGGCAGGAGATCAATGCGGACTTTGCGCGCAATGGCGACCCTTGGTCCGGGGCGGATAATCGCTATGCATCGTTGTTCAAGCGCATCACCAATCTGGCCCCCGCGCCGCTAGGGGTTGGGCCGACTCAGACCAGCTAAGCAAACACGCAGCCATCCTGATATAGGCAAAAAAAGGTATCCAGATTTGCGCGATAATGAGCACTATGGATACCTCACTTTTGTCTGTATTGGTGGCCGATAAGCAATCGGTGGCCCAGGATACTGTCTGTCTGGAACTGACCCCTTTGGATGGGGTGGCGTTGCCTGCGTATGCCCCAGGGGCTCATATTGATGTGCATCTTCCTGGTGGACTGATCCGCCAGTATTCCCTGCTGGATCCGGTGGCGGGCAGCGTCGCCGATCCGGTCGCGCCGGCCCGCTACCGGATCGCCGTGCTGCGCGAAGCCGTTTCGCGTGGCGGTTCGGTGGCCTTGCACGACCGCGTCCAGGTGGGCGATATTTTGCAGGTCAGCCAGCCGCGCAATCATTTTGCCTTGGTTCCGGCGGCACACAGCGTGCTGTTTGCCGGGGGCATCGGGATTACACCCTTATTGTGCATGGGGCGTCAGTTGCAGGCCCAGCAAGCGGGCCTGGCCCTGTATTACAACAGCCGCACAGCGGCCCGGGCTGCTTTCTTGGCCGATATCCAACAGGATTTTGGCCCCCAGGCCCATTGTTATTTTGATGACCAGCCCAGCCAATCCCTGAATGTCGCCGCCGTGTTGGCGGGCTGCCCAGCCGACACTCAGGTGTATATTTGCGGCCCCACCGGCTATATCGATGGTGTGCGTACCCAGGCCCAGGCAGCCGGGCTGGATGCAGCCCGCATTCACGTCGAATTATTCGCCCTGGATGCGGCAGACCGCCCTGTGATTACCGACCAGGACGTGGCCTTTCAGGTGCAGCTGGACAGCACGGGTGAAATCTTCGATATCCCCGCGGACGAATCCATTACCGCAGCCCTGGATCGCCAGGGGGTGTTCATCCCGGTTTCTTGCGAGGAAGGCATTTGCGGCACCTGCTTGACCGGCCTGAAAGGCGGGATTCCGGATCACCGGGATACCTATTTGACCGACGACGAGCACGCCGCCAATGATCAATTCATGCCGTGCTGCTCTCGGGCAAAAACATCGCTGCTGATCCTTGATCTTTAGGTTTTTCTCAGCTTGGCCGGATCTGCGAGATATCGCAGTGCAAGTGTACCGTTTGGTCGAATGGGTGGTTACCCTGGAGAAAGACCAGGAACCCGAATTTGTACGGGCCGTCCAAGCCCTCAGCAAGGAGAACGAGATGAGCTACGTGACGTTGATTGAGCGCGCCGGTCGTGATAAAGGGTTTGCCGAAGGGCAGATCGAGGGGCAAGTCGAGGGCAAGATTCAAGGCAGTGTCGAAGGGCAGGCAAAGTTTCTGTTACGCCAGATACAGCGCCGCTTTGGCCCAAATGCCGATGATATTGTTCAACGTATTCAGACCGCCACAGCCGCCCAGCTAGAGACCTGGTCGCTGAATTTTGTTGACGCCACTGAGTTGGACGAGGTATTTCGGGATTAAATTGGCCTCCACCGACGAGGGTGGATGCCGTCATAAGAGACTTTAAGTATAGTTATCTCCCTATTGTAAAAATGGTTTATATCGATTATAAATTTTCTCTTTAGTTCACAACTTAAGCATAAAAATGCTTGAACCATAAAGGGATAATAGTGCAAAACCTACGTGTCAGTACACGGCTGATTGTCGGCTTTGGTTTTATTCTGGTGTTAATGTTGTTGATGTCGGGTATTGGTGCCTGGAAAATCCTCGGCATTAAAAGCGGTAGTGAATTCCTGCAGACGCGCCAGGCAGTCAATGCCCTGATCAGTGACTGGGCGCGGCAGGTCGAGGTCAATGTCAATCAGGCCCAGGCCATCAGCCTGGTGCCGGACGAGCAGGCCAAATCGCTGTTTCAGCATGGGATGGAGGCATCCTCCATCCGGGCTGGCCAAATTCAACAGGAACTGCCGCAGCTTCTGAACCTGCCCCAGGGGCAGGCCTTGCTGAAGGAGATCGGGGCGGCCCGGCAGGCTTATCTGGCTGGCCGGGGCCAGGCCATGGCGGCCCAACAGGCCGGCGATCAGGCGGCTGCCACGACGCTGTTTCTGACGACATTGCCGCAATTGGCGGCTGACTACCAAAACAGCATTGCAAAGCTCGCCCAATTTCAGGCTGAACTCAGCGCCGATGTGTTTGCCGATAATCAGCAAAGCATGCAGACCGGACTGGCTGTTCTGGCGGGGGCGACTTTGCTGGCTCTGATACTGGGGCCGTTGATGGCCTGGCTGATTGCTCGGGGCTTGGTGCGCCAGTTGGGTGGCGAGCCAGCCGCTGCCGCCGCTGTGGCGAAGCGGATTGCCAATGGGGATCTGTCCGCAGTCATCGTGACTCGGCCAGGTGACCACAGCAGCTTGCTGTATGCCATGCGCCAGATGCAGGATAATCTGGCCTCGGTGGTGGCGGATGTGCGCCATGGGGCGCAGTCGGTGGCCTCCGCATCCAATCAGATTACGGCGGGCAACCTGGATCTTTCTTCCCGGACCGAAGAACAGGCCAGTTCCTTGGCCGAGACCGCGGCTACCATGGAAGAACTCACTGCCACGGTGCGCCAGAATGCGGATAATGCCGTGCAGGCCAATGAACTGGCCAGCACGGCTTCGCAGGCGGCGGCCCAGGGCGGGGCCATTGTCAGCGAGCTGGTCGAGACCATGAGAGAGATCGATTCCCGTTCCAATCAGGTGGCCGATATTATTGGCGTGATTGACACGATTGCCTTCCAGACCAATATTCTGGCACTTAATGCTGCTGTCGAAGCCGCTCGTGCAGGGCAGCAGGGGCGTGGTTTTGCTGTGGTGGCCGCTGAAGTCCGGGCCTTGGCCCAGCGGTCGGCTTCCGCTGCCCGCGAAATCAAAGACCTGATTGAAACTTCGGCGGTGTCTACCCATCGGGGTAATACACAGGCCGCCAATGCGGGGCAGGCCATGCAGAAAATCATGGACAGCATTAGTCGTGTGAATGACATCATGGGCGAAATCAGCGCCGCCAGTCGCGAACAGTCCTCCGGCATCCAAGAGGTCAATACTGCGGTGATGCAGATGGATGACGTCACGCGCCAGAACGCCAGTCTGGTCGAGGAATCCGCCGCTGCAGCGGGCAGCCTGAATGATCAGGCCACGACCTTGGCCCAGTTGGTGACGCATTTTCGCCTGGGGGATATGCTGGAAATGCCGACATCGGGCCACGGATCTGCGGTACGGCTGATTGCTGGCGATCAGCCCATGGTCAGGGCTGCCTGATCATCGCCCCGCAGTGCAAAGCCCCGCCACCCATTCCAGGGTGGCGGGGCTTTGCGCTTCGGGGTTGTTGGCGAGCCAGCGACGCTGTGCATTAGCTGCGTGGACGCAGCACGGCGTGGCAAATTCCCCCCAGAACCAGTCCCCAGAATGCACTGCCTATCCCCAGCAGGCTCATGCCCGAGGCAGTGGTCAAAAAGGTGACCAGAGCAGCTTCGCGGTAGTCTGGCGCCTGCAGGGATTCGTGGATGCTGGTGCCCAGGGTGCCCAGCAGCGCCAGGCCAGCGATGGCGGCCACCAGTTCTTGTGGAAATGCGGCAAACAGGGCCACGACTGTGGCGCCGAAAATTCCTGTCAATACATAGAGGACTCCGGCCCAGACGGAGGCTTTGTAGCGCTCGCGCGCATCGGGGTCGGCATCCGGGCTCATGCAGATGGCGGCGGTGATGGCAGCCAGGTTGTACGCAAAGCCACCGAATGGCGCCAGTACGAGGCCGGTGATACCGGTCCAGGAAATCACAGGGGACACCGGGACGTGGACATAGCCATTGGCCCGCAGCACCGCCAGCCCGGGCACGTTCTGGGAGGTCATGGTGACAATGAACAGCGGCAGGGCCACGCCGATGGCGGCGGATAGTGAAAAGGTCGGAGGCATCCACACGGGATGGGCCGGAGTCCAATCCAGGCCGCTTAAATCCAGATTGCCTTGCACGGCAGCCACCACGATGCCGGCCAGCAGAGCCAGTGGCACGCTATAGCGTGACACGAATCGGCGGGCCAGCAGGAAGCAGATGAACATCACGATCACCAGCAGAGGCTGGCCTTGCATGGAGCCGAACAGGTCCGTGCCAAAGCGCAGCAGAATGCCCGCCAGCATGGCCGATGCCAGGTGACGGGGCACCCAGTCCATGACTTTCTGGAACCAGCCGGTCAGTCCGCATAGGGTGATCAAGACGGAACTGACCATAAATACGCCGATGGCCTGCGACAAGCCGATGTCGCCCAAGCTGGTAGCCAGCAGCGCTGCGCCAGGGGTGGACCAGGCCGTCAGCACCGGCGCGCGCCAGGCCAGGGACAGGCCGATGCAGGTGATGCCCATGCCGATGCCCAGGGCCCACATCCAGGAGGCCAACTGGGCTTCTTGGGCCCCGGCGGCGCTGGCTGCCTGAAATATGATCGCCACCGAGCTGGTGTAGCCCACCAGGACGGCGATGAAGCCAGCCGATACGTGGGAAATGCGTAGCCAGCCGGCCAGGCTGACGCGCACGGTAGAAAGATTCATGGGGCTGCTTGGGTGATGCCGTGAGCCCAAGTAAAGGCGGCCTGGATCAAAGGTTCGATTTGCTGAGCGGTCAGGCCGATGGATTGCAGCAGGGGACCGGGGTCTTCGGTGGGATCGCGGTCAGATGGAAAAATCAACGTGGCCAGACGCAGATCCGGCCCCAGCAAGCCTTCATGGCGCAGCAGGGCGTCGCGCACAGGCACATCCACCTGTACCTGCCCCAATAGGTCCGCCATGCTGCTGCCGAATAGTTGATCCATGATGGACAGCATGCCGGTGGTAAATGCCGCATCGGCACGCACGGCTTTGTCTGGGTGGCTGAGACTGGAAATGCCTTCCATCAAGTGGGCGCGGGCGCTGGCCTGGATCAGAATGGGGGACAGATATCCCTTTGGTCGGCCAGCATCGGTATACATCAGGACTTGGATCCAGCGCTGCAGTTGGCGGCGACCCAGCAGCATGATGGCTTGGTTCAGGGATTCGACTTCCTGGCTGAGGCCATACGCCGGGGTGTTGACCATGTCCAGCAGGGTCTTGACGAGTTCAGAGTCTTGTTGGATGCACGCCTGGATTTCCGGGGCTTCGCCTTCGCCCATGATCAGGGTGATGAGACGTAGCAGGATTTTTTGGCGGGTGCTCAGGACGCCGGTCGCTGAGGTTTTGTCTTGGGGCCAATGCCCCTGGACCAGGTTAAAGCCCAGCAGTAAAAAGTTATCCAGGCTGGCTTTATCAGGCGGGTTGGTCGCCAGCAATTGGCAACCAGCCTGTTTGTGCTGGAAGCTTTGCTTGAAAATTTCGGCCTTGGTGCTGCGAGCGGGGTCAAAGTGCACGATTTTGGTGAAGGGCAGCAGATCGTGGCGTTCGGGCTGGGCAGCCAGGTCGCCGCGCAAGGAAAACTTAAGTCCGCTGTGGGCCAGCTGTTGCAGGGATTTGATCAGCTCTGGGGTGATTTCCAGTTCCTCGGGGAACTCCAGGTAGCAGCGATGACGCGGCAGGGTGGCGGCGAAGGCGTTATTCAATAAAAATGGCGTGGCGTCCACCCAGTGCGGCACATAGGCCAGAAAGGGGTTGACACCATGGGTACGCGCAGACTGTACAAAAGCCAGGCCTGGATCGGTCTCGGTTTCATCCGTCCATAGGATACGCAGGCGATACCCGGCCAAGCTGCGATTCTGGTCAAAAATAGGTTCGCGACGAATCAGGTAGGGCGGGATGATGACAGGGGTTTCTTCGGTTGGCTCGGTGGTATCGGGCTCGTCCGTCAGGCTAGACTGCATAAGGGCTCCTCGGGTGGTGCCCGGCCAGATTGTGCCTGCCAGGCCCTATTTTTGTGTTTTGTCTTGGGCAACCAGGATTTGTCGCCCAGCGCGCATGACATTATAGGGAAGTCTACAATCGGGATGTTCATTAACTGGAGAATGCCATGCCAGGTTTGCTACCTCAGGTCGATCCCGAAGGCTTGTTGGAATACTCGGTGGTCTATACAGACCGTGCGCTGAATCATATGTCCCAGTCTTTTCAGGGCGTGATGCAGGATATTTCGCGCACCCTGAAAACGGTATATGGGGCCCATTCGGCCATCGTGATCCCCGGCAGCGGTACTTTTGGCATGGAGGCGGTGGCGCGTCAGTTTGCCACTGGCAAACGCTGCCTTGTGATCCGCAACGGCTGGTTCAGCTACCGCTGGACACAGATTTTCGAGACGGGCAATATCCCGTCGGAGTCCCGGGTGCTGAAGGCCCGCCCCATCGAACCCGGCATCCAGCCGCATTTTGCACCGCCGCCACTGGACGAGGTCATTGCGGCCATCCGCGAGTTCAAGCCTGAAGTCGTGTTTGCCGCCCACGTCGAAACGGCGTCGGGGATTTTGCTGCCGGATGACTACATCCGTCAGGTGGCTGATGCCGTCCACGCCGAAGGCGGCCTGTTCGTACTGGATTGCATCGCCTCCGGCACGATCTGGGTGAACATGCAGGATGTGCACGTCGATGTGCTGATTTCCGCCCCTCAAAAAGGCTGGACATCGTCGGCCTGCTGCGGTTTGGTGATGCTGGGTGAAGCCGCCCGCAAGTACATCGACACCACACAGAGCACCAGTTTTGCCTGCGATCTGCGTAAATGGCTGGGCATCATGGAGGCCTACGAAAGCGGCAGCCATGCCTACTACACGACGCTGCCCACGGATTCGTTGATCATTTTGCGCGATGTCATGCTGGAGACCGACACCTATGGCTACGACAAGGTCAAGATCGAACAGCAGCAACTAGGCGATGCCGTGCGTGCGTTACTGCGCGGGCGCGGCTTCAAGAGCGTGGCCGCACCGGGCTTCGAGGCGCCAGGCGTGGTGGTCAGCTACACCACGGACGATGGCATTCAGTCGACGCAGAAATTCGCCCAGGTCGGCTTGCAGGCTGCTGCTGGTGTGCCGCTGGCTTGCGACGAACCCGAGGGCTTCAAGACTTTCCGCATTGGCTTGTTCGGGCTGGATAAGTTGCATAACCCCCAGCGCACGGTCGAAACCCTGGCTCGGGCCTTGGATAAGATCGACGCGGGTTCTTGATCCTGCCTGTGGACGTGCACCCAGCATGTTTTTGCGTTCCAGCATTGCGTTCAAGCTTTTTTTGACGATTTTGGCCAGTTGCATCGTGGTGGCACTGGCCATGGGGGTGGCTGTTCGCTTTAGTTTTGACAGCGGCTTTGACGATTATGTGGAAAAACGCGAACGTCAGCAGTTGGAGACCTTGTCTCAGCTGCTGGCGGCTGATTATGCAGAATCCGGCAATTGGGGTTTTCTGAAAGATCGCCGAGATCGATGGTGGCGTGGTCTGCGTCTGTCGCGGCGAGATTTGCCGGATGTCCGTAGTCATAGTGATCGCGCGCATGGCGAACCCCCGCTGCGCGTGACTTTGGTGGACCAGCAAGGCAACTGGCTGGCTGGGCCGCGCGTGCGCCCCGGTTCGGATATCCGTCGGCTGCCGGTGGTGGTGCAAGAACAGACGGTGGGCTGGCTGCTCAGTCCACCCTTTATTCCTTTGGTCGTCAGTGATGATATTGACCAACAGTTCCAGGCCCGGCAGTTGCGGGCCACCTGGATTATTGTTGGTCTGTCGGTGTTGCTGGCGGCCTTGGTCAGCCTGCTATTGGCCCGGGTTCTGCTGGTGCCGGTGCGTAGGCTGGCGCAGGCCACCCATCGCCTGGCCGGAGGCGATTACCAGACCCGTGTGCGGGTGGGGGCGCCTGACGAGTTGGGTCGCCTGGCCCGGGACTTCAATCAATTGGCGCATAGCCTGGAACGTCACGAGCAGTGGCGGCGTGATTTGCTGGCGGATGTCTCGCATGAACTACGGACCCCGCTGGCGATTTTGCGCGGCGAGATTGAAGCACTGGAAGACGGCTTGCGGCCGCTGGACCAGGCGGCGCTGGCTTCGCTCGCGCACGAGGTCAGTCGGCTCAGCAGCCTGATCAATGATTTGTATGAGCTATCCCTGGCGGATGTCGGCGCTTTGGATTACCGCATGGAGACGGTTGACCTGGCGGATATCGCCACCCAGGCGGCATGGGCGGTGCAGGATCGCTTTGAACGCCACGGTCTGTCCCTGGATGTGCAGGCGGCGGCGGGCCTGACCTTGCGGGGTGATTATCAACGCCTGTTGCAATTGGTGGGCAATCTATTGGAAAACAGTCTGCGCTATACGGACGCGCCTGGCCAAGTCATGCTGCGGGTGGCGCGGCAGGGCGATGGTTTGCTGCTGGATATCGCAGATAGCGCACCAGGCGTGCCCGAGGATCAACTGCCACGCTTGTTCGAGCGCTTGTATCGGGTAGAAGCCTCGCGCAGCCGCCAGCATGGCGGGGCAGGGCTGGGGCTGGCGATCTGCCGCCGCATCGTCCAGGCCCATGGCGGCCGTATCGATGCCATGCCCTCGACGGCTGGCGGATTGTTGATTCGGGTGCAGTTTCCAGGAGAACATCGCTCATGAATATCTTGGTGGTCGAAGACGAAATCAAATTGGCAGAGATTCTGCGCACCTATCTGGAAGCTGCCGGATATACGGTGCGCTGCCTGGATAATGGCCTGGATGTCATGCCGGTGGTGCGCGCCTGGGTGCCGCAGCTGGTGCTGCTGGATCTGATGCTGCCAGGGCGTGATGGTCTGGATGTGTGCCGTGATATTCGGGCGCAGACGGCGATTCCCGTCATCATGGTCACCGCCCGCACCGACGAGATCGACCGCCTGCTGGGCTTGGAGCTAGGAGCGGACGATTACATCTGCAAGCCTTATAGTCCGCGCGAAGTCGTGGCTCGGGTCAGGGCTGTCTTGCGGCGTCTGCAGGTGCCGCAGATGGTGTCGGATCAGCCAGGGGCGACAGCGGGTCTGGTGGTGCAGCCCGAGACCTGGCAGGCCAGTCTGGATGGCAAGGCCCTGGAGCTCACTCCGGTAGAGTTTCGGCTGCTGGCCTTGCTGGCCAGCCAGCCAGGCCGGATATTCAGCCGTGACCAGGTACTCAATGGACTGTATGATGACCATCGGGTGGTAACAGATCGTACGGTGGACAGCCATATCAAGAACCTGCGCCGCAAGTTCGCGGATATCCGGCCAGATCAGGATTTGATTCGTTCAGTGTATGGGGTGGGGTATCGGCTGGATTGCGGGGCCGCTACGCCGTAGTTTTAGGCGCGATAAAGCCAGGAGAAGCGCAGATGCGGGTTTTGGGTGCACTGACGATCAGCCTGCTGTTGTCGGCCTGCGCAGGCCCCAGCGGCGGTCCAAGACATTCAGCGATCACGGGCCCGCAGATTGATCCTGCGCATCGTACCGAGGTCGTCATGACGGCTTTGAGCCTATTGGAAACCCAGTACCGTTATGGCGGTTCACGCCCGGTACAGGGCTTTGATTGCAGCGGCCTGGTGCAATATGTGTTTGATGCGGCCACTGAAACCGCCTTGCCCCATAACACGGCCCAGATTGCGGGGCTTAGCCGTCCGGTGGCGCGCAGCCGCTTGCAGCCGGGGGATCTGGTGTTTTTCAATACCCTGGGCAAACCCAATTCTCACATGGGGATTTATTTGGGGGATGGGCGCTTTATCAATGCGCCCTCCACGGGTGGGCAGGTGCGGGTGGATACCCTGGACAATCCCTATTATCAGCGGCATTTCCAGTCGGTCGGGACTTTGTTTGGCAGCTGAAATCGTTGATCTTCAGCGCCAGCCCCCGTTTGCCTAGAGGCCCGCTGAACAAGTCCCGCGTCTCAGCCATCTGTGGATTCGTCCGGCACAGCACAGTCCGCAGGGACTGCACTGTGTCCGGCCTCATCCTCACGATAGCAACGGCTATGGCTGCGGGGGGGCGTCAAAGAATCCAATCAGGACTTAGCGCTGTTTTTTTCCCCCGATTTTTTAGCCTGGCGTTCAGTCAGTTTTTTCTGTTGCTCGGGGGTCAGTACCGCGTGGACTTCAGCCATGGTCTGGGCTTGCAACAGAGCCAGTTGACCTTTGGCCTGGCCCAGGGCTTCGGCGGCCTGCTTGGCTTTGGCTTGGTCAAAAGGTTGCGTGCGACTGAGCTCGCGCAAGGTGGTGGCAGCGGCGTTCAGGGCCTGCTTCTGATCGTAGACGGCTTTCTCCTGGTCGTGGCGGATCTGGAAAATTTGGTCTTTTTGGGCTTGGCTCAGGTCCAGGCCCCGCAGCCAGCGGTCACCGCGCTGACCGCGATCGCCGTGCTGGTGCATGTGTTTCTGGCCGCTATGATGATCGGCGCTTTGGTGGTAGCGCTGGCCATCGCTGGTGCTGCTTGGGGCAGCCGAGGCCGCCAGAGGGGCAGCGGCAAAGGCAGCGGCCAGGGCCAGGACGGAAAGGGCGCGAGTCGGTTTGATGGTCATGATCTGATTCCTTGTTATTGGGCCTTACCTAAGTGGTGGGGCATTGGGGACAGATTACGCACCGACTGCGATGGAAAAATGGATGAAATGTGAAAAAACTGTGAATAGCGGCGCCTTGCTTCAGGGACTAGGCTGGTTTGCCCTCGGGCCAGTAATAGCTGTCGGGCAAGGTGCGTGAGCCGAAGATGGCCTGACCCACGCGCACGGTGGTGGCGCCTTCTTCGATGGCCCACTCGAAATCCCCTGACATGCCCATGGACAGCTCGGCAAAAGCCTCGCCCTGGGGCGCGTCCTGACGCAACTGGTCGCGTAGGCTGCGCAGCAGCACAAAGCACGGGCGCACGTGGTTTTCATCCGACGAGAACAGGGCCAAGGTCATCAGGCCGCGCACTCGCAAGGCACTGAATGCAGGCAGGGCACGCGCAAAATCCAGCACCTGGTCGGGCGCCAGCCCGAATTTGCTGTCTTCCTGGGATGTGTTGACCTGAACGAATACGTCCAGGCTGCGGCCTTCTTCCTGGAGGCGGCGATCCAGGGCCTCGGCCACGCGCAGATTGTCCAGCGCCTGAAATTCCTGGGCGAAACGCGCCACGAATTTGGCCTTGTTGGTCTGCAGGTGGCCGATGACGGCCCAGTGCAGATCGGCCAGATCCGACATGGCCTCCCATTTGCTGTAGGCCTCCTGGACTTTGTTTTCACCCAGTAGGCGGCAGCCAGCCGCATAGGCCATGCGGATGCGGGACTCGTCGACGGTTTTGCTGACAGGCATCAAGCGCACGCTGGCCGGGTCGCGCCCGGCGCGCTGGCAGGCGGCACCCACCCGATGTTGGATATCGGCCAGGTTAGCCTGTATTTCAGCCTGAGAAGACGCAGTCTGGTAGGCGGGACGAATCGGGGGAACAGCACTCATGGGCGGCCTCGGATGATGCAATTCAAAACCTGTAAAGGATAACGCGATTATCATTTCACGGTTGAACACGGAGGCAGGAATGCAGCAAGACGCAAGCGAACTGACGCCTGGCCTGGTGCTGGTGCATGGCAATCGGGCTGAACAGCTGCGTGATGTGCTGGTGACGTGGATGCGGCACAGTCCGTTGGCACCGTTGGAAAATGAATGCCTGCTGGTGCAAAGCAATGGCATTGCCCAGTGGCTGCGGCTGGCCTTGGCGCAGAATGACTGCGGCGGGATTGCCGCTGCCCTGGATTTTCTGCTGCCGTCGCGCTTTATGTGGCAGGCCTATCGCAGCGTGCTGGGGCCCGACGCTGTACCCGAGGATTCACCCCTGGATAAGGACGCCTTGATCTGGCGCTTGATGCGCTTGTTGCCCACCTTGGTGGGGCGGCCTGAATACGAGGTGCTGCAGCGTTTTCTGGCCAATGATGATGGAGCGCGCAAGCGCTATCAATTGGCCGCCCGGTTGGCGGATTTGTTCGATCAGTATCAGGTCTATCGGGCCGATTGGCTGCAGGCCTGGTCCGAGGGCCGGATTTGTTTGCCGGATGCGCGTGGCGTTGCCCAGGAAATTCCCCCGACGCAGGCCTGGCAGGCGCACTTATGGCAGGCGCTGCTGGATGATTTGCAGACGGATATGGACCCGGAGGTGGTTCAGGCGGGGCGTGTGGTGGGCCGGGCGGCGATCCACGAAGCTTTCATGGCTCGGGTGATGACGGATGAATCCGCCCCCAGGCCGCAGGGCTTGCCGCGCCGCATTCTGGTGTTTGGTGTGTCGGCCATGCCCCGCCAGACCCTGGAAGCCCTGGCGGGTCTGTCGCGCTGGGTGCAGGTGCTGGTGTGCGTGCATAACCCTTGTGCTCACTATTGGGCCGACATCCAGGGCGACCGCGATGTGTTGCGTGCACAGTTTCGTCGTCAGGCGCGCCGACCCGGCATGCCGGATATGCTGGACGAGGCTGCCTTGCACCAGCAAACGCATCCTTTGTTGGCCTCCTGGGGACGCCAGGGGCGTGATTACATCAGCTTGCTGGACGAGTTCGACGACCCTGCCCAGCGCAGCCGCTGGAGTCCGGTATTTGCGGCCTTGCATCAACGGATCGATGCCTTCGAGGCGTTGGCCGGCACCACGCTGCTGGAGCAGTTGCAGGAAGATATTCGCGACCTGCGGCCAGTGGCCGAGACGCGTGCGTTGTGGCCTGCGGTAGATCCTGTGCAGGATGATTCGCTGCGCTTTCAGGTGGCCCACAGCGCCCAGCGCGAGGTTGAAGTCCTGCAGGATCAATTGCTGGCGGCCTTTCAGGCGGACCCGACGCTGCAGCCTCGTGATGTCATCGTCATGGTGCCCGACATAGAAGCCTATGCCCCTTATATTCAAGCAGTGTTTGGCCTGTATGGGCGCAAGGACTGGCGCCATATTCCCTATGCGTTGGCCGATCGCAGCACGCGCCATGCCGATCCCTTGGTCGTGGTGCTGGAACAGCTGCTGACCTTGCCACAGCATCGACTGGGCATTAACGAAGTCCTGGAGTGGCTGGCGCTGCCGGCCTTGCGTCAGCGCTTTGATATTGCCGCCGAGGACCTGCCGGTGTTGCAGGACTGGGTGCAGGCCTCCCAGGTGCGCTGGGGGCTGCATGCCGACCATCGGGCCAGCTTCCAACTGGATCAGGACCCGCAGGCCGCCCATGGGCATACGTGGCGCTTCGGCCTGCAGCGCATGCTGCTGGGCTATGCCGTGGGCCAGGATGCTCCCGCCTGGCACGGCATTGAGCCCTATGGCGAACCTTCAGGTTTGCAGGCGGCGGTATTGGGGGGACTGGCGCGGTTTTTGGATACGCTGGATCATTATTGGCGGCTGCTGTCAGAGTCCGCGACACCGGCTCAGTGGGGCGGACATCTGCAGGCCTTGCTGGATGATTTTTTCTTGACTGAAGCCGATGAGGCCATGCCGCTGAATCAGTTTCGCGAACGCTTGCAGGATTGGCTGCAATATTGCGAGACGGCGGATTTTCAGGAACCTCTGCCTTCGGCCATTGTGGTCGAACACTGCCTGTCAGGCCTGGACCAGGGCGGCTTGTCGCAACGTTTTTTTGCCGGTGCAGTGACTTTCGCCACCCTGATGCCCATGCGCGCCATCCCGTTTCGTCAGGTGTGCCTGTTGGGCATGCACGACGGGGCATTCCCCCGGGTGCGGCCACCATCGGACATGGACTTGATGGCCCTGAACCCACGCTCGGGGGATCGATCCCGGCGCGAGGATGACCGTTATCTGTTTCTGGAGGCCTTGTTATCCGCCCGTGACCGTCTGACAATATCGTGGGTGGGACACAGCATCCAGGACAATGCCGAACAGCCGCCTTCCGTGCTGGTGGCGCAGCTGCGGGATCACCTGGATCGGGGCTGGTCCCTGGCCGATGGCGGGCCATCTGTCGCGCAGGCACTCAGTTGTCATCATCCTTTGCAGCCGTTTAGCCGACGGTATTTTCCCCTGCAAGCCGCCAGCGGCCCACAGGGCCTGTTTACCTATGCCGCCGAATGGCGGATGGCACATGCGCCCCAGGAATCGGTGGCAGCCGCGCCGGGCTTGCCGCCTCTGGTGCCGTCAGATGCCCCTTTGACTTTGCAAGCCTTGCGGACTTTTTTACTTGGCCCGGTGCGGATGTTTTACCAGCAGCGACTGCATATCAATTTTTACGAAGCTGATCTGGCGTTTCCGGATAATGAGCCTTATGTGCACGACAAACTTGAACAATGGCAGCTCAAAGACACGCTGTTGATGGCTGCTTCCCAGGCCTTGGACGCCATATCGACCGATACGCCCGATACGGCATCGATGCAGAGCGCAGCGGATCAGGCGGTTTGGCAGTGCTTGGCGCGGCTGCAGGGCAGCGGGGCCTTGGTTGGGGGGGGGCTGGGCAAGCTGACTATGCAGGATTTATATGCCCAGCTGCAAAAACCCTTGAATGAGTACATTCAGGCCTGCGAACAATGGCCCGTTTGTTGGGCCGAGCCGCTGCGCTTGAGTGCAACGCTGCAGGACCCCTGGGGAGGCAACTGGCTATTCCAGGATTTGTTGTCGCAGTGGCGTCAGAACCCAAGCGGCGAGTGGTGCCGCCTGCTGTTGCAGGCATCGCATGTGGTTGATAGCAGTAATCATTATCGCTTCAAGAGCCTGATGACCGCCTGGGTGGCGCATGTGGCGGCGCATGTGCAGGGGCGGGTGTTGACGACGATTCTGATGTCGCCCAAGGGCAGTGTCACGTTTGCCCCGCTGGATCGGGAGGATGCCCTGGCGGTATGGCAGGCGTGGTGGGAGGCGTATTTTCAGGGCTTGTGCGCGCCATTGCCCATGGAAATCAGTGCGGCGGGGGCCTGGCTGCGCAGTGGTGGCCGCCAGGCGGACGACCTGGACGGACGGGCCGGGCAGGCTGCACAGGAGGCCTACGACTATGCCGTGCAAAATGACTCCTACTTGGCCAGAAGCTATCCGGATTTTCAGGCATTACAGGCTAGTCGGCAGTTTTATCCACTGGCTGGCCAGCTGTATGGTGCCTTGAATGACAGCCTGCCCGCCAAGAAATCTTCAAAAAAGGCCACGCCATGAATGCCGGCGAGACAATTCAGTCCCTGATTCCCGAGGTTGACCCACTGACGTTTTCGCTGCCGGGCAGCCATTTGATCGAGGCCAGTGCCGGTACGGGCAAGACCTGGACGATTGCCGCCCTGTATGTGCGTCTGGTGCTGGGACATGGAGAATTACCCGCCCTTTTGCCGGGGCAAATCCTGGTGCTGACCTTTACGGAGGCCGCCGCCCAGGAGCTGCGGGACCGTATCCGCCGCCGCCTGTCGGAGGCCGCCACCGGGTTTGCTGCCGGACTGGAGGTTGAGCCTGCGCCCGATCTGGCCGATGCTTATCTGCAGGCTTTGCGTGCCACCTATCCGCCTGATCGGTGGGCGGCGTGTGCGCGCTTGCTGGATCTGGCGGCACAGTCCATGGACGAGGCCGCGATTTCCACGATACATGCCTGGTGCATGCGGGCGCTGAAAGAACATGCCTTTGATAGTGCCATGCTGTTCGAACAAGAAATGCTGACCGATCTGGGCGAGTTGACGCGGACATTGGCCTGGGATTATTGGCGCAGCAATGTGGCCGGGCTGGATGATGCGTCGTTGGCCGAGGTGCTGAAAATCTGGCGCGACCCGGATGCCTTGGCCTGGGCCTATGGCGCAATCCTGACGCAGGAAGGCCTGCCCTCGAAACCGGCAATGATGTTGTCGGGGTTGTGCGCCGATATGTTGCAAGTGCGTGCTGCCGCGCTGGCGGCAATCAAGGCGGATTGGCAACCCAGGATTCAGGCCTTGGATGCTTGGCTCGACGTCAATCGCAGCCAGATAGGCAGGATGAATGACGTAGACCGCTGGATGCGGAGCCTGCATGATTGGCTGGCGCTGACGGATCAGCCGCCGTTCGACGCGAAATCGGCGGCCTGGAAGGGGCTGTCAGCCGAAGGTCTGGCGGCCCGCTGGAAGGGCAAAGATCCGATGCCGGATAGCCCCGAGGCCAGCCAGGCCTTGGACCAATTGCGCCAGGCGCTGGATTCTTTGCCGACGCTGGATCAGCCGATACGCGAACATGCCCTGGGCTGGCTTGCGGATAGGCTGCATCAGACCCTGGCCAGCCGCAGCGCCATGGGTTTCGATGGCCTGCTGACGGGCTTGGCGCACGCCCTCAAAGGCGTGCGTGGCGAACCCCTGGCGCAGACCTTGCGCCAGCAGTTTCCCGTTGTGCTGATTGATGAGTTTCAGGACACAGACCCGGTGCAATACCGGATTTTTGACCGCATCTATCAGGTCGCGCAACCCATTGCGGGGACTGCCCTGATCTTTATCGGCGATCCGAAGCAGGCGATTTACGGCTTTCGGGGGGCGGATGTACAGACCTATCTGCAGGCCGCCCAAGCGTGCCAGGGCCGGGTCCAGACCTTGAAGCGCAATTACCGGTCTTCCCGGGCTTTGGTGCAGGCCGTCAATCATGTTTTTGATCGACAGACGGGCGCCCCGGTGTTTCCCACGGGGCAGGCGGACCAGGAGATTGCGTTTCATGCCGTGCAGGCACAAGGGCGCGACGAGGTCTGGGTGGTTGACGAAGACCCGGTGACCGCTATGCAGGCTTGGCCCATCAAAGGAGCAGATCAGGATGCGATCGGCGTGACGACCCTGCGTCCCCTGGCGGCCCAGGCTTGCGCCCGACAACTGGCGCATTGGCTGCGGCTGGGGCGCGCGGGTCGGGCGGGATTTCAGTCGCCGCAGGGTTTTCGCCCGGTGGTCGCGGCGGATATGGCCATCTTGGTCAATAAGCGGGACGAGGCTGGCCTGGTGCGCGAGGCCTTGTCGGCATTGGGCATTCGCAGTGTGTACTTGTCGGATAACCGTTCGGTGTTCGAGTCTGCCGTGGCGCAGGATCTGGGTTTTATTCTGGCGGCCTGCGCCCATCCGGGCGACGAGCAAACGATTCGGGCGGCGTTGGCGACTCCCTTATTGGGCTTGAGCACAGCCCAATTGGCCAAGCTGGTCGACAACGAGTGGGCCTGGGATGACCAGGTAGAGGGCTTTCAGCGCTACCGGCAGCGCTGGCAATGGCGGGGGGTCTTGCCCATGCTGCGCCAGTTATTGCATGATTTTTCAGTGCCTGCGCGGCTACTGGCCCAAGGGGCTGAAGGCGAACGGCAACTGACTGATTGCCTGCATCTGGCCGAATTACTGCAACAGGCCAGCGCTCAATTGGATGGTGAAGAAGCCTTGCTGCATTACCTGGCTTTGCAGCGCGATGCCCAGTTGGCGCAAGCCGATGCCGAGGGCAGTCGCCGCGTGCGGCTGGAAAGCGACGAGGCTTTGGTGCGCGTGGTCACCGTCCACAAATCCAAAGGCCTGGAATATCCCCTGGTATTTTTGCCGTTCGTATCCTGTGGGTTGTGGGAAAAACCAGGCGCCGGACCGCATGCTTTGCACGTGGATGGCCAACGCCAGTGGCTGCTGCAGCTGAATGCAGCCCAACATGCCCAGTTGCAGGCGGAACGCCTGGGCGAGGAAACCCGCAAGTTCTATGTGGCCCTGACCCGTGCGCGCCATGCGGTCTGGCTGGCCCTGGCCGATACCGGGCGGCCTAGCGGGGTGGCGCATGTGCTGGGTGGCAATATCTTTGCCGCGTGGGAAGAGCGTTGCCAGACGCACCCGGCGCAGTTCGCCTGGGGAGAGGACATCCAGGCGGATGTTCAGCCATCGGCAGACGATCTGGCGACGGAAGCTGCATTGGGGCCTGCCCGGCGACTGTCCAGCGTCTTGTTCTCGCAGCACTGGGAGATTGCCAGTTATTCAGGCCTGCAGTTGGCCGATGCGCCGCCGCGGCCAGCCGTCCGGATGCCGCCGGACACGGCAGCCGAAGATGTTTTGCTGGAGGAATCCCTGTCGCTGGACGCAGGCTGGGGCACGGGGTCGGATGACCGTCTCGTGACGTGTCTGGCCGATTTTCCCCGAGGCAGCCAGGCGGGTACTTTTTTGCATGGCCTGCTGGAATGGGCGGCCCAGCGCCAATTTCGTCATCTGGACGGTGCCCGTGACATGATTGCCCGCCGCTGCGCGGTACGGGGCTGGGAAACCCAGATTGATGGTTTGCATCAGTGGCTGTTGGGAGTGGTGTCTGTGGAGTGGCGCCCGTTATTGCCGGGGGCGCCTGGGCTGCGCCTGGATCGTCTGCCGGTCAGCCTGGCGGAAATGGAATTCTGGTTGCCGACAGATCAGGTATCCGTGGCCGAATTGGATCGTCTGATCACCGCCCATACATTTGATGGAGCGGCCCGTCCGGCCTTGGCTGCGGATCATCTGAATGGCTTGTTCAAGGGCTTTATCGACTTGACGGTGCAGCTGGACGATGGCCGCTACTACGTGCTCGATTACAAATCCAATCACTTGGGGCAGCATTGGCGGGATTATGATCCGTCTGCCTTGCAAAAGGCCATGTGTGCGGCGCGTTACGACGTGCAGATGATGCTGTATGTGCTGGCCCTGCATCGCCAGCTGCGCGCACGTTTGCCGGATTATGACTACACCCGCCACCTGGGCGGAGCCATTTATCTGTTTTTACGGGGCCAGGAAACACCAGGACAGGGTTTGGTTTCCCTGTGTCCCTCCCAGGTCTTGATTGAATCCCTGGATACCTTGTTTGCCGGAGGCCTTGGCTTGTCATGAATGATCTTGCTGAATCTCAGGGGCTTGCGGCGGCATTTGGCCAGTTTCTGGCCCGCCAGGCCCCGACGGCCCCGGCTCTTGCGGTGAAGCTGGCCGATTTGTGCAGCGCGCATCTGGCGCAAGGGCATATCTGCCTGGATTTGAAGCATGCGGCCATCCCGCTGCCCTGCGCCGTCCCGGATGCCCTGGCGGCCTTGGCTCAGGCCGATTTTGTCGGCGATGGCAATGGCGCACAGCCCTTGGTGCTGCGGGGAACAACGCTGTATCTGGCGCGTTACTGGCGGGCCAGTATCCGCATCCGGCAGGCCATCGAGCAGCGGCTGATGTCGCCCACAGATGCCCTGGCCCAGCCTGATTTGGCCCGCCAGTGGCTGGATCGTATGTTCCCGCCGACGGACGATGCTGCGTTGGATTGGCAGAAGCTCGCCTGCGCGGTGGCGCTGCGCCAGCGCTTCAGCATCATCACCGGCGGTCCAGGAACCGGGAAGACCACCACGGTGGTGCGCTTGTTGACGGTGTTGCAAGGCCTGGCCCAGGCGCGCGGGCTGGACCAGGGGCTGCGCATTCGGCTGGCGGCGCCCACCGGCAAGGCGGCGGCGCGCCTGAATGAATCCATTGCGGGCCGCTTGCAATCGCTGGAGCAGCCTGGTGATGCCCGCTTGCAGGCGGCCCTGACTTGTGTCCCTGCGCGGGTCACGACCCTGCATAGCCTGTTGGGCAGTCGTCCAGGCACCCGCCGTCTGACATACCACGCCGGTCATAAACTGGATCTGGATGTGCTGGTCATCGACGAGGCTTCGATGATCGATATCGAGATGATGGATGCCGTGCTGGCGGCCTTGCCTGCGGCGGCGCAATTGATTCTGTTGGGCGATAAGGACCAATTGGCGTCGGTCGAGGCGGGCGCCGTGCTGGGTGAACTCTGCGCACGAGCCGAGGCGGGGCATTACACCCCGGATACCTGTCAGCAGTTGATGGCCTTGTGCGGCCAGGATTTGCTGGCGGCAGCGGAACAACCCGAACTCAGCGGAGTGGCCACGCAGCTGGTGCGCTGGCCGGATGCGGCAGGCGGGCTGCTGGATCAGGCGGTGGTGATGTTGCGTCGCAGCATGCGGTTTGGGCAGGATAGCGGGATCGGGCGTTTTGCGGTTGCGGTCAATCAGGGCCTGGTGGGGCAGGTGCAGGACTTGCTGTCCGCAGGCCTGCCGGACTTGCGTGGCTTGCACCGAGAGGCCGACTTTTTAGATCAATCCGGCATCCTGGCCGATGATGGCTACCCGGCGGTATTTGAATATCTACGGGCAAAGCGCCCCGCCGAGCATGCCGAACGCGCCGCCTGGGATGAATGGGCCAGGGCCCTGCTGCAGGTCCAGGGGCGGTTTCAGGTGCTGTGCGCCTTGCGCCAAGGGGACTATGGGGTCGAAGGCTTGAACCGATTGATCGAGTCCAGGCTGCGTTCGGTGGGTCTGGTGCCTGATCTGCCGCGTGTCTGGTACCCCGGCCAGCCGGTGCTGGTGCGGCGTAACCTGCCGGGGTTGGGCTTGGCCAATGGCGATATGGGCCTGGTGCTGCCGGTGCCTGCGCCAGGCCATCCGGCAGGGCGCTTGCGGGCGGTTTTTGCCGGTTCGCGTCCAGGCACCGTGCGCTGGGTTTCACCGGCCCGCCTGGGGGCGGTCGAAACCGCCTACGCGCTGACCGTGCACAAGTCCCAAGGGTCCGAGTTCGACCGGGTTGTCCTGGTGCTGCCTGACACACCTGGGCCTTTGATGACGCGGGAATTGTTGTATACCGGGGCGACGCGGGCGCGTCAGGCACTGACGCTGGTGCTGCCGCCCACGCCAGGGATTATCGAGCATGCTGTGCGCCATCCGATCCGGCGTGCGCGCGGTATCTGGACGGACGATTGATGATGGATTTACTGAATCAACATACTTTGCTGACCCCATTGCAAATGGGGCAGGCGGATCAGGCGGCCATCGCGCTGGGCGTGGCGGGAGCCTCTCTGATGGAGGCCGCCGGCGCAGCGGTGGCGCGCGCCATCCGGTCGCGCTGGACGCCGATGCCCGCGTTGGTGCTGTGTGGACCAGGCAACAACGGCGGCGATGGCTTTGTGGTGGCCCGTCACCTGCAGGCGGCGGGCTGGCCGGTGCGCGTGGCGTTGTGGGGGAATCTGTCCGCCTTGCGCGGCGATGCCGCCTGGGCAGCCAGTACCTGGTCCGGGCCGGTGGAATCCGCCTGCCCGCTGTCCTTGACGGGCGCGTGTTTGCTGGTCGATGCCTTATTCGGCGCTGGCCTGAGCCGTGCACCGGATGCTGCGCTGGCTCAGTTGATCCGGGCCATCAATGCAGCCAGGCAGGCGTCGCACGCAGCACCGGGGCTGCAGGGCATTTGTGCGGTTGATGTGCCGACGGGACTGGATGGCACCAGCGGCCAGTGTCTGGGCGCAGTGGTGCAGGCGGATCTGACCGTGACTTTCTTTCGTCGTAAGCCTGGACATCTGCTATTGCCGGGTCGCCTGCTGTGCGGTCAGCTGCAGTGTGCCGATATCGGCATTCCTGATGGGGTTCTGACCCGGATTGCCCCCAAGGTATGGAGTAATGATCCCGATTTATGGCTTGCGCAGTTTCCCTGGCCGCAGGTCGGCGACCACAAATACCGGCGCGGACATGTGCTGGCCGTCAGCGGCGAGAGCATGCTGGGGGCCAGCCGTCTGGCGTGTCTGGCCGCGGGCCGTATCGGGGCGGGGCTGGTGACATTGGCGGTGCCTCCGCAGGCCTGGGCGGTGCAGGCGGCAGCGCTAAGCTCGGTGCTGGTCGAGGCCTTGCCTGTCGATGGTGGTTTGCAGGGTGCGCTGGCCGATGCGCGGCGCAATGTCTTGTTGATCGGCCCTGGGTTGGGGCGCTCTGCCGTGGCCAGGCAACAGGTCTTGTCTGTCTTGGCGACCGGGCGGCCTTGCGTACTGGATGCCGATGCCCTCAGTCTATTTGCCGATGCGCCGACGGAGTTGCTGGCTGCTTTGCATGCGGATTGCGTATTGACGCCGCACGAAGGCGAGTTTGCCCGGCTATTCCAGGTGTCTGGCGACAAGCTGCAGCGTGCCTGTGCGGCGGCGGTAGCCAGTGGTGCAGTGATTGTCCTGAAAGGGGCGGATACGGTGATTGCATCCGCCGATGGCCGTGCGGCGATCAACGATAATGCGCCCCCCACCTTGGCCACCGCAGGGGCGGGGGATGTGCTGGCGGGCTGCATTGCAGGCCTGCTGGCGGCCGGCATGCCTGCCTTTCAGGCCGCCTGCGCGGCGGTCTGGCTGCATGGCTTGGCCGCAGACCAACTGGGCTGGGGGCTGTTGGCCGAAGACCTGCCGGGCGCCTTGCCTGCTGCGTTGGCGATATTGGCCGGGCTGGGGGCTAATCATTCGGATTCAGATCATGGGGATTGATTCATCGCAGTCGCGGGCCGATCCGGCGCAGTCACCGGTCCTGGATGATGCGTCGGCCATGGAGCTGGCTCTGGAGCAGGCTCGCCAGGCTGCCGCGCTGGGCGAGGTGCCGGTCGGCGCGGTGGTGTTGGGTGCGGATCGTCGTCTGCTGGCAGTCGGGCATAATCGCACCATTCTGGATCGCGATCCGACGGCCCATGCTGAAATCGTTGCCTTGCGGCAGGCGGCGCGATGCGTGGATAATTACCGCTTGGTCGATGCGCGCCTGTATGTCACGCTGGAGCCTTGCACGATGTGCCTGGGGGCCATGTTTCATGCCCGCTTGGCGGACATCGTTTTTGGTGCGCCAGACCCCAAGACCGGGGCCTGTGGCGGCTTGTTCGATTTGCAGCAGCAGCCAGGCCTGAACCACCACGCCCGCATACGCGGCGGGGTGTGTGCTGATTCTTGCAGTGAACTATTGCGCAGCTTTTTCCGTGCCCGCCGCCAGGCCGCCCGCCTGAACAAGACTGTTCCCCTTTCTGATTGTGCCCCCACTAGCCTGGACATCATGACAAAACCCGCAAGTGACTCTACGATTGATTCCATCGACCCGGCCTCCGCCGGGACGGCGGATCATGCCGATCACAGCCACTGGGCCTGCCCAGCCGGCGAACACCATCATCACCACGAATCACCTTCTGGCATCTATCTGATCTCGCCGTCGGGATCGGTGCCTGATCCCGCTGTCCTGGATCTGGCTGTGGGACGCCTGAAGGCCATGGGCTTCAAGGTCACCGTCGACCGTACCGCCTGCGCCGTACACGAGCGCTTTGCCGGGACGGACAAGCAGCGTTTGGCGGCTATCCAGCGGGCCTTGAAACAAAAGCACCCGGTGGTCATGGCCACCCGTGGCGGCTATGGCTTAAGCCGCCTGCTGCCGTATATCGACTGGCAGGCCGTGGCCGATAGCGGCAAGACCTTTATCGGCCAAAGCGATTTCACGGCCTTTAACCTGGCCTTGCTGGCCAAGACCGGCGCAGTCAGCTTGGCCGGGCCTACGGCCCTGCATGATTTTGGTGCCAAAAAGGTCGATGATCTGACGCAGGCCCTGTTTCAGGAAACGCTTTCGGGCGAACTGGAAATCCTGAGCTTCGAATCCCCGGATGCTGATCCCGTCGACGCCCGCGGGATATTGTGGGGCGGCAATCTGGCCATGGTGGCGTCCCTGGTGGGCACGCCCTATCTGCCGGATATCCAGGGTGGCGTTTTGTTCCTGGAAGACGTGGCCGAACACCCGTTTCGCATCGAGCGCATGCTGACTCAGCTGTGGCATGCCGGCATTCTGGATCGACAACACGCCATCGTGCTGGGCCAGTTCACGGATTACCGCCTGGCGGTCCACGATAACGGCTATACGCTGGATTCGGTCGTGAAATGGCTGCGCAGCGTCACCAAGACGCCGGTCATCACGGGTCTGCCCTATGGCCATGTCAAGGTCAAGGCGACCCTGCCCATCGGTGCCCATGTCGGCATCGCCACCGAGGACGGCATGGCACACCTGGTTCTGCAGGAACACATACATTAAAAAAAGCAGAAAAATCAAGCTGCTAAAATGCCAGGTTATTTTGACTCTTACCTAACAAGCCCACCACCGTGATCTCCACCAATAATCTCACTATTCAGTTTGGCTCCAAACCCCTGTTCGAAAACGTCAACGCCAAATTCGGCGACGGCAACCGCTATGGCCTGATCGGGGCCAACGGGTCTGGCAAATCCACTTTGATGAAGATTATCGGGGGCGACCTCGAAGCCAGCGCCGGGAACGTCGCCCTGGACCCTGGTGTGCGGCTGGGCAAGCTGCGCCAGGATCAGTTTGCCTTTGAAGACCAGCGCGTGCTGGATGTCGTGCTGATGGGCCATGTCGAAATGTGGCAGACCATGAGCGAACGCGACGCCATTTATGCCAATCCGGATGCCACCGAAGACGACTACATGCGCGCCGCCGAACTGGAAGGCAAGTTCGCCGAATACGATGGCTACACGGCTGAATCACGGGCCGGCAAACTCTTGCTGGGCTTGGAAATTCCGGTCGAACAGCACCAACTGCCCATGAGTGAAATCGCACCCGGCTGGAAGCTGCGTGTCTTGCTGGCCCAGGCCCTGTTTTCCAACCCCGACGTTCTGTTGCTGGACGAGCCCACCAACAACCTGGATATCAATACCATCCGTTGGCTGGAAAACGTGCTGAATGGCTATGACAGCACCATGATTATCATCAGTCACGACCGCCACTTCCTGAACCAGGTCTGCACCCATATGGCCGACCTGGATTACGGCGAACTGCGTGTCTACCCCGGCAACTATGATGATTACATGCTGGCCTCCACCCAGGCCCGTGAACGTCTGGTGGCCGTCAATGCCCGGGCCAAGGATCGTGTCATCGAACTGCAGGATTTTGTCCGCCGCTTTGCCGCCAATAAATCCAAATCGCGCCAGGCGACATCCCGCTTGAAGCAGATCGACCGCATCAAATCCGAAACCGTCCAGGTCAAGCCTTCGTCGCGCCAGAATCCTTATATTCGTTTCGAACTCAATAAGGTCCTGCACCGCCAGGCCGCCCACATCGAAGGCCTGTCGAAATCCTACGATCGGCCCATCATACGCGGGCTTAGCACCATGATCGAGGCAGGTCAGAAGATTGCCATCATTGGTGCCAACGGCGTGGGCAAGACCACGCTATTGCGTCTGCTGGCGGGTAATCTGGCCCCGGACGACGGCCAGGTGCGTTGGTCTGAAAACGCCGATAAAGGCTATATGGCGCAGGACGTATCCGATCAGTTCGATTCCGACCGGGATCTGTTTGACTGGATGACGGACTATCGCCAGGCAGGCGACGAAGATCAGTCCATCCGTGCCGTGCTGGGCCGCTTGCTGTTTTCGGGCGATGACATCACCAAGTCCGTGCGGGTGTTGTCCGGGGGCGAAAAAAACCGCATGAGCTTTGGCCGCCTGATGCTGGGGCGGCATAACGTCATGCTGATGGATGAGCCGACCAACCACCTGGATATGGAGTCCATCGAGTCGCTGCAATATGCACTGGAGCAATACCAGGGGACGCTGATCTTTGTGTCGCATGACCGCCAGTTCGTGTCGGGCATCGCCACCCGCATCATTGAAATCCTGCCGGATGGCAATCTGAATAACTATCCTGGCACCTATGACGAATATCTTGCCTCGCAGGGTATCGAGGCCTGATTGCCCATGAGGCCATGCCCAGCACACTGATTGCCCTGAGCCGCCACGAGGTCGATATTCGCAAGAGCCGGTTTCTGGTGCTGGCCGCACCAGTCGGCACCGTCCAGGCGGCCCAGGATTTTTTGGCGGCGCACCACGATCCGCAGGCCACACACAATTGCTGGGCCTGGCAGATCGGGGATCAGTATCGGTTCCATGATGATGGCGAACCCGGCGGCACGGCTGGGCGGCCTATATTGCAGGCGATTCAATCCCAGGACTGTGACCGGGTGGCGGTGCTGGTGATCCGCTGGTATGGCGGGATCAAGCTAGGAACCGGCGGGCTGGCCCGGGCTTACGGGGGCAGTGCCGCCGAATGTCTGCGCCTGGCCGATAAGCAGCTCTTGCGCGAGGAATCCCTGGTGCGCTGCACCTGCCCCTATGCCGATATGGATCGCGTCCAGGCGCGCTTGCTGGCTGCTGGCGCCCAGATTGACGCTGCCGTATTCGATGCCCAGGGCGTGGTGTGGGATTTACGCTGTGCCAAGGCGGATGTCCCTGTGATGGAGTCCCTGTACATGGACCAGACCCGTGGGCAGGGCAGTTGGACGGTGTTGTCCGCTCTGCTGTGATCAGTCTGGAATCACCCCGGTAATACGGCACTGACGGATGCGCTGATCCTGGATGGCGACCAGCAGGGCCACCAGCACCACGGCAATGATGACGCCAAAGCCCACCATGGTCGCAATCGGCCAGGACGCACTGTTCAGCGACCAGAAGACCGCCGCCGTGATCATGGCAATCCCCACCGACGTGCCAATGCGCTGTCCCGTCTGCATGATGGCGCCAGAGCTACCGGCATAATCCAGCGGTACATCCATCAAGGTCAGTGTTTGGTTGGGACTGATGACCGCCCCTTGGGCCAGGCCGATGAACGAGAGCGTCAACAGCAGCCACCAGGCACTGATCCGGCCCTGTGCTTCCAGGAAGATCACCAGAATGCTGAGCATCAGCCCGATCAGGGCCAGCAACAGGCCGCCGATAACGATCTTGCGCCCGTAGGTCATGACCCGGCGGCCAGCCCAATTCGCCGCCCAAGAGGACAGCAGCGCCGCCGGCACGCCGAACATGCCCGATTGCAGCGCCGTCATGCCCAGGCCTTCCTGGACGTATAGCGCCACCAGCACCCAGATGCTGGTCATGCCCAGAAAATACAAGGCCATGATCAGCACGCCATTGCTGAAGCTGGCCGTGGAAAAAATCTGTAGGTTGACCATGGGACTGCCGCCCTGATTGGCGGTGTGGCGCTCCCACCGGACCCAGCTTAGCGTCAGCAGTAGGCCCAGGGGCAACAGCAGCCAGGTCAGGGGGCTGCTGCGGGACTCGACGAAGGGATACAAGACCGACAGCACGGCCAGCCCCAGCAGCAGCGATCCGATCGGGTCCAGCGAACGCCAGCCCAGGCGTGCCGCAGCCTGGGAGTCCGGCGCGCCTGCCATGTCGGTGGCTTGATTGTTTTCTATTGCTTGGATGCGCGCAGGGGCAGGGCGCTGTCTGGGTAGCTGGATCAGCGGTCGTGGAAACCATTTGAATCCCAGGAAAATCACGACAAGTCCAATCGGGACGTTCACCAGAAAGGTCAGGCGCCAGCCGAGTTCCAGGCCGCCAATCTCGATCAGCAGCCCGCCCAGCACGGGTCCGATGGCGACGGAGAACCCCACCACCGTGCCGAGATAGCCAAAGGCGCGGCCGCGCTCCGCCCCGCGAAAATAGTGCTGAATCATGCCCAGGCCTTGCGGATTGAGCAGGCCCGAGCCTACGCCCTGAACAAAGCGGGCGCCATTCAGCCAGGTGGCATCCGGTGCCAGCCCCGCTGCAATGGACGAAAGTGTGAATAAGGCCACCCCGATCAGAAACAGCCCGCCGCGACCCATGAGATCGCCCGCCCGCCCGGCAGCCACCAGCACGACGCCGAAGGTCAGGGCATAGCCCGACAGCACCCACTGCATGTCGGCCTGGGAGGCTTGCAGGGCGGTATGGATGGAGGGCAGGGCGACGTTGACAATGCTGACCCCGATCAGAGACATGAAGATCGTGGTCAGCAAGATGACCAGAATGCGCCACCGACCGGGGTCCGGCCGGTAGTCGGAGGATGGCCGGGAGAGGGACGAGGAGGTCAATGGCTGGTGGACGAAGCCTTTTCTTGTTCCGCAATCTGGGCGTGCACCTGGGTCATGTCTACGTCCTTGATCTGGGTGATGAGCTCTTCGAGCTGCGAGGCGGCCAAGGCACCGGCCTGTTGGAACAACAGGACGTTTTCACGGAAGACCATCAGGGTCGGAATGGAGCGAATGCGCAAGGCAGAGGCCAGTTCCTGCTGTTCTTCGGTATTGATTTTGGCGAAGGTGACGTCGGGGTGCTTTTCAGCTGCGGCTTCGAAGGTGGGGGCAAATTGGCGGCACGGGCCGCACCAGGGTGCCCAGAGGTCGATGATCAGGGGCTTTTCGGCCTTGGTGGCTTCCTGGAAGGTGTCCTGGGTGAGTTCGATGATGCTCATGGCGTCTCCGGTCAGGGGGCAGCAAAATACCGCCCGAGTTTCAATTCACATGGGGGCAGTTTACCTGCAGTACAAGATGACGGATGAAAATCAGCCCTGACGCACCAGCCCGAAGCAGGCTGGTGCGTGCCCGGTTTTAATCGGGGAACAGGGCGTATTTGATGACGAACAGGATGGCGACCAGCAAAGTGGCCGGATGGATGTCGCGGAAGCGGCCCGAGAGGGCCTTGATGGCGACGTAGCTGATGAAGCCGAATGCCAGACCGTTGGCGATGGAGTAGGTCAGCGGCATGGCGACGGCGGTCATGGCGGCGGGGACGGATTCGGTGATGTCCTCCCATTGCACGTCGACCAGTTCGCGCAGCATCAGGCAGGCGACATACAGCAGGGCGGGGGCTGTGGCATAGGCCGGTACGATGGCGGCCAGGGGCGACAGGAACAGGGCCAGCAGGAACAGAACCGCAATCACCAGGGCGGTCAGGCCGGTGCGCCCGCCTGCCTGGACGCCGGAGGCGCTTTCGACGTAGGCGGTGGTGCTGCTGGTGCCCAGGAATGAGCCCGCCACGATGGCGCAGCTATCGGACAATAGGGCGCGGCCCAGGCGGCCAGGGTTGCCCGGACGCACCAGGCCTGCACGGGTGGCCACCCCGATCATGGTGCCGGTGGCGTCAAAGACCTCGACCAGCACAAACACCAGGATGATGTGGAAAAAGCCGGTATTCAGCACCCCCGCAATGTCGAGCTTGAAGAGGGTCGGGTCCAGGCTGGGTGGGGCGGAGAAAATCCCCTGATACTGGGTCAGTCCTAGGGAAGGTCTGAACAAGTCCCCTGGACCTGTCAGAATGTAGGTTGTTGAACGAGACCCAATCAGGAAGCCCCGATGAGCCAGTTGAGTTTTTCCGACGCCGAATTTGCAGGCAAGCGCAAAGTGACGCGCCGCGAGAAGTTCCTGGCCCAGATGGAACGGGCCGTTCCCTGGAAGGTCTTCGCCGACCTGGTCGAACCGCACTACCCGAAGGCCGGCAACGGCCGTAGGCCTTACCCGTTGGAAGTGATGCTGCGCATCCACTTCATGCAGCAGTGGTTCAACCTGTCGGACCCGGCGATGGAAGAGGCGCTGTACGACAGCACCTCGATACGCAATTTCGCCAAGCTCTCGCTCACGCGTGGCAGCATTCCTGACGAGACGACGATCCTGAACTTTCGTCATCTGCTGGAAAAACACGACATTGCAGCAGACGCACTGGAAGCGGTGAACTTGCTGTTGGCCGATCAGGGCATCACGGTACGCAAGGGCACGATCATCGATGCCACGATCATCGAAGCGCCCAGTTCTACGAAGAACGCCGCAGGCGCGCGGGATCCCGAGATGCATCAGACCAAGAAGGGCAATCAGTGGCACTTTGGCATGAAGGCCCACATTGGCGTGGACATGACCGGCCTGGTGCACACTGTGGTGGGCACGGCAGCCAATGTTCACGATGTCACGCAGGCCCATGCGCTGCTGCACGGTGAAGAAGAATTGGTGCTGGGCGATGCGGGCTACCGAGGAGTCCAGGATCGAGAGGAAAACCAGAGTCGCAACGTGCAGTGGCACATTGCCATGCGTCCGGGCAAACGCCGTGCGCTGGGCAAGAGCAACATGGGGCGGATGCTGGAGTCCTACGAACGAGCCAAGGCCAGCCTGCGCTCGCGGGTGGAGCATCCGTTTCGGGTGATCAAATGCCAGTTTGGATTTACCAAGGTGCGCTATCGGGGGCTGGCCAAGAACACGGCGCAGCTGAAGATGCTGTTTACGTTGGCAAACCTGTGGAAGGTGCGCCACCATTTGATGGCTACGGCGGGATAGGTGCGCCCGAAATGGGCGTAGAGGGCCCAAAACGGGCCTGTCAGGGCGGAAATCACCCTGATTCTGGCCTATTTTTGAGCAAAAGTTCTGCATTATGAAATTCAGGTCGATTGGGCTGGAAAAACAGATTCTGAAACCGGCTTGATCAGACCTTCCCTAGCATGATGGACAGCACGGTGATGACTAGAATGCCGATCAGGATGGCGCCGCGAATTTGCAAGGCCCCTAAGGCGGCAATCAGGAAGAAGCCCAGAATGGCCAGCAGGGTGCTGGATTGGGTCAGGTCGCCCAGGCCGACCATGGTGGCGGGGTTGGCGACGACGATGCCTGCGCTCTTGAGCGCAATAATGCCCAGGAATAAGCCGATACCGGCGGCGATGGCCGCCCGTAATGACGCGGGAATACCGGCCACCAGCCATTCTCGGGCCCCTGTGACGGTAAGGATGACGAATACCACCCCGGAAATAAACACCGCCCCTAGGGCTTGTTCCCAGGTGTAGCCCATTTGGGCGACGACGGTAAAGGCAAAAAATGCGTTCAGCCCCATGCCGGGGGCCATGCCGATGGGCCAGTTGGCCAGGAAGGCCATGATCAGCGAACCTAGCGCGGCGGCCACGCAGGTAGCGACAAAGACCGAGCCTTTGTCCATGCCGGTGCTGGACAGGATGTCCGGATTGACGAAGATGATGTAAGACATCGTCAGGAAGGTGGTCAGACCTGCAAGGATCTCGGTCCGTGTATCAGTACCGTGATCCTTGAGCTTGAATAGATTTTCCAGCATGTTGTCGCCCTCGGTGGTGGAATTGTTTTATTCACTACATATTATCGGAACGAGCCTATTCTACGGCGACCCGAGACAATTTGTGAACCGCTGTAAACTGGCGGCCTATGCTGATTATTGGATTCGAGAGCTCGTGCGACGAGACCGGTGTGGCCATTGCGTGCACCGAACGTGGCCTGCTGGCCCACGCCCTGTATAGCCAGATCGCCATGCACCGCGAGTACGGTGGCGTGGTACCGGAACTCGCCTCGCGCGACCATATCCGGCGCATTGTGCCGCTGACGCGGCAGGTGCTGCAGCAGGCTGGCGTACGGGCATCCGATCTGGAACTGGTGGCGTATACCGCTGGGCCAGGCCTGGCTGGCGCTCTGTTGGTGGGGGCGGGCTTTGCGCGCGCTTTTGCCTGGGGTCAAGGCTTGCCTGCCTTGCCGATTCATCACCTGGAAGGCCATTTGTTGTCACCCCTGCTGGCCGAAGACACACCGGATTTTCCGTTTGTGGCTTTGTTGGTGTCCGGTGGCCACACTCAGTTGATGCGGGTGGATGGGGTCGGGCAGTACCAGTTGTTGGGCGAGACGCTGGACGACGCGGCAGGCGAGGCCTTTGATAAAAGCGCCAAGCTGTTGGGCCTGGGCTATCCCGGCGGCCCAGAGCTGTCGCGTCTGGCGGAGCAGGGCGATGCCAGCGCCTGTCAGTTGCCGCGCCCCATGCTGCATAGCGGCGATCTGGATTTCAGCTTCAGTGGCTTGAAGACCGCAGTGCTGACCCGGATGCGGGCATTTCAGGCAGCCGGTCAGGAAACCGATTTGGTGGCTCGGGCCAATCTGGCGGCCGCCACTGAATCCGCGATTGTGGATGTGCTGGCGGCAAAATCGATACGCGCTTTGCGGCAGACAGGGCTGAAGACGCTGGTGGTGGCGGGTGGTGTGGGCGCCAACCAGCATTTGCGCCGCCAGTTGCAGGCGGCGATGCCTGCGCTGGGAGGGCGGGTATATTTCCCGCCGCTGCACCTATGCACCGACAATGGCGCCATGATTGCCTGGGCCGCCGCCCTGCGGGTGCGCGCCGGGCTGGTGGACACAAGCCAACTGCTGGATGCCGGGTTTGCCGTGCGACCGCGCTGGAATCTGCAGGATATCTGCGTGCCGGGCTGACCGGATTCAGGGTTTTTTCTTGGCCCCCAGGCGGCTTTCGGTGCCTGCCATCAGGCGGTTGATATTGGCCCTGTGGCGGTTGATCACCAGCACGCTGATCAGGACGATGATGATGGTGGTTGGCGCATTGCTGCGCCAGATGGCGTTATCGCCCAAAATATAATAAAAAGGCGCGAATACAGCCGCCAGGATCGAAGCCAGCGACACAAAGCGGGTCACCAGCACCAGCACCAGGAAGGTCAGTGTGGTGGCCAGCGCCAACCAGGGCTGTAGCGCCAATAGCACCCCCAGGGCGGTCGCGACGCCCTTGCCCCCCCGAAACCCCAGGAACAAGGACAGCATGTGACCCAGCACGGCGCCCAGCCCGGCCAGCGGGATGGCAAGTTCAGGCAGCCAGCCCTGGCGTACGCACCAGGCTGCCAAGGCAACGGCAGCCCAGCCCTTGGCGGCGTCGCCCAGCAGCGTCAGGATGGCAGCGACCTTGCTGCCGCTGCGCAGGACATTGGTGGCCCCGGGGTTGCCCGAGCCAAAGCTGCGTGGATCGCGCAAGCCCATCAGTCGGCTGACGATCACGGCAAAGGGCAGGGAACCCAGCAAATACCCCACCAGCAGGCTAAGAATGGGACCTAGGGTCAAGAGGTAATCAGGCATATGTGTTGTGGGCCGCCATGGGCAGCATGAATCCGAATGGGGGCCATTCTAAAGCCGGCGGCCTTCAACGTCATCCTGATCAGGGTATCCCCGAGTACAATTCGCTTCATCCAGTTTCATACAGGCAGGCGGCAATGCGGATTTTGGTCACGAATGATGATGGTTACAACGCGGCGGGCATTGAAGCGCTGGTGGCGGTGTTGCGTCCTTTGGGCGATATCACGGTAGTGGCGCCCGAAACCAACTGCAGTGGGGCATCCAATTCCCTGACGTTGCGCCGTCCTTTGTTGGTCAGGCAGGCTGCCAATGGGTTTTTCTTTGTTAATGGTACGCCGTCGGATTGCGTCCACGTTGCGCTGACGGGCTTGCTGGATTTTCGCCCTGATCTGGTGGTGTCCGGCATTAATAATGGCGCCAATATGGGCGAAGACACACTGTACTCCGGGACTGTGGCTGCCGCCTCCGAAGGCTATCTGTTCGGCGTGCCGTCGATTGCTTTTTCCTTACTTAGCCGCGAATGGCAGCATCTGGACACCGCCGCCCAGGTTGCCCACGAACTCGTGGTCCGGTTTCGCGATCAGCCCTGGGCATCGCCGCTGTTGCTCAATGTCAACATCCCCTCCGTGCCCTACCGCGAACTGACGGGGTTTCGGACCACCCGGCTGGGGCGTCGGCATCCCTCCGAGCCCGTGATTCGCAGCACGACGCCTTATGGTGAAACCGTGTATTGGATTGGGCCGGTAGGGCGTCCGCTGGATGGCGGGCTGGACACGGACTTCGGGGCAACCGAGTCGCTGGCGGTTTCTTTGACCCCTTTGCGTCTGGATCTGACGGATCATGCCCAAGCCCAGGCAGTTGCCCAGTGGGTGCAGGCCTGATGAATAAATCGCGTCACCCCCCCCTGGGCCAGCCGCCGCGCATCAGCCGCAGCCCGGTTCGCAGCAGTACGCTGGGGCCTGGGTATTCGGTGGCTAACAGCAATACCCGGATACTGGGGCCACAAGGCGGCACAGCCACGTTGTCGTCTGCCGTGCCGCCTGCGGCATCCGCCAACCTGGGCTTGAATTCAGATCGCTTGCGCACTCAGATGGTGCGCCGTCTGCGTGAACAAGGCATTAGCGATGACCGGGTGCTGGCCGCCATGCAGGCGGTTGCCCGGCATGATTTTGTGGACCAGGGCTTGGCCAGCCGTGCCTACGAGGACGCGGCCCTGCCGATCGGCTACGGTCAGACCATTTCGCAGCCCTGGGTGGTTGCTTATATGCTGGCGGTGATGGCCCAGGATCGCACCCCCCAACGGGTACTGGAAATCGGCGCTGGCTGTGGCTATCAGTCAGCCGTGCTGGCCCAGTTCGTGCCCGAGGTCTATGCCGTCGAACGCATCCGCGGGCTGTATGATCAAGCGCGTCTGAATCTGTCTCATGGCCGGGCTCGTGGCCGGGTTCGCCTGTCGTTTGGCGATGGCATGCGGGGTCTGGAACACCGGGCGCCTTTTGATGGCATTGTCGTTGCGGCTGCGGGGGTTAAAATCCCAGAAGTCTTGTTGCACCAGTTGGCTGTTGGCGCACGACTGATTGCCCCCGAAGGTGCCGCGCACCAAAGGCTTATTCTCTTCGAGCGCACCGGCCCAGCCTCCTGGCACCGTGTCGAGCTCGAAGATGTCCGATTTGTACCACTGCGTCCTGGCACGCAGGCCTGAGTAGGAGAACCACATGCACGATGGGACGCTGGTGACAGATGCTCCAACCCCCCAATCATTGCGCACAGAGCGCTTTTTGTCGCCGGGCCGCTCCACGCCCAAGGCGCCGCGTGGGGGCCGCCATATTCTGCTGCTGGCTGCCGTGCTGTCTGCTGTTGCTCTGGCAGGCTGCGCTTCGCGCTCACAGCGCGCCCCGGTAGCAGACCATTCCAGTGGATCGTCTACCCAGGCGGCCAGCGGTACTTATGTCGTGCGCTCTGGCGATACGCTGTATAAGATCGCTCAGGCCCATGGCATGGAGGTCTCGCGCCTGGTGCAGCTGAATAACATCACCGATCCCTCGCAACTGGCGATTGGCCAAATGTTGCGTCTGGACGCCAGTACGCCACAGCCCACCGGCGGGGCTGCCACGACCGTGGCGACGCCGGTGACGACGCCCGGCAGCAGCGCCGGCACGCCTGCGGCGCCTGTCAGCACCAGTGCTGCACGCGCCAGCGATGCAAACCTGGTGTCATGGGGCTGGCCGGCCGAGGGCAAGATCATCCAGGGATTTACCAGCAACACCAAGGGTATCGACATTGAGGGCCAGGCTGGCGCACCGGTGTTGGCGGCAGCCGATGGCAAGGTCTTGTATGCCGGCAATGGCGTGCGCGGGCTGGGCAATCTGATTCTGCTGGGTCATAGCAATGGCTTTATCACTGCCTATGCCCATAACCAGACCCTGTTGGTCAAGACCGGCAGTGCCGTCAAAAAAGGCGTCAAGGTCGCCACCATCGGCCAGACCGACACCACATCGCCGCGCCTGCACTTCGAGGTCCGGCGCAGTGGCACCCCGGTTAATCCCTTGTCCTATCTTCCCGCCCGATGATTCCCACCCTGGTCTTTGATCTGGAAACCATCCCGGATGCCGCCGGTTTGCGGCGTCTGAATCCCCAGTGGGCGGAGCTGCCGGACGCTGACCTGATTGAAGCGGCGCTGGCTCAGCGCCGCGAAACCCACGGCAATGATTTTTTGCCGCTGCATCTGCAGCAGGTGGCCGTCATCGGTTGCGCTTTTCGCGATGATCAGGGCTTTCGGGTACGGACCATTGGTCAGGCAGATGATCCGGAATCTGCCTTGATTACCGGCTTTTTCAAGACCATCGGCCATTACACCCCCACCTTGGTCAGTTGGAATGGGTCTGGTTTTGATCTGCCGGTGCTGCATTACCGCAGTCTGATTCACGGGGTGGCCGCACCACGTTATTGGGATACCGGCGAGGACGACCGTGATTTCCGTTTCAACAACTACCTGAATCGCTATCACACGCGTCATGTGGACTTGATGGATGTGCTGGCGAAATTCAATGGTCGCGCCAATGCGCCCCTGGACCAGTTGGCCAAGCTCTGTGGTTTCCCCGGCAAGCTCGATATGGATGGTGGGCAGGTCTGGCAGGCCTGGCATGCCCGGCCAGCGCGATCATGTACGCAATTACTGCGAGACCGACGTGGTCAATACCTGGCTGGTGTACTGTCGCTATCGCCTGATCAAGGGCGAACTCGACCCGGTCTCTTATGCCGCCGAACTGGATTTGGTGCGCAATACCCTGGCGGGCATCGATGCCCCTCACTGGAAAGAATTTCTCTCTGCCTGGACCCATGCCTGAACCCATTTTGCATACCCTGGATATCGAGTCCCTGGATCTTGAGGGACGGGGCATTGCCCACCACGACGGCAAAGTTGTTTTTGTGGATGGGGCGCTGCCCGGTGAACGCGTGGTGGCACGCATCACCCGTCGTAAGCCCTCCTACGATAAAGCCCAGCTAGAGTCCGTGCTGCGGGCTTCGAGCCAGCGCGTCACGCCCCCTTGTCCGCATTTTGGCGTCTGTGGCGGCTGTGCCATGCAGCACCTGGACCCAGCTGCCCAGATGGCCGTCAAGCAACGCGCCCTGGAGGACGCCTTGGCGCATCTGGGCAAGGTGACCCCAGGCCAGATCCTGCCCGCCATGCAAGGGCCGGATTGGGGCTATCGCCATCGTGCGCGCCTGTCGGTGCGTCTGGTGCACAAAAAAGGCGGCGTACTGGTCGGATTTCGTGAACGGCGCGGCAGCTATGTGGCCGATATTCACGAATGCCGGGTCTTGCCGCCGCATGTATCGGCGTTGCTGGTGCCTTTGCGCGGGCTGGTGGGCGGACTGTCGCGACCGGACCGCATTCCTCAGATCGAGGTGGCCGTGGGCGACCAGGCCACCGTGCTGTGCCTGCGCCACATGGAACCCCTGACGGACGCAGACCTGCTGCGCCTGCGTGATTTCGCGGGCATGCACAACATCATCTGGTGGTTGCAGCCCAAGGGGCCGGAGACCGCGCATCCCCTGGACCCAGCCCAGCTGGATGCCCTGGCTTATGCGCTGCCGGCCTATGGCTTGCGCATGCACTACCGGCCAGCGGACTTTACCCAGGTCAATCCATTCATCAACCAGACCCTGATTGCGCGGGCCTTGATGCTGCTGGATGTGCAGCCGCAGGATCGGGTCGCGGACTTATTCTGTGGACTGGGGAATTTCAGCCTGCCATTGGCCACCCAGGCTCGTCAGGTCTTGGGTATCGAGGGCAGTGCCACCTTGGTGGCCCGGGCGCGCGAGGATGCGATGCGCCAGGGTCTGGCCGAACGCACGGAATTTACTGAGCTGAATTTATTCGAGGTTGACGCAGACTGGCTGCGCAGCCTGGGCTATTTTGATCTGATGCTGATTGATCCGCCCCGCGAGGGGGCTTTTGCCGTGGCCCAGGCCTTGGCCGTCTTGGCGCCGACAGAGCGTCCGCGCCGGGTGGTGTATGTGTCCTGTAATCCTGCCACCTTGGCGCGCGATGCCGGCTGTTTGGTGCATGACGGAGGCTGGACACTACGTGCGGTGGGGGCGGTGAATATGTTTCCGCACACGGCGCACGTCGAGTCCATTGCCGTTTTCGAGCCCTAAGGACTCTCTGAATACAGAGGGTTCTTAAGACCGCATCATCAGGCTTTTTTGGTGTCCAGGATGAGTTGGGCTTCGATGCGGACGCGTTCGGGGGCGGTGCCGCCGATGTGCTTGCGGGCCGCTACCGAACCTTCCAGGGTGAGCACCTGGAAGACATCGTCGTCGATATCCTGGTGAAATGCGCGTAAATCAGCCAATGACAGGTCGGCCAGATCGCAGCCGCGTTGCTCGCAAGAACGCACCGCAAGCGCCACGGTTTCGTGGGCATCCCGAAATGGCAGCCCGCGTTTGACCAGGTAGTCGGCCAGATCCGTCGCCGTGGCGTAGCCCTGCATGGCGGCAGCCCGCATGGCAGCGGGGTTGACCTGTACCCCACCCATCATGTCGACAAAAATCGTCAGCGTATCGCGGATGGTGTCGGCGGTGTCGAACAGACCTTCTTTGTCTTCCTGGTTGTCTTTGTTGTAGGCCAGTGGCTGGCCCTTCATCAGGGTCAGCAAGGCGACCAGATGGCCATAGATGCGGCCTGTCTTGCCGCGTGCCAGTTCGGGCACGTCCGGATTTTTTTTTCTGCGGCATGATGGAGCTGCCCGTGCAGAAGCGGTCGGCCAGATCAATAAAGCCCACGCGGGGGCTCATCCACAGCACCAGCTCTTCGGATAGGCGCGAAATGTGCGTCATGATCAGGGCGGCGGCGGCGCAGAACTCGATGGCGAAGTCGCGGTCGGACACGGCATCCAGCGAATTGCGGCAGACCTCGTCGAAGTCCAGGCTGCGTGCCACGCGTTCGCGGTCGATGGGATAGGAAGTACCCGCCAGCGCAGCAGCGCCCAGCGGCAGGCGGTTCGTGCGGCGGCGGCAATCGATCAGGCGTTCGGCATCGCGGCCAAACATTTCGGCATAGGCCAGCAGATGGTGGCCAAAGGTAACCGGCTGGGCTACCTGCAGGTGGGTGAAGCCCGGCAGGATGGTGTCGGCGTGCTGCAGGGCCAGGGAGGCCAGGCGTCGACGCAGTTGGCCCAACAGGTCGATCGCCAGATCGATCTCGTGGCGCAGCCACAGGCGGATGTCGGTGGCGACCTGGTCGTTGCGCGAACGCCCGGTGTGCAGACGCTTGCCTGCGTCGCCGATGAGTTCAACCAGACGTTTTTCGATGTTCAGGTGCACGTCTTCCAGGTCCAGCGACCAGTTGAATTGGCCATTTTGGATTTCTTGCAAAATCCGGGCCATGCCGCGCTGGATGTCGCTCAGGTCTGCGGCGCTGATTACGCCGACCGCCGCCAGCATGTCGGCGTGAGCCAGCGAGCCCTGGATATCGAACTCGGCCATGCGCTGATCGAAATTGACCGATGCGGTATAGCGTTTCACCAAATCCGAGACCGGCTCGGAGAAGCGGGCCGACCAGGCCTGGGATTTATTATCGAACTGATTGTGGGATGAGGGGGTATTGGACATAGTGCGGGGATTATAGATTAGGCGGATGCGGACGGATTCGGGTGCTCCCTGAGCTATATTAAAGGTTTTCAGCGGGAACCGGACATCATGGCGCAGTCAGACATGAAGCAGATCACAGCGATAGTCAAACCCTTTAAGCTTGACGAGGTCCGCGAGGCGCTGTCCGATCTGGGCGTCAATGGCTTGACAGTGGCCGAGGTCAAGGGCTTCGGACGTCAGAAGGGACACACAGAACTCTATCGCGGCGCTGAATACGTCGTCGATTTTCTACCAAAAATCCGGATTGACGTGGTGGTGGCTGCCGATCAGACCGAAGGGGTGATTGATGCCATTATCCGTGCCGCGCGCACCGGCAAGATCGGTGATGGCAAGATTTTCGTCACGCCGGTCGAGCAGGTAGTGCGTATTCGCACAGGGGAAAGCGGCGTCGAGGCCCTGTAGCCCCCGATTGTCCCGCCAATGCCCAGAAGGTCGGCAAAAAATATTCAGCCACCAGCAATGGCTGGCCCAGGCGCATGAATACCGAATGCCGGGCCTCAACAGGGGCATTGGCCTGCGTTGTTGCCCCGGGAACGCCCGTCTGGTGCGCGTGCAGCCGCCCGAAGCGAAACGGGCTGCGCGCGATGCGGGGATCTTGGTACAGAATGTCGGCCAGCGGGCGACTGCCCAGGCCGCGCATGGCTTTCCAGGCCCCCAGGCAGCCATGCCAGGACGTAAAGCTGCAGGCCTGCACGCTGGGCAGGCCGTTGACTGTCATCAATATTTCACGCCACCAGATGGCGCTGCCGATCTGCAGGCCGGCTTCGGCGGCCCAGCTGGCCGGCAGTGCCAGCGTGGCCTCGCGGCAGACGAACAGCCGCACCTGGCCCAGCTTGCGCAGGCCTGCCGTCAGGGCACCGGGTTGGCATAGCCACGCCTGTTGCAGCGAGTCCAGATAAGGGGAGGGTGCGTTGCGCCATAGACGCGGACTGGCGGTTTTTGGGGTCATCGGGGCGACACGATAGCATGGCTGACGCTACAATATGCGCCATCATGGAACTAGTCAGAATATCAAAATTAATGGCCCAACGCGGCCTGTGCTCGCGGCGCGAGGCCGATGCCTATATCGAACGCGGCTGGGTGCGCGTCGATGGGCAGGTCGTCAACGAGCTTGGCACCAAGGCCCGGCCCAATGCCCATATCGCCCTGGAACGTCAGGCCGCTCGGCGCCAGACCGATAAGGCCACCATCATCCTGAACAAGCCCGTGGGCTATGTCTCGCACCAGGCGGACCACGGCTATCGGCTGGCAGCATCGTTGGTGCGCGCCGACACCCAGTTTCATGCGGATAAGGCCCGTCGACGCTTTGATCCTGCGCACCTCAGGGGCCTGGCCCCCGCTGGCCGCCTGGATATTGATTCCCAGGGCTTGCTGGTGCTGACCCAGGATGGCCGGGTGGCGCGCCAACTGATCGGCGATGATTCCGATCTTGAAAAAGAATATCTGGTGCGTGTCGATGGCCGACTGTCCGGCGGCGGGCTGGCTTTGCTGAATCATGGCCTGATGCTGGATGGTCAGGCGCTGCAACCCGCCAAGGTCCGCTGGCAGAACGAAGATCAATTGCACTTTATTTTGCACGAAGGCCGTAAACGCCAGATTCGCCGCATGTGCGAACAGGTCGGCCTGAAGGTCGTGGGCCTGAAACGGGTACGCATGGGCCAGGTCGTCCTGGGCGACCTGCCCATGGGCCAATGGCGTTATTTGCGCGAGGGTGAGCGCTTCTGAGGCCCTTTCCCGGATGCGCGAGAGCTGCCTGGATGGGGCTTGCCTGGCCTGTCCGTGGACGAACCCGGACCGAACTTGGTCGGGCGCGGGTCCTGGCTGGTGCTCAGGTTGAATCTGGCCTGGTCATCCTGGGCCAGGGCGGTTTTCAGCCACGGCAGGGCGGTGCGCAGTTCCGCCTCCAGGGTCCAGGGGGGATTCACCACGAATATGCCGCTGCCGTGCATGCCCAGACCATCGGCCGAGGGCTTGTGCACGGTCAGGCTGGCATTCAGCCAAGGGGCGCCTGGCAGGTGCTCCATCGAGCGCACCATTTCGTGTGCCTGGACACGCTGTATCAGGGGATACCAAACGATAAAGCAGCCTTGGGCAAAGCGTTGTAATCCACTGCGCAGTGCCTGCATGACTGAACGGTAATCGTGTTTGTCCTCGTAGGACGGGTCAATCACGATCAGCCCTCGGCGTGGCGGCGGCGGCAGCAGGCGATTCAGGCCCGTAAAGCCATCGCTGCGGGCGACGGCAACCTGCCGGGGCGATGCCTTGACTTGTCGGCGCAGGGTGTCTTCCAGTACCTGGCCTTCCGTGGGGTGCAGCTCGAATAGCCGCAGGCGATCCTGTGGGCGCATGGCATGCAGCGCCAGACAGGGAGAGCCGGGGTAAAGATTGGCCATGCCATCGGGGTTGAAGTCTTGTACGGCGCGTAGATAGCGCTCGACCAGAAGCGGGGGCTGTGGCTGGCCCAGCACACGGTCCAGGCCTTCGGTGACCTCGCCGCTTTGACCCGCCCACTCGCCGTTCAGGGCGTATAGCCCGGCGCCGGCGTGGGTGTCGATGACCCAATAGGGGGCATCTTTTTGGTTGAAATAATCCAGGATTTGCACCAGGATGGCGTGCTTCAGGACGTCGGCGTGGTTGCCGGCATGAAAGGCGTGGCGATAACTGAACATGGTGATGGACCTATCGGGCAGGGGTGGCGCCCGAGGGCAGAATCAAATCCAGGGCGTCGGTAAAAATGGCCTGACAGCCCCAGCCTAGCAGTTCGCGGGCACGATCCGCATCATTGACCGTCCAGATTGCCAGGGTGGCACCCTGGTCCAGGATCTCGCGCACCAGGGTTTGGTCTGCGTATTGGGTGTCGATGTGCAGACCGATGCAGCCCAGGCCGATCTGGCGTGTCCGCCAGTCTGCGGGCACCGGCCCTTCGATCAGCAGGGCGCGCGGTAGTTCAGGCGCCGCCGTGCGGGCGGATTCCAGGGCGGTTTCGGAAAAGGATGACAGCAGTGGCGGCAAGGTGGCTTCGGCCCATAGCCGGGCGGCTGCTTGGGCCACGGCCTGGCCGGTCTTGGCGTCGTGGCCGGTGGTGGGCTTGAGCTCGATGTTGCTGTGCATGCCATGGGCCTGGGTGTAGCGGGCAATGGACAGCAACGAGGGGGCGGGCTCGCCGGCGAAGTCGGCCCCATGCCAACTGCCAAAATCAAATTGAGAGAGCGCGCTCCAGCCTAGCTGGCTGGCCAACCCCAGGCCATTGCTGGTGCGATCGATCCGGTCGTCATGCAGCAGGAAGGCGACTTCATCCAGGCTGAGCTTGACGTCGTATTCGGCCATCCGGTAGCCATGTGCCACCCCGGTACGCATGGCCGCCAGCGTGTTCTCCGGGGCCAGGCTGCCACCGCCACGGTGGGCAATAAAGGCAGGCCAGGGCCAGGCGGGATGGGAAGTGCTCATGAGATTGCGCCAACTAGGTAAGAGAATCTGCCATTCTACCGTCTGCCCGTCGTCAACAGATTGTTCTTGGCTGCGCAGTCCAGGTTTCGGGATGGTAAACTGCGTGTCAATTTCGGCTGTCAATTCGGTCAGTCGGCGAAGGCGGCTGTGTTCGCCTTTTTTGTTTCGGATGGTGCCGGCATTGCGTCAGGCATCTTCAGCAGGACCTACGCCCATGTTCGATTTTATTCGCACGCACCAGCGGCTGATGCAGCTGATTCTTCTGATTCTGGTGGTGCCGTCCTTTGTATTTTTAGGGATTAGTGGCTATTCCGTCGTCACGGCTGATCCTGCCGTGGCCGAGATCGGCACGCTGACTGTCACCAAGCAGGAATTCACCGAGGCTCAGCGCAATCAGCTGCAGCAGATGCAGGAAAGCAGCCAGGGGCGGTTTGATCCAGTTCTGCTGGATAATCCCCAGGCGCGCCAAGCCTTGCTCGATCAGCTGATCGACCGCAAGGTCCAGATTGCCCTGGCCACCAACGAGCGCTTCAGCGTGTCAGACAATGCGCTGCGCCGTGCGATTGCGGCCATGCCGCAGCTGCAGGTGGACGGCCAGTTTTCCGCCGACCGCTACCATGAGGTCCTGGAGTCCGTGGGCCTGAATCCGCGCGATTTCGAAGCCAGCCAGCGGGCCGAGCTTGCCCTGGATACGGTGCTGGGGCCGGTGCGTGACACCGCGTCCTTGCCTGCCCCCGTGCTGGATGCCCTGAAGCGCGCCTTGACCGAAGAGCGCACGGTGCGGTTGCAGGTTTTTCCGGCGTCTGAATATCTGAAGAACGTTCAGATCACAGCGGACGACGTCAAGGCCTGGTACGACAGCCATCAGGATGCCTTGCGTCTGCCGGATCAGGTCGCCATCGATTATCTAGTGCTGGACGAGGCTGCGGCAGTCGCCAGCGTGCCCACCATCAGCGATGACCAACTGCAGGATTACTACGAGCAAAACAAGACGCGCTACGTGGTGCCTGCACGGGTCAACGTCAGCCATATCCTGGTGAAGCTGCCCGCCGGGGCCTCCGACGAGGCCTCCAAGGCCGCCCTGGCCAGTGCCCAGGAAATTACGCGTCGTGCGCGGGCCGAACCTGCGCAGTTTGCTGAACTTGCCCGCAAGGAATCCCAGGATGCCGGCACTGCTCGCGATGGCGGGAATCTGGGCTGGGTGCAGCGCGGGACTTTGCCCCTGCCGATGGAACAATCCGTCTTTGCGCTGAAGCAGGGCGATATCTCTGATCCGGTCAAAGGCCCCGACGGCTATCACGTCTTTATCGCCAACCAGGTTCAGCCTGAAAAAGGCGAGACCTTCGAAGAGGCCCGCACCAAGGTCGAGGCCGAGGTGCGCCGGCAACTGGCAGCCGATCAGTTCGCCGACATGGCGACCAAGCTGACCAGCCTGGTCTATGACAATCCGTCCAGCCTGGAGCCCGCCGCCAAAGATCTGGGCCTGCAGGTACGCCATGCCCAGGGTATTGCGCGCGACCGTCTGCTCAGTACCGAAGAAATCGGCCCGGATGCTGCCATGGCCTCGCCCGATGCGGCGATCTTGGGTGATGTGCGCGTGCGTCAGGCGCTGTTTAGCAGTCAGGTTTTGACTGACAAGCAAAACTCCGGCGTGATCGAAATCTCGCCCGATACCATGGCGGTCGTGCGGGTAGGCGAACTCATCCAGTCGCATGTCCCGCCCCTGGAGAAGGTCGAGCCCTATATCCAGGAACAGCTTAAGGACGAACGCGCCCAGGCTGCCGCCGTGGCTGCAGGCCAGGAAGCTCTGGCTGCCATTCAGGCCCAGTCTGCTGTGTCCGCTGCAGATAATGCAAAGCCGACCAATGCGGTAGCGCCCACCGAGGCAGCAGTTGCGGATAGTGCGAAGTCGGCCGATGTAGCAGCATCCACCGAGACGGCCGCTGCGGATCAGCCGGTGAAAACGGCTGAAGGCTTTGATGCGCCGGTCACGGTCAGCCGCCTGGATCCGGCCGGGCTGGGCAAAATCGTCCTGGATGCTGTCTTTGCCATCGATGCCGATACACTGCCCGCTTACGGGGGGGTGTCAGTCCCTCAGGCCTATGTCATTGTGCAGCTGGATCATGTCACGCCGGGCACGACGGACAAGCCAGCTCTGGATGGCCTGGGAGCCCAGTTGGCCCAGGTCTGGGGCAGTGTCGAGCAACAGGCCTTGATGGTGGACTTGCGCCAGGCCATGGGTGTTAAGACCACCGAGGATGGCAAAAAACTTATTGCTGAAGGCGCTGGGGGCTCGAACTAAGGTTCTGTTGCGCTTGGATAAATCAAAAACAGCCCTCGCGGGCTGTTTTTGATTGAGGGGGCAGACTCTCTTGGCTAGAGGCGCTCTTTCCACCGCGCGCCTTGCAAGGCGCTTGGATAAAATAGGCACAAAAAGGGTTCTCGAGGGACTCTCTTGGCTAGAGGCGTTTTTTCCACCGCGCGCCTTGCAAGGCGCTTGGATAAAATAGGCACAAAAAGGGTTCTCGAGGGACTCTTTTTGGTCCGATTTTATCCCTTGGCTCTGACTATTTTTTGGACTTGGGGGACGTGCCGGATGGCGCGGATGACCTGGGCCAGGTGTTTACGGCTGTCCACTTGCACGGTCAGGTGCAGCAGGGCCGTAGCGGCGGCCTCGTCGGGCATGGTCAATTGGGTGATGTTGGAATCTGCCTCGGTGACTTCGGCAGCTAAACGGCCTAGTACGCCGCGCTCGTTGAGAACCGTGATATCCAGGCGCGTCGACAGGTGGCGGGCCGTGTTGACATCCCAAATAACGGGAATCCAGCGTTCGGGTTCTTTAGTCTGCTGTCGCAAGGCCACGGGGCAGTCGGTCATGTGGACCACCAGGCCGTGGCCCAGGCGGATGCCGCCGATGATGGCGTCGCCCGGCAGGGGGCCGCAGCAGGGGGCCAGTTGGACGGCCTGACCTTCGTTGCCGTGAATGACAATCGGGGCGCTGGTGGCTGAGTTGAACTCGTCCACCGCCATGGCGGTGGTTTCCAGCATGGGGTTTTCGGGGGCGAAGCGTCGCGCCACGACGGCGGCCAGGCGTTTCCCCAGACCGATGTCGGCCAGAATTTCAGTGCGCGATGCGCCGCCGGAACCCTTGGCCAGGCGTTCCCACTGGGGGTCGTCGTCTTTGGGGTAGGGAATGGCCAACTGGTCAAAGGCTTGGTTCAGCAGACGCCGCCCGAAGGCAATGGATTCCTCGTAGCGTTCGGTGCGTAGATAGTGTCGGATTTCGGAACGCGCCCGCCCGGTGCGTACATAATTCAGCCATTGGGCACTGGGCCGCGAGGCCGCCGAGGTCATGATCTCGACCGCGTCCCCGCTGTGAAGTTCAGTGCGCAGGGGGGCGTAGTCGCCGTTGATTTTGCAGGCGACCGAATGGTTGCCGACATCGGTGTGGATGGCGTAGGCAAAGTCCACGGGGGTGGCACCGCGTGGCAGAGACAGGATTTTGCCTTGGGGGGTGAACACATACACGGCATCGGGGAACAGGTCGACTTTGACGTGTTCCAGGAATTCGCCGGAATCACCGGTCTGGTTTTGAATGTCCAGCAGGGATTGCAGCCATTGGTGGGTGCGTTTCTGGAGATCGTTGAGGGAGGTGCCCTGTTCTTTATAGAGCCAGTGTGAGGCCACGCCTTCTTCGGCGACGTGATCCATGTCGCGGGTACGGAACTGAAATTCGATCGGGGTGCCGAAAGGCCCGATCAGGGTGGTGTGCAGGGACTGGTAGCCATTGATTTTTGGAATGGCGATGTAGTCTTTGAATTTCCCGGGAACCGGGCGGTAGAGCTGGTGCAAGGTGCCCAGGGCCAGATAGCATTCGGGCAAAGTGTGTACCACGATGCGAAAGCCATAGATATCCAGCACATCCGAAAAGGATTTTTTTTGCTGGACCATCTTTTTATAGATGCCGTAGAGCGTTTTTTCTCGGCCACTGACCTCGGCATCCAACCCGGCGGCGGGCAGGGCGGAACGCACGGACTCGGCGATTTTTGTGATGACCTCGCGACGGTTGCCACGGGCTGCCATCATGGCTTTGTGCAGGACGACGTAGCGGTTGGGAAAGGCCGCCTTGAAGCAACGATCCTGGAGTTCCCGGAATAGTGCGTTCAGGCCCAGACGATGCGCAATCGGCGTGTAGATATCCAGGGTTTCGCGGGCCACCCGTCGGCGCTTATCCTGAGGGACGGCATCCAGCGTGCGCATATTGTGTAGGCGGTCAGCGAGCTTGATCAGGATGACGCGCACGTCGCGTGCCATGGCCAAGAGCATTTTGCGAAAGGATTCTGCTTGTTGCTCGGCCTTGGTGGCGTATTCCAGGCGTTCCAGTTTTGTCAGGCCGTCGACAATGTCGGCAACGTCCGGACCGAATTTTTCGGCAAGTTCTTGTTTGGTGACGTTCTGGTCTTCGATGACGTCATGCAGCAAGGCCGCCATGAGCGAATCCGCATCGAGTTTCCAGCCAGCGCAGATCTCGGTGACCGCAATCGGGTGGGAGATATAGGGTTCGCCGCTTTCGCGGAACTGGCCCAGGTGGGCGTTATCGGCAAAACGGTAGGCTTCGCGCACACGCTCGATGTCGCGCGGCGACAAATAGCCGGAAATAATCTGCTGCAGCCCCGCCAAAGAAGCAATCGGACTGGGGGCTGCTGCGGGCACAGAGGCCGGGGCATTATGGGGCTTCCGGCGGCGCAGCCGAGGGCCCTTGCGCAAGACCGCAAGCAAGCCGGACGATGCACCACGTATCCCGGAAAATGCCATAGGGCCCTCTTGTGTGATTAGGTTGGGACTTTGCGCAGCATCTCGGTGCCCACCTGGGCCTGAGCGATTTCGCGCAGGGCGGTGACGGTGGGCTTATTGTGGCTTTCGATGCGCGATTCGTGACCCTGGGCGAGTTCGCGGGCGCGATAAGTGGCCGCCAGGGTCAGGTCAAAACGGTTAGGGATCTGCTGCAGGCAGTCTTCGACGGTGATACGAGCCATAAATGATATTTTCCGGGTCAGCGAGCGTTAGTTGGAGAGGGGTTTGCGTATGCCTAATTGCATGAATAAATCCGCGTGGCGGGCAGACTGCGCCGTATAACGCAGACGCGCTGCAGCAACAACCTGCTGCAACTGTTGTAAGGCAATGCTAAAGTCTTGATTAATAATAACATATTCGCAGTCTGATGCGTGCGCCATCTCGCCCCCTGCGGCCAGCAGACGACGGGCAATGACTTGGGGCGCATCCTGTCCACGTTTATTGAGACGGGTTTCCAGCGCCTCGATGGAGGGCGGCAGAATGAAGACCCCCAGTGCCTGGGGGTAATGCTGGCGGACTTGGCGGGCGCCTTGCCAGTCGATTTCCAGAATGATATCGGTGCCTGCGCCAATCGCCTGGGCGACGCGGTCCCTGGGGGTGCCATAGTAATTGCCGTGGACCTCGGCCCATTCCAGCATGTCGCCGCGTTCGCGGAGCGCCTGAAAGCTGTCTACCGAGACAAACCGATAGTGTTCGCCGTCGATTTCGCCGGGACGCGGTGCGCGCGTGGTGCAGGACACCGACAGAGACAAGTGGCTGTCTTGGGCCAGCAAGGCGTTGACCAGACTGGATTTACCCGCCCCGCTGGGGGCGACCACCATAAAAATATTGCCGGCTTGATGTGTCGTCATGGAATTACACCAAAATCAGGAAATGGCGATGTCGCCGGAGCTTTGACCGAATTCGGCCAAGGTATCGGCGTAGGCTTGCGGGCCTGTGCAGAGAAAAACGATGGTATCGCCTGGGCTGAGATTGAACAGCATGTCCTGGATTTGCTCGGAGGCATCGTCCGTATCGTGTATTGCCGCCACATGGACATTGCCATCGGCTTGAAAGCGCTCGGCGGGCACCAGACTGGCGACTTGTTCGACATCGGCAGGGCGCTGCGCCACATAGACACGAAAAGGCAGGTCTTCCAAGGTGATATCCAGCACCATGCCCTGGTCCAGGAGAGAGATCAATTGGCTATTGAGAGGCATAAATCAGATGATATTGAATGATGCTGTCATTATAGACGGTCGATCTCAGGCCAGTTGGAACTGAGCCACGACTGGCGCGTGATCCGATGGCTTTTCCCAGCCTCGGGGGACCTTGTCCACCACGCATTCGGTGCAGCGGGCCGCCAGGCTGGCCGTAGCCAGGATATGGTCGATGCGCACGCCCGCATTGCGCCGGAAAGACATCTGGCGATAGTCCCACCAACTGAAGATCTTGGGTGCCTGGTCGAACAGGCGGAATGTGTCCGTCAGCCCCAGATCCAGCACAGCCTGCAGGGCGGCGCGCTCGGCATCCGACACCAGGATGCCGCCTGCCCAGGCCTCGGGGTCGTGTACGTCCGCATCAGTGGGGGCCACGTTGTAGTCGCCCAGGATCACCAGATCCGGGTGGGTGGCAATTTCTTGCTGCAGCCATAGCCGCAGGGCGGCAAACCATTCCAGCTTATAGGCGTATTTGTCGCTGTCCACCGCCTGGCCGTTGGGGCAGTAAGCGCTGATGACGCGCACAGGCTGGCCATTGGACCCCGGCAAAGTAGCCGCAATAATGCGCTGCTGCGGATCTTCGTAGCCGGGAATATTGCGCTGCACATCCTGAGGCGCCGCCTTGCTGATGATGGCCACGCCGTTGTAGGTTTTCTGGCCTGCCCAGCAGGCCTGATAGCCGATTTCCTGTAAGGCATCCAGGGGAAATTTTTCGCTGGGCAGCTTCAGTTCCTGCAGGCACAGCGCATCGACCGGGTTGGCCTGCAGCCAATCGATGACGTGTCCAAGACGGACATTGAGGGAATTGACGTTCCAGGTGGCGAGTTTCATTTGATGGATATTGCTGTTATTAATCAGATGGTTATCACATCACCACAAGCTGTGTTTTTGCGCTAGCTACCCAATTTGGGCCCAGTGGGTGTTTTTCTCTGTGTTGCGTGAATACGACTATGGTATCAGCACGGCGTCTTGTTTCGCTCGATCATGGCATGGAGGCTGGTGGTGGTAATGCCGCTGGATCGCTTGCCGATCTTGACCAGCCCCGGCTCGCTGTCATGGACCAGCCGATAAATGGTGGGCCGTGAGACCCCCATTTTTGCCTCAGCTACGTTGATGCGATAGAGCAGCGCTGGCGTTGCTGGGCAATCGCGTGCCACGTAATCGGGCAGGGCGCAGTATTTATCGCTTGTTACTTGTTAAAGAGCGGGTCTGCGACCGCCTGGACACCCGGCGGGTACTACCGCATCAACGCATCGCTATTTTTGCAACAAATCCTGCAAAAACTCCGACTCCGGCTTCACTGCAGAGATATGCAGTTGATCGCGGGCGCGGGTGCAGGCGACATACAGCAACTGGCGCTCGGTATTATAGGAGAGCAATGATGATTCTGGCAGCCGCTATGCCGATGACCGCGAGGCTCGCACATTTTCACTGGAGCGCTATCAGCTTTCCAGAGAACTTCCCAAGATTGTTCGAACGCTGGGTGTACGGCGTTGTGGCTTTGCCAAGGACGACAACTATGTGACGGTGGATCTGCCGGTGGTAGATGGCCAGTCCGTTCGGTATGCAGTATTCTTCAATGTGAAAGCTTGGGGGGAGCAGGGGACTGATAGTGTCCTGCTGGTTGTACAGAGCGCGTATGTGCTCAGTGCTGGAAAGCCGGATCCAGGCAAAGGCAAGGTGGGTTTCAATGTGCTTCTGGGCAGTGTGCTTCGAGGGCAGAGGCCCAGAAAGCCCAGATAGGTGCAGCGGAGCCCAAAAAAGCGAAGGCCCCAACAAATAGGGCCCCGTAGTCTGGAATCTGTTACCTCCGCACTGGGCGGAACCACTTGCGTGGCAGTCAACGCTTTTGCCCTATGGGCTCACCAGCTATTGCGTTGTTCGCATTGTCTCAAGTTGCTGCCTGGCTGTCAATGAGCATGATGACTTTTAGGAAGGTGGGCAGTAAGTCCGGGTTTACTGCCACGCCAACGCTGCGAACGCTGTCTGCCGTGAGCCGTGTCGCTGTGTCAATCTTGACTACGACCAGCGAGCCTTTGTTAGCCTTGTGATTTCCCTTGTTGTCGCACTCCTCGACTGGGAAAACACAACCCAGTGCATATGAGTCACGCACATTTGCAGCACAAAACAGCAGACGCAAAAAAGCCCGCTGGGCGGGCTGGTGATGTACGGATTTCGTCACTACAGAAGTACCTTGTTTATTGGTGTTCATGTAACTACAATAATTAAATGGAAATCACCTTCGACCCAGCCAAGGACAGCAGCAACCAGGGCAAGCACGGCGTCTCGCTGTCGTTGGTGCATGAGATCGACTGGTCCGAGGTGATGGCCAAGCCCGACACCCGCCAGGATTACGGCGAGGTTCGGGAAATCGGCTACGCGGTCATAGACGACCGCTTGTACTGCGTGGTGTTCACGCAGCGCGCCGACAAGATGCATGTCATCAGTCTGCGCAAGGCCAATTCACGAGAGGTGCGGAACTATGTCGAGCAAACGTAAACTGATCATGCCCACGCCCGAAGAGGACGCGGCAATCAATCGCGGCATTGCGGCAGATCCAGATACCTATGAACTGGGACCGGAAGAATTCAAGCAGCTGAAGCGAGTAGGACGCCCACGGCTGGAGTCGCCGAAAGTCGCCGTGACGATCCGCTACGATAAGGCGGTGATCGATGCCTTCAAGGCTGGTGGTCCGGGCTGGCAGACCCGGATGAATGAGGCTTTGAAGAAGGCTGTGGCCAGGAAACATGCGTAGGCGTGAAGAAGCCGCCCTGGTGAATTGACCCCATGACGTTGGACGTTCTGTCTTGGACGGCATTTGCGCGGTACGTCAGTCGCTACGGCGGCGACAGGAGTGTTCGCAAGCTGATGTGCGCCGAGCAGTTTTGCGTGATGGCCTTTGCGCAGCTGACCTACAGGGAGAGCCTGCGCGACATCGAAGTCTGCCTGGCTGCGCAGAAGGACAAGCTCTGCCACATGGGCTTTCGCGAACCCATCAAACAAGACGCTCGTCTTCATCACCAGCCAGATGACACTGCCCAGTCCCACAGTCTGTGCGTTGTACCGCAACCGCTGGCAGCTCGAACCTATTTATTTCCGCTGCGTTCTTTGATCCTGGCTCGATTCAGGGCCATGGCCTCGCCGGTGGGTGTCCAGTCGCACCAGAACGCATCCGGTGCATCTGGGAAATCTTCCCGGCGTACGCCAGAGAACGTTGGCTTGTATCCGCGTTTCCTCATTTCGGCGATGAGTTCTGCGTGACGCTGGGCAAGGTAGCCCAGCCTCGTGTAGAAGAACAGCAAATGGCCTTTGCCGAGGGTGTATGTTGGTGGCTGCGATATATTCCCGCGATGAGCTGCTTTTTCTGCCAGCGCAAATACTCTGGGTAATTCCCGGTATTCGGCGATGAGATGGGGGCCGCTGAGTTCTTCGACAGGCACACAGTTAATTCGGGTCATCGCTTAACGCATTCCGTAAAAGCCTATTGCTGGACAGGGGGTGACAGTGGTATCAGCCTGAGCAAAGCGGCGGATGTGCCGTCTTCAATAAGCCAGATTGCTCCATCAGGGGCGACAGCCACGTCACGGATACGCTTGCCCAAGGACCAGCGATCTATTTGTTCGACGTGATTGGGCCCATCGACGCTCAGGCGCAGCAAGCCATTGGCGACCAGACCGCTGATCAGCAAGGAACCTTGCCATTCGGGAAACATTTTTCCGTCATAAAGCGCCATCCCTGAAGGGGCGATTACCGGAGTCCAGTACAACACAGGGGCTTGAAACTCGGGACGCGTTGCGTGTGCGTCGATCGGCCAGCCGCTGTAATGACGACCCTCGGAAACCTGCGGCCAGCCGTAGTTTTTGCCTGGGTCGATCCGATTGAGTTCATCGCCTCCCCGTGGCCCCATTTCGTGGGACCACAGCGTTCCGGCTGCGTCAAAAGTCAGTCCGTAAGGATTGCGATGGCCTGTAGACCAAGTCAGGGCGCGCACGCCGCCCTGGGCGGCGTAGGGGTTATCTGGTGGTATGGAGCCATCCAGGTTCATGCGCAGAATCTTGCCACGCGCCAGATCCGGGTCCTGGGCGGTGTCAGAGTCCTGACGCTCGCCGACAGTCAAAAACAAATGCTGGCCATCCGGCGAGAAGGCGATCTTGCTGCCAGGATGTCCGCCCTGGGCCGCAGCGTTTTGTCGCCACAGTATCTGAATATCCTGTAGCTGTGCAGCGCCTGCTGATTCTTGCAGCCGCGCACGGGCCAGCACCAGGACACCGCCTTCTGGTGCGGGTTCGACCCAGGTGAAATACAGCAATTGGTCTTGAGCGAAGGTGGGCGATGCCGCAACATCGTGCAGACCCGTCTGCCCCTTGGCACGGACCTTGGGCACACCCGTGATTTCGTGCATGACACCCGGTTTTTCGAACAAGTACATCTGGCCGGACTTTTCTGTGATGATCAGTCGTCCATCCGGCAAAAACGTCATGGCCCAGGGGGAATTCAGCGTGGCCATGTGTTGGATGGTGAAGGGCTGGGACGCGCTGGCCTGCAGTTCACCGGCATTGATCGGGTGGGGGGCAGCCGCCCAAGCGGGAATGCTCAGGCACGTCCATATCGCGGTGCAGACGACAAAGAAAAGACTGGGGCGCATAGTGGGCTGCTGTTGAAGAAGAATTGATAAAAGCGATCAGGCCTCAGGGTCCAAAAGGCGTAGGACGCGGGGTCAGGTCCGACGAAGGCGGCAGGATCGGCAACACGATCTCGGGTTGCTTGCCGGTCAGCGACTTCAAAAACGCGACAATCTGTGCGTTTTCCTCGGGAGTATAGTGTCTTCCCAGTTGCAGTCGGCCCATAATGTCCACGGCCTCAGTCAAGGTATTGACGGCCCCATCATGGAAATAGGGGTAAGTCAGCTCTACGTTGCGCAGCGTCGGTACCTTGAAGGTAAAGCGATCGGCATCCTGACCAGTGACGGCAACGCGTCCTTCAGCAGGGTTGTCGGTCTTGTAGGCCTCGATCACCCCCATTTTTTGGTATGAACGCCCCCCCAGGTTAGGGCCATTGTGGCAGGCCACACAGCCGCTGGTCTTGAATAGCTTGTAGCCATCCAGCGCCATGGGAGAAATCGCCTTCGGATCGCCTTTGAGCCAGAGATCAAACGGCGCATCCGGGGTCACCAGGGTTTCCTCGAAGGCGGCTACCGCGTCCGTGACATTCTCTATATTGATTTCAGGGGTTTTATAGACGGCGTCGAATTCTTCCACATATTGCGGAATTGAGGCCAGCAGCTCAACGGCCAGCTCGTGCGTGAAGGCCATTTCCATGGGGTTGGCGATGGGGCCGCCCGCTTGTTCACGCAGATTGCCGGCGCGCCCATCCCAGAATTGGGCAAGATTCAACGAGGAGTTGAGGACGGTCGGTGAGTTGATCGGGCCTTGCTGCCATTTGTCGCCAATCGAGGTGGCAAGGTTGTCCGACCCGCCAGTGCTCAGGTTATGGCAGGAGTTACAGGAAATAAATCCGGATTTGGATAGCCGAGGATCGAAGAATAGTTTTTTCCCCAATTCAATCTTGGCGGGATCGCCGATCTCTGGAAGGGGGATGGGCTCGATAGGCTCGTTGGTCTGCGCGTGCAAAGCACTGGCAAAGCCCATGACCAGTGCTATTCCCAGGATGCGAAGTTTTGGCTGCGTCATCGTGTTTCCCTATGTGGTTTATAACCATGTTGATAGAATGGTTATAGCTTATGGGAGTTCGGCTTTGCGGGGTTTGACCTAGCGCAAGAGACGTTGAGCCTGTCGTGGTTCAGGGCGGTGATGATGCATCCCCTTCCCAAAAACTACATACAATCATGGTCTATTTGTCACCGTTGCGCTTCGATGTCTTGTATCTCTGCTCAGATCCCATTGTTCGATGATTCTCAATCACAGAATCAGTTGGCCATTGTTGCCACAGTCGATTCCGTGCAATCCGACGATCCGGCTTATGCTGCTTTCCAACGTCTGGTGCGCCAGATCCATAAGCTCGACGCCGAGATTCTAGTCTGGAATGATTACCGGCCGCATTACAGCCAAAAAATTGCCAAGCAGTTGATGCCGCAGTTTGCTACCCTTCAGACGCTCAATCTGGCCCTGCTTCGTCAGATGGATGCTCATTTTTTGCAACAGGGCGCTATCCGGGGCAAGGTTCGCCGCAAGGTGCTGACCAACGCTATCCTGGAATTAGCGCGATCCCTGCTGGATCAGGACCCGGAGGACATAGTCGTTCAGGAAGTGACCGAACTGTATAACCGCTATAGCGACATCAGCCTGGCAGAGCAGGATCAGATGGATCGACTCATGGTGGTCGATCTGGTCGAAGCAGAATTCGGCATTCAACTGGATCCCGACGAACTCGAAGGCGATCTGTCTTCTGTACTGGCCCAGATGGCCGAACGGTTTCGGCAGGAACAGGCCCAAAACCCCCCATCTGGGCAGGCCCGCCGTCCATCTGCGCGCACGGCTGCCGCCCAGCAAGCCCGCCAGGCCGAGACCACGGCAGCACAGTTGTCTGTGCGCGATTTGTATCGTCGGCTGGCTAGCCATCTGCATCCGGACCGTCAGAGCGACCACCAGGATGAAACGACCCGTACAGTACTGATGCAGCGCGTCAATCAGGCCTATGACAGCAACAATCTGTTTGAGCTACTAAGCATCCAGTTGGAAATCCCCCAGACTCGTGCGACGGGGATAGCCGGTATCGAAACGGAACGTATTGCACACTATAACCACGCCTTGCGCCAGCAGGTGACGGCCCTTAAAGCACAGCTAGAAGGCCTGCGCGGTCAATATCGGCATCTTTTTCAGCACTCGCGCAAAATCCGTCCTGCCGATGTCGATCAGGCTATTCGACAGAAGCGGATTCACCTGAACAGCGTCATTGCTGATCTGCAAAACGAGGTTCGCAGGATTCGTGACCCTAAAGAACTGATAGTCATGCTGGACCTGTGGCGCTGACTGTGCTTGTGTGATCAACCGGGGTGCGGGGATTGCGCGAATCGTATGGACTGGTTTGGCTGTAATGAAATTTCAGTGCTGCATTGCAGCGGGGTATTTCCTGTTGGACTGCCGCGCAGGCAGGCCGTTGTGCGTTGGGCCAGCAGCGATTCCCGGCGGATGAAGTCGGCGATCTCGGGGTTGGCTGGATTGTTATGCAGGCCGTATGGCGTATCCCATTGGGCCAGGCAGTGGCATTGCATGACACCGATGCGGTCGGCCATGGCAAAGGCCTCTGCCTGGTTGTGTGTCACCACCAATGCGGTGCGCCCCGTCGCCTTCAGAATGTCCCGGAGTTCAAACGCCAGTTTTTCGCGGGCGTCCACGTCGAGGTTGGAAAATGGTTCGTCCAGCAGCAGCAGTTCGGGCTCGGGGGCCAGGGCACGGGCCAGGGCCACGCGTTGCTGCTGTCCCCCCGACAATTGGTGGGGGTGGCGATCCGCCAGGCCCTGCAGGTCGGTGAGTTCAAGCATCGCGTCCACCCGGCGGGTGCGCTCGGCCTGCGCAAGGCGGCGCAGACCGAAGGCCACGTTTTGGCGGATGCTCAGGTGCGGGAACAAGGCGTAATCCTGAAACATCATGCCGACACGGCGATGTTCGGGTTCGAGTTGCTTACCTGGGCTGGAAAGCAGCCGTCCCTTAAGGCGGATCTCGCCTTCATCCAGCGGCTCAAAGCCGGCGATTGCTCTCAGGACCGTGGTCTTGCCACACCCCGAGGCCCCCAGCAGGCAGGCAATCTGGCCAGATTCAAGCGACAGGCTCAAGCGCCTGACGACTTGCAGGTGGCCTGCTTCGGATGGATAGCTGAGAGAAATCTGGTTCAGTTCAAGCATGGGGCATCAATGAGTTTTGCGCGTTTGCACGCGCGACAGCAAAATGACCGGGGCCAGGCCCGCCAGCACAATGCCCAGCGCAGCCAGGGCACCTTCTTCATAAGAGCCGCGGGCCGCCTCGCCGTACAGCCAGGTCGCCAGGGTTTCAAAGTTCATGGGCCGCAGCAACAGCGTGGCCGGCAGCTCTTTCATGCTGTCGACGAAGACCAGCAGGGCGGCAGTGGCCAAGGCGGGCTTGAGCAAAGGCAGGTGGACTCGGCGCAGGGTGCCATTCAGGGTTTCATTCAACAGTCGCGCTGCTTGTTCCATCGATGGCGCAATCCTGGTCAGTCCGGCTTCGATGCTGCCCACTGAAATGGCCATGAAGCGGATAGCATAGGCCAGGGCCAGCACAATGGGTGAACCCATCAGAATCAGCCCGACAGTGTCCAGCCCCAGCCAGCTGCGGATGGCCACCAGGCCGTGTTCCAGGCCCATCAGCGGAAACAGCAGGCCAATGGCCAGTACCGTGCCGGGCAGGGCATAGCCCAGCGTCGCCAGACGTGGCAAGGCTTGCTGCCAAGGGGCGGGTCGACGCATGATGCGAGCGCTCCAGGCGACGACCAATCCCAGGGCAACTGTGATCAGCGTGGCCATCAGCGACACACTTAAGGTGTTCAGGCCGGCTTGTAGAAGATGGGGCGAGGGCAGGCCTTCCTGCAGCAGGCGTTCTGCGCTTTGTATCAGCAGGTAGGTGGCGGGCACCAGAAAGCCGATGACGATTGGCCAGGCAGCCAGGGCGGTGGCGATCCAGGCGGCCGTCCCCCGCAAGCGTTTGGGTTGAACAGGATGTGTGCGACGACCGCCGGAATAGCGCAACTGGCGTCGGCCATGTCGTTCGGCGGCAATCATCATCAGGGACATCAGCAGCATCAGCAATGCGATCTGTGCCGCACCCGCCAGATCGGAGCGACTGACCCAGGTGGTGTAGACCGACACCGTCAGTGTCTGGATGCCTAAAAATTCAGAGGCCCCGATGTCGTTCAGGGTTTCCAGCAAGACAAGGCTGAGGCCCACAGCAATGGCCGGCCTGGCCAGAGGCAGAGCGACGTGGAAAAAGGCGCTGCGCGGACCGTGTCCCAGCAGGCGGGCGGCTTCGAGCAGGCTGGCCGCCTGGGTGGCAAACATGCTGCGTGTGGTGAGGTAGACGTAGGGATACAGCACCAAGCCCAGCAACAGAATGGCGCCGGGTAGATTGCGCAGATCGGGCAGACGAAAATCACGCGGGCTGTCGTAGCCCAGCAGCCATCGGATCGCGCCCTGAACAGGCCCGATGGGGTGAAGAATATCGAGATAAGCGTAGGCGACGATGTAGGTCGGCACCGCCAAGGGCAGCAGCAAGGCCCAGGACAAGGTCCTACGGAAAGGAAAATCGTAAGCGGTGACCAGCCAGGCACCCCCGACCCCCAGGGCGGTGGCCACTGCCCCCACGCCAGCCAGCAGCAGCACGGTCTGAACCAAGGCATGCGGCAGCACGTATTCCAGCAGGTGTGTCCAGTGTCCGACCGAACTTTGGAAAGCCAGCCCCAGGAGCGCGAGGACAGGCGCCAGCACGCCCACGCCAGCCAGCAGCATGCCGAAGTGCCAGAGCCGTGCTTGCTGGCGTGAATCTGTTGAAAAACCGTTCAATGTATCCTGCCGCCGGCCATGCCGGTGGCCTGTCCGGCTGTGGTAGGCCGGGCAGGCGTGAAGTCTGCTATTGGTTCAATCCTACTTTATCCACCAGCTCGCTGGCTAGCTTGCGTTGTTGAGCAATCTTGTCCAGAGGCAGCGGATCTATCTCTAGAGTACCAAAACTGGCTATCACGGGGTCAAGCGCCACACCGGCCTTGACTGGATATTCGTAGTTGGCCTGGGCATAGAGCTGTTGGGCCTCGTCAGATACCAGGTATTCCAGGAGTTGCTTGGCTTGGTCCAGGTTGGGGGCATGCTGCGCCACTGATGCGCCGGAAATATTGACATGGGTGCCGCCAGAGGCCTTGAAGGTCGGGCGGATCACTTTGATGGCTTCGCCCCAACGATAGTTGTCAGAGCCTGGCTCGGCATTTTTCATGCGGCCTACATAGTAGGCATTGGCAATCCCGATATCGCAGATGCCGCCCAGGATGTCACGGGCCACATCACGGTCACCCCCTGTGGCCGGACGACCCAGGTTGGCTTTGACGCCACGCAGCCACGCTTCAGTCGCCGCCTCGCCATTGTGGGCGATCAGGGCGGCGATCAGGGCCGTGTTGTAAGGATGCTGACCCGAGCGGATGCAGACCTTGCCTTTCCAGCGGGGATCGGCAAAGTCTTCATAAGTCAGGTTCGTGATATCCAGGTCTTTAGCGACGTAGGCGACGCGGTCGCGCAGCGACAGCGTATACCAGTGGCCTTCCGGATCTCGCAGATGGGCGGGAATGGCGGCATCCATGGTGCTGGACTGGATGGCTTGCGTGACCCCGCCATCCACCAGATCGAGCAGGTTGCCGATGTCTACCGTCATCAAGACATCCGCCGGGGACTGGGCGCCCTCGGTGCGCACACGTTCCAGCAGGCCATCCTTCACAAAGACGGTATTCACGCGGACATCGGTTTTTTGTGTGAAGGCATCCAGCAGCGGCTGGATGAGCTTGGGTTCGCGGGTGGTATAGAGATTGACCTCCGCGGCCATGGCACCAGATGCCGCCAGCATCATAAGGCTGATTGAAAGCTGGCCAAGGCGGCGCAAGCCAAAGGCTGGGGTGCGGGAACAATGCTTCATGCAAGGGGCTCCGATCGGTGAATCTGTCGTTCAGATTCTTTACGGTTCAAATGAGAATGACAATCAAAAACAGATGCGAGATTACCAGAGCCCTGGAGTCAAGTAAAGCGCTGTTTTTCAGAGTTTTGCCATGGCCCACGCGTATTGATTGCCCCAGGCAGGACAAGCTTTATTCAGCAATGTGGCCTATGCTGATGGATTGGTCGTGGCAAATCCGCTGCGACCATAGATAACGGGAAAGAAATGGATATCAAAGACGAAGATCAGAAGCCAGCTGAAGACGCAGGCAAGAACCCAGCGCAAGCAGTGGCCAAGCCCACGAATTCCAAGCCCGGCCTGAAGCAGCCGCGCTGGCCTGGCCTGGGTGGCAATTCGGGGATCAAAAATGCCAGATCGGTGCATGGCCGCATGCCCACGGGACGCGGTTCGGCACGAGGCCGGTAGGCCAGTTTACGTTACGATAAGCCGAAAACGACGCAATCCGTCGCACATCAACCTTAGCCTGTGCTTTTCGCTTATCTGGATGGCCCATGACCAAACGATCCGATACCCTGGAAACCGTCCTGCTGGTAGTGGAAATACTGCGCCGCATTCCACGCAAACCGCATTGGACGACAGCCAGCCAACTGCACGAGCAGTTGACCAACTGTGGTTTCAACCGAGATCTGCGCACCATTCAACGACAGTTGGAAATGGTGTCCAGCCAGATGGATATCGAGTGCAATAACACCGCCAAACCGTATCGTTATCGCTGGCTTGAGCATACCCAAGGCCTGGCAGTATCCTATCTGACCGCGCAGGAATCCCTGCTGCTGCGCCTGGCCCAGGAACACCTGCGGGATTTGCTGCCTGCCCATCTGATGCGGGCCATGAAGGGCCTTTTTGAGCAGGCCAATCGCACACTGGGGCCAGGCGGCACGGCCAAACTAGAGCGCGAGTGGCCCGGCAAAGTGCGCGTCGTGGCCACCAGCCAGCCTTTGTTGCCCCCCAAGATTTCGCCCCCTGTCTTCGAACAGGTCAGCGAGGCCCTGTACGGCAACTTCTGGCTGTGGCTGGATTACGAGAACGCCAAAGGCCGGAGCAGCGAAATCAAGGTTATGCCGCTGGGCCTGGCACAGCAGGGGTCGCGGCTGTATCTGGTATGCCGTTATCCAGATTATGACAATGAACGCATTCTGGCGCTGCACCGGATGCGTTCGGCCAAGGCCTCGACCTTGACCTTTACCCGCCCTTCGGATTTCGACCTTGCCACCTATGATGACAAGGGAAATTTTGGCTTTGGGGATGGCAGTCAGGTGTATTTGCGCTTTCAGATTACCGAAATCGCCGGCCATCATCTGCAGGAAACCCCGTTGTCTCGGGATCAGCAGATCGAATCCGCCGCACCGGGTTGGCTGCAGGTATCGGCCACCGTGGTTGATAGCGCCTTGCTGGATCGCTGGTTGCGGGGCTTTGGCGCTGATGTGCAAGCCATCGAAAAATCAGATGTTGAACCCACTGACGCTGTCAGGGACGCCGACGATATCCCGCCTGCCAGCTGAGTTGCGGGGCAGTAAGTGGGCCAGAGCAAGCACAAGAATCAACCGCATCGGCGTGGGTATGCTTTCTGTCGACTTGCATGACCTGCAAACCCTGATCCCGGCTGCTGGGCCGCCGGGTTTGCACCGGGGCATGCCCGCATTGCTTGCACACCGGCTTGAAGGCCAGCAGATCACCGTCTGCTGGGTACAACCGGGTCCATCCGCAGGCGGGGCAATGCAGCACAAATGCGCAGGTAGCAGCCGACATCCAATGGCTCCAGGAGTATCAATAGAGCCATGCTAGAAGAAGAACCCGACAGAATATGTCGCAGGCTGGAAAGCTACCGGATCACCGGGTAGCAGGCCTCGCCCCACAGGGTGTTTGGATTATCCAGCATCAGTTGGATCAGGATAGGCACCAGGCTGCCCAGCAACTGAGTGCAATCGCGCAGCTGCTTGCGGTTGACCGAGCCATTCCAGGTGGCGCCGCCGTGGATCAGTTGGTTACGCAGCGTATACAGGCGGTTGAACATGACACCCAATAGCATCGGCGTGTTGCCACTGCCCAGCGCGTAATGCGCTTTTTGCTTACCGCGTTCAAAACGCTTTTGCCATTCTGCTTCGGTGATTTTCCCGTTGTGAAAGTCCCAGAAACTTTGAAACACATAGGGCGTATCCAATAAGACCCGGATGCGCCCGGAGTATTCCTCCCAAACCAGCGCATCGATGCGCTTTTCAAGATCCAGGCCACACAGTTTTTCCAGAAAGCCTTGAAAAGCGACTGATTCGGAAGGCCTTTCGAGATCATCCATCTGGGTGGCATAGGCCGCGTTAAAGGCAATCCACAAAAAAATATAGCGCCCATCATCGTCATCAGCCAGGGAAGCCCGCTGCCACCAACTGAGGGCTCGGTGAATCCGCAGATTGAGATTAGGCGGGTAGGTGTCACGCACCTCGCGGTGGCGGTTTTTGAGTTGGTCGTGTGTCATGGGTGGGGGGGGAGGGGAGTCGGGGAATGTGTGTGCCATTGTTGTCTGTATTTCGGTTTTTCAAGAAGTATCGAGGTCCTGTAGTTTTTTGCAGGCCCGCGCATTCAATGCCACAAAATCTTCCCACGACATCATGTCCTGGTAGTGCATGGTGTACTGTTTATCGACGCGGCATATATCGGGGCGATGGTCATAGATAAGGCAGAGCCTGTTCGTCTGATCGTAAAACATGCAGACTCCGTCGCCGCGATCCATGTCAGCGGTTGCAGCGAGACTGCCCACATGCTCGCAGCACTTACCGCATTGCGAGCAGGGGAATGGCGTTTGTGTTTCAGGCATGATTTTTCAGAATTTCCAGCGCCTGAGTCACCTGGGCGCGGTCCTGACTGATTGCCTGCTGTTCAGCACCAAAGCTTTCGCGGATGGCTGTCAGTTTATTATTAACCTGTGCAAAGTGGCTTTGGATATTGTCATTGACAGCCTTGGTGATGGTAGTGCTGAACTCCCATGCCAGTTTTTCGCTGGCGTCGCGGATCGCCTCGTTGCGCCGTTCTTCGGCCAGTTCGCGTTGGTGGGCCTCTTCGCGGATACGGGCTTCTTCGGGGTCTTCGCCAAACAGTGATTGGCCAATTTGCCAGACGGTAGTAACAATCCCTATAGCGGGGAGCACCTTGCCCAGAATAGTTTGGGCGATCTTTCCCATAGCGACCGGCCCTATGCCTTCGAATAGCTTGGGGAATATTTCCTTGCCCACCTTCAGCGCCTCAACGATATGGTCAGGTTTGACCACAGTACCCAACTGCTGCAAACCAAGCTGAAGCTTGCCAGGATCTATCCCAGAAGTAGATATGGGAAGACCATTTGGGGTGTCGATGGATACTGAGGATATGATTGGTGCTTCGGGCGTATTAGTGTGATTCGAGATTGAAATCGATTCCTGTAGAGTATTCAGCAGCTTGGCGGAATCAGCCGCCAACCTGTTTAACTCGATCTCGAGTTCATTGAATATTTCAGTGTTTGCCGTCTGGACCAGCGATTCGATCCCCGGTTGCGCGTGCTCGGGATTAGCCGAAATGATAGAGAACGCTTTTTTCTCGATAAAAGATGTTTTGGCTTCGATTAAGTTTCTAAGCACGCCACGCAGCTTGGCCTGGCGCCCTTCGATATCCTCGAAGAAAGCATTGATTCTTGAAATACTGGAGTCCTGGGTCTGGGATTCGATTTTTGTGAGCGTGGATTCCAGAAAGGAGCTGAGTTCTGATATGAAACCGGCAGCGATGGCTTTGTCGTCGATGGAAGCCAGGAATTTGTTGAGTTCCGCTTCAAGCCTGGGAAGCCCAGAGTGGTTGAGCAATGTGTTTTTTTGATCGATTTTCGCCCTCAGTGCGGTCTTGGCATTGACCTCCAGGATCGGGATGTCCGTCAGAACGTCCTTCAGGGATTTTCCTTCTGCCAGTTTTTGGATGCGTGTCCGGAGCTGATCCTTAATACGCCCCGCATCGTCCGCTTCCAGTGGATTTTTGCAATTCAGGACCACAAAGACTTGTTTTTTTCGCTTGATCAGTTCGAGAAGGACATCCAGGGTATCGGCTTCTTCGACGATGCCTAAGGGATTGACGACGAAAATAACAGCATTTGCGGAATAGAGTTGTTCCCGGGTGACGGCCTCATGATGGGGCGGTGCGTCGATACCCGGTGTATCGAAAATTTCGTACTCACGCCAGCGGTAGCTGTTGATTTTGTCGGTTTCGGGCTTGTCGGAGACGCTGGCACGATCTGCTTCGCCGAGCAGGGCATTGATCAAGGTGCTTTTTCCGGCGTTGTAGACACCGTAGACCATGATGGACGCACTGGGGGATTTGCGCCTGTCCTCGATCATCCTGTGGATGGCAGGATATTCCTCTGGGTTGTAGCGTTGGCAAATTTCAGCAACGCCATCAAAGGCCGCATAGGCCCTGGAGATCATTGTGTTTTGCATGGTTATTCCTTGACCAAAGTATTCAAGTCATTAGGGAAGGTCTGATCAAGCCGGTTTCAGAATCTGTTTTTCCAGCCCAATCGACCTGAATTTCATAATGCAGAACTTTTGCTCAAAAATAGGCCAGAATCAGGGTGATTTCCGCCCTGACAGGCCCGTTTTGGGCCCTCTACGCCCATTTCGGGCGCACCTATCCCGCCGTAGCCATCAAATGGTGGCGCACCTTCCACAGGTTTGCCAACGTAAACAGCATCTTCAGCTGCGCCGTGTTCTTGGCCAGCCCCCGATAGCGCACCTTGGTAAATCCAAACTGGCATTTGATCACCCGAAACGGATGCTCCACCCGCGAGCGCAGGCTGGCCTTGGCTCGTTCGTAGGACTCCAGCATCCGCCCCATGTTGCTCTTGCCCAGCGCACGGCGTTTGCCCGGACGCATGGCAATGTGCCACTGCACGTTGCGACTCTGGTTTTCCTCTCGATCCTGGACTCCTCGGTAGCCCGCATCGCCCAGCACCAATTCTTCTTCACCGTGCAGCAGCGCATGGGCCTGCGTGACATCGTGAACATTGGCTGCCGTGCCCACCACAGTGTGCACCAGGCCGGTCATGTCCACGCCAATGTGGGCCTTCATGCCAAAGTGCCACTGATTGCCCTTCTTGGTCTGATGCATCTCGGGATCCCGCGCGCCTGCGGCGTTCTTCGTAGAACTGGGCGCTTCGATGATCGTGGCATCGATGATCGTGCCCTTGCGTACCGTGATGCCCTGATCGGCCAACAGCAAGTTCACCGCTTCCAGTGCGTCTGCTGCAATGTCGTGTTTTTCCAGCAGATGACGAAAGTTCAGGATCGTCGTCTCGTCAGGAATGCTGCCACGCGTGAGCGAGAGCTTGGCGAAATTGCGTATCGAGGTGCTGTCGTACAGCGCCTCTTCCATCGCCGGGTCCGACAGGTTGAACCACTGCTGCATGAAGTGGATGCGCAGCATCACTTCCAACGGGTAAGGCCTACGGCCGTTGCCGGCCTTCGGGTAGTGCGGTTCGACCAGGTCGGCGAAGACCTTCCAGGGAACGGCCCGTTCCATCTGGGCCAGGAACTTCTCGCGGCGCGTCACTTTGCGCTTGCCTGCAAATTCGGCGTCGGAAAAACTCAACTGGCTCATCGGGGCTTCCTGATTGGGTCTCGTTCAACAACCTACATTCTGACAGGTCCAGGGGACTTGTTCAGACCTTCCTTAGAAAGTTGGGCAATTTCAGCCTTCAATGACGCGCAGTAGGTCATGATTCCGCTACGAGTGGGGTCATAGAGCGTGTTCACTATGTGATGCAATATTTTGGGGAAGTCGTTCGCGTAGATTGCGATGGCCGAGGCGCGTCGTTCTTCGTTGTTATCACCAACCACGACTTCGTGGGTCTGGTATTGACCCTTGGAGGAAGAGCCGGCTAATCCGGCGGTACTGCCCAGGGAGGCGCCTATGGCGGCGCCTGGGGGACCTCCGGTGAGAAAGCCTATAGCGCCGCCAATGAGTCCGCCGAATAGGCCGAGTTTCCCCTTATTGCCCTTTTTGGTGCCCGCGAAGTATTCCTTAGTTTCCATTGTTTCCTTGTACTCTGGAAGTTTGTCCAGACTGCTGACATTAAATGCCTTTTGCAGATTATTTGCCTGATTTTTGTCAATTTTGTCGATGATTTTCATTGTCAGGAGTTCAAGAACTTCCGTCAATTTTTTCTTAATCTTGGCATCCACATCATGCGGCTGACCATCCTTGAAAAATTGATTGATATAGGTGCTCATTTGTAAGCGACCTTCTTGTCCAAGGGAAATAAGTTCTTGCTCGATTTCCGAACGTTGCATCTCGGTTTTTTCTGCAAAACTATTGATCGATTCTTGAAAACCGTCGAGATCTTCGATTGTTTTAGAGATGGAGTTACGTAACTTGTCCATGGGGGCATTCAGTTTCAGGCTTAATGCCTGGCTGTGGGAAATACTTTTCAGCTCTGTAAAAAGACGCCCCATTCCGCTTTCTTCGATGGCCTGAGGATCGGAGCAGGTCTCGGCATAGAGAACCGAAATAGGCAGCACATCGGTCAGGATGCCAGCCTTATCTGTTATTTCATCCAACTGATTTAATTTATCCAACTCGCTACGAACATAAGCGATCTGGTTTTCCTTGTCCTTGGGGCTTTTCATGAGCACCCGGGTAATGATGCAACCATTGTCGTCTTCATCTTCGTCCGTGGTGTCGCTTCCGGTCAGTAGCACCATCATTTTTTTGTTGTCACTCAGTAGATCCTGGATTTCACGCATGTCGGACGCACGGCCCGGCGACTGGGAGTGCATGGTATAGAGGATAAGGTCCGCATGTTCCACGTATTCCATGGCCAGATCCCCATTGCTGGCGTTGACCGAGTGCAGGCCAGGTGAATCAATCCAAGTCAGGCCGGGGAGCCTGAACCCCTGTATGGAGCTAGTGGCTTCGGTGGCACCGACGCGAAACTGCTTCCTGTCTTCGGCCTCATTTTTTTTATCTCCGCTGGTGACATTGGTTTGCTCCGCCGTGAAATATGAAGGGCGAGATTTTGCCTGCGTCTTCATTGATTCAGTCGGGTTACTGTGTCCCCAGGCCATGTAATTGCCGAGAGAGCTTTTTCCAGACTTGACCTTTCCATAGATGAAGACCAGTAGGCTGTCATTAAACCCTTCTCGAAATACAGCGCCCTTGGCGCGTGCTGCGACCTGGCTTTCCCAAGCGTCAAATTGCGTGTCCATGTGGCTGGCGGTTTTCTCGAGGGATCTGTGGAGAGGGTTCTCTTCGCCGATCGACTGCCTGAGTTCTAAATGGTATTTTTTTAGTTTTTTGGCAAAGATGTCTCGAAAGTTGTCAAATTTCAACACCTTATCCGCGATATCGGATTTTTGAGAGGAGAATTTTTCTTCAAGGCAATTGAACTCTGCAATCAAGTCATCGCGTGTGATCAGGTTGTGTTTCATTTCAATCGTTCCGAAGCAAATTTTCTTTCATAGAAAAGTATTTTTTCAGGCGCGCTGCGGATTCCCTGAAGTGACAGAAGGCTGCTGTGTCAGCGTCTTCCAGGTCAAAGCGCTGTCCTCGCATGGATTCCAGGATCAGAAGATTTGCACCAAATTTTTCTTTTAAGGATTCAGTTTCGTGATCGGCCGCCTTGCCGAACTCTAGGATTTCCGTGACGGCCTCGGCATAGCTGGAGTTTGATGTAGCGTCGGTGTTTCGTAGTGTTTCTTTTAGTTTCATTGCTATGGCGTCGGCGTCTAGCAGTGTTTTGTATGACGGCAGTTCGAGTGCCTGAGCTGCTTGGGCAAACTGTTCGGGAAAGGCGGTTTTTAATTGCGCTTCCAGATTGGAAACTTTTTGTTTAAGCTGTGCACGCTTACGTTTGGTTTTGGCTTCTTGCTGCTGTTTGCGTCGTTCATCCTCGTCAGTGTCTTGTTCGTCTGAGGTATCGTCATCTTCCAGTGCTTTTTTTATTGCAACACCGAGGCCTACAACTGCAGCGCCGATCAACCAGGGGAGTGCCATATGGAATTCCTTGTTTTTTGAATTAAATTGAGGTTATTAATAATTCTTAAGCATGCTGCTTAAAGACACTCACTACAGTTTTGTTAGTTTGCGCTTTGCACTGGTGATTTCTTTTTCCGTACTTTGATATTCGTCACGCAGATTTTGTATGATATCGTTGAATCGTGAGGTTTTTTTCTCATAAGAATGCTGTATTTCAAGAATAAGTGCCATTTCTGATTCAATAGCATTATCCAGTCTTTGCAGCAGGGAATGTTTTTTTGCAGATAGTCGCTGTGTGCGTACAAAATCCAATTTAGGCTGGATTTCGTACGCTAGCCCCTTTAGGTGTTGTGCCAAGGCGGGGATTCCGCTCTTTTCTACCAAAGTGTTCTTATGTTCTGTTGCGCCTTTCTGATAGCGCGTATTGGAGAGTAGAAAGCACTTGGGAGTTATACCAGCGCACTCTTCGACTTGATCCAGGATTCTATCCTTGATCATGTCGATGTTTTGTCCCTGGTTTTTGTCAAGCTGCGTCAGAATCATGATCAAGCGTTGATCTGTTTCTGTACCGTATTCTGCGACGACCTGATCCAGGAAACCTATTTCTTCCCGATCGAGCTCTCCCTGAGGAGCATGGACAAAAAGAATGACATCGGCGGAATCCAGCCCCCGGTATGCTTCCTGGGTGTCCTCGTCCCCCGCGTCTAGGCCCGGTGTATCGATGAGGACGTATTGTTCAGTTTCAAGTTCCAAGTTGGTACGTGTGGTCCGGATAGCACCTGTGGCAAAGTACTCATCTGTCACGTGACCGGACAACATATTCAGCAGCGAGCTTTTTCCTGCCTTGACCAAGCCCCATGCTGCTACGCGTGGCTTGTCGTCTCGTGTGTCGGGTGCATTCATGAACGTTTCATATTCTTCCTGTAATGCGTGTAGTGCGGTGTTTGTGTTGTTCATGTAATAATCCCTAATTGAGTTTTGATTAATTAAATTAGTTGTTTATATAATTTTATTGTGTGGCTGCTTCCACTAACCATCCGCCCCACAAAAACACCCCACAGCCTGGGCTCCCAGCTGTGCCATACAAGCTTGCGCCTCGTTAATCTCCGTTTTGCAGCTTTCTGTCGCCATCTGCACGGCTTCAGCCTGCGGCACTCCGCCAAACTGCATCGCCATTTCAGCTGTCATCTGCACGCATTGTTGGTAGTATTGGTTTGGATCTGCCTGCAGGTCTTTCCACAGTCCGTCTGCATCGGACTTATCTAGCGTCACGGCGCATTCCAGTGCGGCGGCTTGGTTTGGCGCCGCTGCAGGGGCAGGGGCGGGTGCACCGGCCAGACGGATGGGCAAGGGTTTGAAATCACGCACAGTCAGGCCACTGTTTTTCAGCAGGTTTTGTGTCTGGCCGTCCACCTGCGCGCTGGCCATGGTGACGACCAGCCTCAAATCATCATCACAGATGGCCTCGCTTTCCCAGAAAGCGTTCACCGTGCGATCTGCCGTGCTGAGGCCGAAATCGGGCAGCGTCATGACGGCGGCGTCTACTGGATTGCCCTGGGGGTCTTCGGCGGTCATGGCGACCTTCAGTCCCAAAACTTCTTCGCCGCCACTGTCGAAGATGAATTCTGCAGCGCATTGGCCTTGCCCAGCCCAGGCGGTGGAGGCATGCCAGAACTCGACTGCCTGGGCACCGGGTGCAAAGACCCCGCAAACAAGGGCGAGTAGGTAGGTTTTGAAGGCTTGTTGCATTGATTTCTCCAGAATGTTTTATTTTGCTACTGTAGGTAAATATAGCTTACTTTTCAGGCATCTGGCCGCACCCCACAAGGTGTCGGTGATGTCGGGCTTCAGTAGCCTGGGACTAGGTGCGCCCGGCACTGAATGCCATGATCCACAAGACAACGACATGCTGTGTCGCAGTAATGGTTTTCAATGTTTTTTTAGCTCAATGCTTTTTAGCGACACATCTTGACGTATATGGTGCCTATGCTGAGATCAACCCGATACCGGAGACTCACCATGCCGATTCCACCCAAGCCTTTCACGCTGAACTGTCCGCAGTGTGGCTGGCACCACACCTATCGCCCTGTCAGCGATGTACTGCTCATAGAGCAGCAATGTCCTAAGTGCGGGTGCAAAAACCTGTCCGGCCGTTCGGCCACCTGGTTGGAAGCCGCAACCAGCCTGTGGTGGCAGGGCAAAAATTCTGTTTCACGTCGCCAACACTGAAAACGAGGCACACCATGAAAAACGCTAACCGCCTACCCACTGCTGATGAACTTGAACTGGCCAGCCAGGTGCTGCAAAGCCTGGGTGCCACCAGTCAGATCAGCTTGATCAATTTAAGCCAACTGGATGAAGATGATTTTCCTGTGCTGCTGACGCAGGATTTCAGCCAGGTGGATGAGGCCAGTATTTTGCTGGTCCCCGATGGCATTCATGAAATCAATTACGACGATGTGCTGAATGTCTCCCATATCATTGGTTTGAATCTGGATCCAGCGCAATACCCTGTACTCAAGATTCTGGCAGACCCAGCCGATGTCGTTAATTTCGATTCGGGCGAGAGCATCCCGCTGAAGCGCGCGAACACAACGATTGTGCATGCCAATGTTCGGCTGGAGTCCGATGAAAATCTGGTGCTTGAAGCCTATGTGCCGGATGGCAAGCAGTTTTCCGATGCGTTTTTCAATGTTCAGTTGGGCCACCGTGTTGATGTGCTCAATATCACCAGCAATGTTTTTTATCATGGCCGAGACTGGGCGCTGACGGCTTTTGGCAGTTGTTATCGTGGCCGCAATACGCTGGAAAAAACCTTGGATACAGGCCATCAGGGGGTGTTCAATACCATTGACAATATTTTTCGTCCTTTATCCAAGCTGGGTGCCAGCCTGGATAAGCTGCTCAGCCGATGAACCCACCTATTACGCCGCCTGTCGGTAGCGTTGTTTATGTCGACTTGATCCCGGGGTATATGCAGCACTCCGGGGTTTATGTCGGTGATGGCCAGGTGATTGAACTCAATCGCGATGGCTTGGTTTGCTTGGTTGGCCTGACGGAGTTTTCAGCCGGAGGGCTAGGCCAGGAAATCCATGTCTCGTGCAAGGGCGAGGCTGCTGTGGGGCGGTCTGATTTTGCTGATCGGGCGTGGCAGCGGCTGGGCGAAGTCTCCAGCTATCATCTGCTGCTGAATAATTGCCATCAATTCACCGCCGCGTGCATGACGGGGCAAATACGCAATCCGCATAATTTGTTGCGTTCGGTGAAGCTTATCGCCCAGCGCTTGTTGGGGGCTGATCCTGTCTGGCAGCCAATCTGTACGCAGGCAGAACAGGCAGTGCTGTTGCCATAAGCTTTGATGATGCTTTGCTGTGGGCTGATGGCAGACGGCTTAATCGATTGCCTGATAGCACCGTTGAACGACTTCCTTTCCATAGGTGGCTTCCAGCCGTCGTATGATGAAATGGCCTCGGGCCATATATTGAAAGTGGTCAATAAATAGGACGTTGATCAGGGCGCCGCTGGCCGCGCCAATAGCGGGCATGGCCTGGGCAGCGGCTTTTTCGGTCACCTGCAGACCAAAGCGTTCGGCCACCAGATTGATCAGGCGGATCAGGGCCGGTGGGGCTGTTTTTTCCAGGACGACGCTGCCGCTGGCATATTCCACTGCCTGGCTGACGGCCTGGGCTAGCACGGCGCGGATGGTGTAATAACCGCTTTCTGTGGCGTCGTCGCTCTTTTGCTTTCCGCCTAGGGCAAAGACTTCCAGGCAGGCCAGGCGGGTGTCTGGGTCGTCCAGGCGTTCGCCTTCGCTGCGGGCAATGTCCGCAATCGAGCGCATGATCAGCGTCGTGGAAATCGGCAGCTCGACAGCCAAACCGGCCAGGCCAAAAAACCCACCAATTCCGCCGGTGACGGCGACCCCAAGCTTGTGCCAGGCATTGGCGGATTCTTTTCCTGGTTCGTCACCCAGTGTGAACAGCGCGGCATCGGCGGCTTTGGTCAAGGCCAGCCGGGTGGCGTCGCCGATGGCGTGGCCCCAGCGCTTGGGCAAGTATTGCAAGCCTTGTTCGATGGGAGTCCCCAGGACGCCGATGATCCTGGCCGTCAGGCTGGGGGATTCCAATAGTTGGTGGGCTTGGCGCAAGGACTCGAGATCGGTGTCTTGCATGATGGGGGTCATGACAACAAGATCCATGATATAGCCTTAACGAGAAGACGCAACGCAGGGGGAAGACGGGCTTGTCTCAAGGAAAAAGCACTGGCTAATCTGCGTCCTGCTGTGTTTCAGGGCCTTGCTTGGACCCGGATTTGTGCAGAAACTCGTTTTCTTTTTTGATGTCCAGATAGTGCGATATGAATTGCAGGCCCTTCTGAGCCACAACGACAAGGCCAACTAAAGCAAGCAGATTTCGGATCATGATGTACCTCGTGGGTTTGGAACACTGCCCGGATGGGGGCTTGAGGTCATGATTGCACCAGGAGGCGTCAAGGTGTGTCGCATGCGACGAGCCCCCGGATGCGGATGACCTTGAAGATGGGTTCGTTTAGAATGGCTGGGCAAGTCGTTTGATAAGGACCATTTTCATGGTGTCGTTACAGGAACAGCTCTTGAAAGCGGGTTTGACCAATCAGAAGAAGGTCAAGCAGGCTCATCAGGCCAAGAGCAGACAGAAGAAAATCGAGCGCGCCACGGGTGTGCAGCACGAGGACGAGGCGCGTTTGGCTGTGCTGGATGCACAGCAAAAAAATCGCGAACTCGTCCGTGAACTGAATATGAAGCGGGATGCGGAAGCAAACCGGAATGCAATCCGTGCGCAGATTCAGCAGATGGTTCAGCAGAGCAGCCAGAGCAGGGGGCGTGGTGATATCCCCTATAACTTCACGTTTGGGACAAAAATCGAGCGCATCTACGTGTCCGAGGCGGTGCGCTCTCTGTTGTCGGCCGGGCAGCTTGTGATTGTGCGGTTGGGCGATGCCACAGAGCTGGTGCCGAAAGTTGTGGCCGACAAGATCGCCGAGCGGGACCCGGCCCTGGTCGTCCGCGTGCAGAAGCCCACGTCTGTGCCGATAGACGATGATTTCTATGCTGATTACAAGATCCCAGATGATTTGATGTGGTAGTACCACCGAGCAGCGCCATAACGAACGCTTGTGAGGCGCTGATGTGACGGGCAGAGACGCTCATGTCGCCCATGGCAACCGTTTCCATGCGGGCAACCGTGGTGCGCGAGACCCCCGCGCGCTTGGCCAAAGCCTGTTGGCTAAGGCCAGCATCTTTGCGGGCTTCACACAGACCGTGCGTCGCCGCACCATGGTGCGGCCGTTATTTGCTCAGTTTATTTTTTCCGCCGCGTAGCTAGCAATTCCGAACGCCCGATGACGGTCCGTTCGATCTCGGGTTTGTCTGCATCAGAGAGGCCTGCGTCGGCAATGGCATTGGTCAGCCCTTTGAACAACACTTGGCTTTTGGGGCTGCGCAGCGATGCCATTCCTTCGTTCCAGGCATGCACCATATTTTTAGCCACGCTATGCCACTGCGGGTTGTTCTGGGCCGCTGCGATGACTTCAAATCCGACTTCAACGGCGGATTCACATAGCCGTTCGACCATCTCGGCATACTGTTTCGGTGGGATGCCGAGTCGTGCATTGAAAAAACGTTCAAGTGTTTTCCCTGTGGCCCATGTCTGTCGTCCGTCAACAGGCAGCCCGGGTGGGTTGGTCGCGTAGCGTGGGTAGGCCTGTGTGGTGACGACATCGTAGACCGGCGTGTATGCCACGTCATTCAGGGTGGTGTAGTACAGCGCGATATTCTTGGCATGGCAGTCGGCGTTGCGCACGACATAATTCGTGAGCAATTGCCAGCCGAAGTGCGTCAGCTGTGACCGAGCATGGCTGCTTGCTATATAAGTCCGAGTTGCTGTCAGGACACGCTCGGTGGTGGTTGCATATTTTTCGTGTGGCGGCAGCCCTAACAGGCTGCAGGCGTCCTCGACACCGTGAGTCACGGTCCCGTGCTCGTCTACATCAAAGCGTTTGACGATCAGCACACGTCCGTCTTCCGACATTTGAGCTGTGACCACTGGGGTCACATCCAGTCGTGCCAGGACGCGCAGGGTGTAGAACTCATTGAACCCCAGAAACGGCGTGCTGTCGTCCGAGCCTTTGATGATGTGACGGTGGGTGCGCAGGGTGGGTTTGCCCAGGGGCTCCGGCACTTCTCCAGCGACTGCTTCGGGTGCAATGAATTTCGGTACCATGCCCGAGATGGATGCCCGAGCGTACCGACGCACCAGTTTGGCGAAGTGTTCTGTCGTATTGTCAGCTTTCAGCAGCTGTTCGATATGCAGGGATTCCTGGTCACTGTCAGGGGCGGTGCCTTCGGGGCTTACCGTTACGCGTCCGATCCCGGTGCCCCCCACGACGGCCAGCAGGGACAGGTCGGTGCCGTCCAGCAGGGGACCAAATTCCTCGCGGATGATGCTCAGCAAATAGCCTTCTGGCAGGTTCTGGCGAAAGAATGGATGCAGATCACGCGGCCAGCGCCATGATTCCTCACGGACGGGCATGGCCAGGCTGATGAAATCAGCAGGGTCTGCCTGCGGCAAATACGTCAGGACGTATTCGTCCCGGTCCTTGTACAGGCTAGCGACCTTTTTGCTGCAGACGTACACGTCGAGCTTCATGTGTCATCGCCTCGACGTTGCTCAGCCAGGATATCTTCAATGGTGCGAATATGGCCGTGCTTGATCAGCTTCAGGCCATAGCCGGCTGACTCCAACAGCCTGACCAAGGCAGAGACGCTCATGTCGCCCATGGCGACCGTTTCCATACGGGCAACCGTGGTGCGCGAGACCCCTGCGCGCTTGGCCAAAGCCTGTTGGCTAAGGCCAGCTTCTTTGCGGGCTTCCCGCAGCATATCAGCGATGTCAGCAAGAGTCGTCATTGCGTCTCCTGAGGTACAAAAATTCAGTTATAAGTAATAATGTATCTTTAGAGACACAAAAATACAAGACATTCGTCTAGTAGAGATCGCTTGCCCATTCAAGGTCGCACATCGCCGCGCCATGGTGTAGCTGTTTTTTGTTGCATCAATCGCCGTTTTTTTGGCGAATCGTCCAGCATTAGATACCGGCGCAACTCGGCACCGGTGATCCGGCCGTCGATGGGGTGGATCTTGCCTTTGCGGATGCGCTTTTGTAGCGTGTTGTAGCTGATGCCTGGCCCCGTTCCCAGGCTTCGCCTGGGGTCCTGTGCTGTGACGCTGCCTGCCCGGTTCCCGTTCAGGCTGGTCCGTTCAGTCCCCAAAATCGCTGCGCTCATTTGTGGCCTTAAACGTCCCACACATCACACACCCCTGGCGGGGTGAGGAAAGGCTTTGTGGATCAATGGGTTGGCGAGAAATAGCCGGTTTTGGTGATGCGGGATAGATAGGGCACTGGAATGGCGCAATCCATTGATCTGACGGGGAGAACGGCGGCCACGACTGTGGCCGAATGGCGCGTAGACGGTGGCCTGATTGGTGGCGGACACCGGCTGGCTGAACTTCACTCAGTGAAAACGGACTTCCAGTTCTTTACCCAGTGCTGCAGCGTATTTTTTGAGTGTCGCAATCGAGGGGGAGTGCTTTCCGGTCACCAGGGCGTTTTCTAGTCGAGCAACAGCAGAGGCTTTGGTACCCATGCGTTCGGCCACTTGTGCCTGGGTGAGCCCCGCTTCACGTCGGGCTTTCAGGATGGTATCCAGCATCGGCATTTCTTCGCGCTCGATACGTTCATATTCGGCACGAACTTCTGGATCCGATAAGGCCAAGGCCTTGAGCTCTTCATGAGTGCGCATTTTGAATCTCCTTCAATCGTGCTTCGGCGATGCGACGCTCTGCCGGGGGTGTTTTGTCGGTCTTCTTCACGAAACAGTGAAGCATCACAATACGGTGGCCGACGCGTGTGCAATAAAACACCCGGGCAATTCCTTCAGCCCCTTTCAGGCGCAATTCGAATAGACCGCCACCAAAAGCCTTGGTATGTGGCTCTCCGAGGTTGGCGCCCGCTGTGATCATGCGGTCGGTCAGGTTGAAATAGCGGGCAAGTAGGGTTTTAGGGAGTGCCAGCACTTTAGCTTCCACATCTTCACTGTAGTAGTGAATGGTGTATGACATAAGCTGATGTTAACAAATATGTGAATAAATGGCCAATGAAATCGGCGATCACACGCTGGCGGCTACTGCTCAATTTTCAGCTTAGCTTCTGTCGGGAGATGCTGACGCAGTAGGTATCCTGGGTTGTGGTGCGGCTGAAGCTTTCGGCGTTGTACAGCACCCGGTCGCAGGTTAGCCTTGACGTCGATGGTCGCGACCGCTGTGCGACGGCCTTCAAGCTTGCCCTGGCGGATGGCTTTCACTTGCCGCAGGCTGTCCTTCAGGTCTTCGAATAGTTGGGTGTCCATGCGTCATTGTAGCGGTTGAGTACACACTCATCGCCCATAGTCAAGGCCGCATATCGCCGCGCTATGGCGCAGCCGCTTTCTGCTGCATCAACCGCCGGGTTTTCGGCGAATCATCCAGCATCAGATACCGGCGCAGCTCGGCACCGGTGATCCGGCCGTCGATGGGGTGGATCTTGCCTTCGCGGATACGCTTTTGCAGCGTGTTGTAGCTGATGCCCAGGCGGGCGCAAGCTTCGTTGAAGTGGTAGCACACCATGTCTTCTATGGCGCGGGATGCGCCCCGGTGGGCGGCTTCGGCCAGCATGGCTTCCGGTGTTCAGAGGTTCCCTAGCTCTTCATCGAGAATCCTGCCGACGCTCTTGGCGGATATTTTTCCGGCCAGGCCGTCACGGATGCGTTCGGTTAGAACGGCTTGCAGCTCCTGCCATGCCTGGTCGTTAGCGGGAAACAGCCGTTCAAGTGTGTATTGCTTGATGGTTTTGCCTTGCAGGGCGGCCATAGCTTTCAGGTTCTGGTGTTGCTGGTCGGTCATGTCAATGGTTAGGCGGCTCATAGTGATGGCTCCGAGAATCCCCTTAAACCCACATCACCACATTTATACATCCTGTCGCAGGGGATCTGCTGCTGATGCCTGGCCTTGTTCCCAGGCTTCGCCTGGGGCCCTGCGCTGTGACGCTGCCTGCCCGGTTCCCGTTCAGGCTGGGCCGTTCAGTCCCCAAATTCGCTGCGCTTATTTGTGGCCTTAAACGTCCCACACATGGCGCACCCCTGGTGGGGTGGGAAAAGGCTTTGTGGATCAATGGCTTGTCGGGAGATGGCCGATTCTGGTGATGTAGGACAGATAGGGCACTGGAATGGCGCAAGCCATTGATCCAGCGGGAAGAACGGCGACCACGACTGTGGCCGAATGGTGCGTAGACATTCTGGGCAGGATGCAAGGGTGAGACGGCAGGGTGACAGGTGCGGGGTGTGATGAAGACGGGCAGAGTGCGTCTTGAAGCCGGTAAGACGACATCTGGCAGACAGTTGTCAGACTGTATTGATGGATTTTTCCAGCACACGTAGCCGCTTGATGATTTGTGCGAAGCTTGGCGTTTCGCCATAGAACATTTGGGCGTCCAGCATAGCCTGGTAGTCCTGTTGCAGGGCAGTCAGCAGGGGGGCGTCGGGGACTAGGCGCAGCCCGCCGCTGGCGCATTGTTCGTAGTGGCTGAATCCGCTGCGATAGAAGGTCTGCTTGATGCGTAGTACGTCGTCCAGAAGGGCCCTGTCGTGGATGGCTTCCTGGCCGACCGAATGATCGGCCAGTTTGGCCAGGTCGTACCAGTGACGTGAAAGCCGTTCGGCGCTGGCACGCAAGGCCGGGCGATGACATTCGACATGAATTAGCGTCGCTTTTTCCCAGAAGGTGCGCGCACCCGATAAGACAGCCAGGTGGGCAGTAGGCAATTCCAGACCAGGGACGTGACCGGCAATGTCCGGAGCGATGACCAGCCTGTCTTGCGGCAAGGTCGAATTGCGACCCCCGAATTCAATCAGGATGCTCGGGCGCAGATAGGCGTCTGAATTTTCAACTGCGCTGGGGTAGTACACCCAGATTTTTTCGGCATCGTCACTGATTTCCAGGCTGGTTGGGGCCTGGGGGAGTGCTGTTTGCAGGGCAGTTTGCAATGCGGGGGCCAGTTCGTTGGTGATGTGTGTGGCCAGTGCCGATCTCAAGCGTTCTGAGAGCTTGCTGCGTTGATTGTTGCTGGTCATGTTGTCCAGGTCCGGCGCGTTTGCATCCAGGCTGCGATAGTCGACGGTGACGTCGATATCCTCGGAAAAACGGTCAATCGCCCGATATACCTTGGACAGAGATGTGCCGCCCTTGAATGCCATGGGCTTGCAGCATGGAAGGCGAAACAGCAGATCCAGCACTTGGCAAAGCCAGATGTCTTTTTCCAGGATTTCAGCCCGTCGGCCCATGATGGGAGCCAGGCTGCGCAGCAAGTCTGCCTGCTCCTGTGTGCGCAGATCGAAATAGCGTTCTTCGGATGTCTTTGTCATGAGGTGGTGCTTTGGGCTTCGTACTGGCGCAACGATTTGACCATCCAGGCGGGCATGGATGATTTCGCCTGGCGCAGGGCCAGGAATTCAGCATGAGGCAGTTTGGATTCGATGCGTTGGAAGGTGGTGGGGGTGACCTGCTGACGACCCAGATACCATAGCGCGGCGAGTGCCTGACCTGCCGGGCGGCCCGCCAGGGCGAGCTTGCGGGCGGCGACATGCTGGAGGCGTACCTGCAGTTTGCCCAGTTTTACGGTGCGTGACGACCCAGTCGTATAGAAAACCGGCTGTGCAGGCACCTGAGTGCTGAAACCGAAGCGACGGGCAGCCTCGGCCCCGTGGATCTCGATGGAGGCACCTTCGTGATCGGCAATCAACCGTGCTACGGCTTCGGGTGCAGGCATGGTGGCCAGGCCGAAGCGGCTGGCCTTGGGCACTGTGTAAAGGCCGTGTCCGATGCGCTGGATCTGACCGGACTGGGTCAGACGCATCAGGGTCTGGTCGATGGCCGCACGCGAACCCAGCCCGGCGAACAACGCGGGCGTGAAGGGTTCACCGGCAGGAAGCCGGGCGATTTGCTGGCGGATGTTTTGGGCAGTACTCATCAGTATTTCCTTGTTAGATAATTCTAATTTATTTCTAACAAACAGTCTATTGCCACGCCAACTCCTGATCCGGTTTTGCGGGCTGGTTCTCTGCTTCATCTGTGCCATGAATCGGCAGCCCATGGTGTAGCCCGCTGATGTCATGCGCCAGCCCCTTGAACCCCAGACGGTCCGCCCGTTCGGGCAACTTGTTCGCATCATCCGTGAACACCACGACCTCATGCGGCTCGCGCGAGATGCTGACGTAGTAGGTATCCTGGGCCGTGGTGCGGCTGAAGCTTTCGGCGTTGTACAGCACCCGGTCGGTGGGCAGGGTGATACTTCTGTCGCCAGTTTTGATGGTGACGGTGCTGGCCTCGATGGCGACAACCCGTGCCAACTGGCCGTTGACCAGGTCATGCTGGGCATCGTTGCGGGTGATGCGCACTTGGTCGCCTGCGAACAATTCTGATTCATGATGCGGTCATGGCGGGGGATACCGGTCACCCGGTACAGTTCGCCGCGCTTCGGGCCGCACTGGTAATCGCGTTCCGACACGACGATATCGCCCACGGTGTAATACCGGGCCACACTGCGTTCGGCCCGTGTGGTGTCGTGTCGGGACAGCAACTGGCAGCGCTGACCCGTGCCCTTCAGACCGCGCAGGGCGTGGATGCGGGCATTGATCGCCTGACGCGAAGCGTTGGTGCCGGTCGCGACGATGGTGCTGGCCTGCTGATCGGCGGGCAGCCTCACATAGGCCTGGGCGATGGCTTCGTAGCGGGTCGAACTGTCGCGGGTCATGGGCGCTGCCTTCATGTCCTGGGTGCTGCGATAGTGTGGCGCTTCCTGGATGAGTGTCCCTGCCTGTACCTGGGTCTGGATGACCGACTGGATAGCGGTGACATCGGTATGACCGCCCGCGTGGCGCACAGCGCTTTGCAGCAGGTCTGCCTGGTCAATGAAGACGGGCAGAGTGCGTCTTGACGGTAGTATGACGACAGTCGGTAGACGTTTTGGGGGCTGTCAGGTCTGAGCCTTGATTATGTGGAGGTTGCGTCACTTGCGCATCTGCTCGATCAGACGATCTGCCATGCTGACAAATGCCATTCTGGCTTCGGCGAAGGTTACAGGTTTTCCGAATACCAGTTCATCGACAAAGCGCAGATAATCATGCTCGAACAAGCCTGAGTCATCGCGCAGGGCATCCAATGTCGTTTGCATCTGTCCCACAGGATCAGCTGCAAATTCTGGATATTGGTTTTGAAACTGCGCTGCATCACTGACCACCAGGGCAGCAAAACAGGCATGTGGTAACGACATGTCTCTGTGTCGTTGAACGATGGCGTGAATATCGTAGATATGGCGAACCAGTCGGCTATCGTATTCAGCGCGGTTTCGCCCTGCCTGAGCTTCTGCTGTGCGACGCAGGAATGACAGCACCTTTTCGGCTAGAGTCTCCTCGACGCTGATGCATTTCAGTTGCAGGGCGGGGCTGGACGTCTGGATCAAACGGTCCAGCATGGATGCGATGGCTTGTGTGGTCGTGGGCAGTATCGGCGGGCGAGCATTGATTTCGACCTTGATGGCGGGCCGCAGGCTGGCGACCACGGGAAAGCAACTGCGGTACTGCAGGTCCAGCTGAATATAGTGGTTGCCGTCACGCGCTTTGACACCTTCGGCTGGAACCGAGAAGTCTGCGTCGGTGAAGACCTGGATCAGGCGCTTCTTGATCTGGCTGAGTAATCGGCGGCGTGTGTTGCTTGATAAACCAGTCGGCAGTACCAGCTTGAAATCAATATCTTCGGACATCCGGTCGATCAGACCGTATGCTTTGGACAGGCATGTGCCACCACAAAAAATAAGCTGAGGGCCATCTTCATCGGGTGTAGCCACAGTACGTAGTGCTTCTGTGATCAGCAGGTCCTTTTCAAGGACCGCTTCGGGCAGATCTGTCAGCCCTTCGCCGATCACACTGGTGATCAGCTCATATTCGTGCGTTGTAATTGTTCTCATAGCGTACGGTGCTGATCCCGACAGTGAGCTTGCGGGAAATACGGCGCTGGCCTGTATTGAAGGTGGTACGCACGGGGACTTGTGTCGTCTTGCCTTCTGAGTAGGCTGCCTGAGCATGCCCCAGTTTGACGGAGACCCCAAGTTTTTCCAGGGCTTCCTGGCCCAGTTCAGCCAGGCTGACACGGGGTATGGGCTTACCCGTGAGCGCGCTGGGGCGGGCTTTGGCATAGACACCGTAACCCAGGCGGACAATCTTGCCTGCTTCGGTCAGTTCTTTGAGGGCGCGGCTGATCTGGCTGGCGCTGCCCATGGATTCGAAATCAGCGCGCAGGATGACCTCGCCCTTGCGCAGGGCGATGGAACGAGTCATTCTGTCTTTGATGCTGAGCCGGCTCATGGGACCTCCTGCTTGATGCAAACATTGCTCATTGACTATAGAGTATTTTTTCTCGTAAATCCAGTTTCTACTGGGTTTTTGATGCAAGCATTGCTCAACTATTGAAGCTCGAACGCCTGAGTGTATGCCTATGCGTCGGACAGCGTCAGGGTGGCGCCATCGTGAGCCGGCCCATGGTGTAGCCCACCAATATCATGCGCCAGCCCCTTACCTTCCAGCCTATCCACCCGCTCTGGCAGGTGGTGTAGGCATGGTCCAGATGCAGCGGTTGATCGGTGGGCAGGCGCGCAGCATGCGACGGGGTCGCCCGGATGCGGATGACCTCGGAGAGGGGTTCGTTCATGGTGGGGTTCCTTCAACAGAGGCGCGGAAAGCAAGGGTCGCAGCT